>CAYHQZ010000266.1:0-4825 GCA_964358555.1 uncultured Planctomycetia bacterium
GGACGAGGTGAAGATGTACGCGCTGGGGCATTTCGGCAAATTGCTCGCGCCGGTTCCGACCGGCCCGGTTCCCGTGCAGCCCCCGATGCCCCCGCCGCCGCCGGAGCCGGTCGCGGTCGCCACGCCGCCGGACGCGTCCAAGGCCGACGCGCCCAAGCCGGGCGAGACAACCAAGCAGCCGCCGAGCCTCTTCTCGCAAGAGCCCACCCCTGCGCCCGCGCCGAAGCCCAGCCTTTCGGAGGAAGGCCTCCGGGACGGCCGATACGTCTTCAAGGACGGCAAGTGGGACTACTTCACCACCTACGACGGCGACAAGTCCCTGAAGGACCCGGCCCCCCGGCGTCCCGCGTTCGGCGCCGCGGATGCGGACGCCGCCCGGAACGCCAAGAACAACCGGCCGTCCCTCGACTCGGTTTCGGAGTTCGTCCTGCCGGGCAAGACCGACCGCGGCCGCGCGGGGGGCGTGATGGCCCTGTCGCTCGCGATCCCGCAGGCCGGCACCGTCCCCTGCCAGTTCGGGAACGCCGCGCTTGCCGGCGGCACCGCGCGCCTCGAGGCGACCTTCCTCTCGAAGGGGGTCCTCCTCGCGCTGCAGGTGCTCGTCTCCGCCCTTGCGTTCGTCCTCGTCCTCGTGCCGGGGCTCCGCAATCCCATGCTGGGCCTCGGCGCCGCGTTCCTCGCGGCCGGCCTCGCCTGGGCGGCAGGAGAGGTCGCCGGCGTGTTCGGATCCGCCTTCTTTTCCAGCGGCCTGCTCGGGATCCTCGCGTCGGGGATCCTGGTTTCCGGCCGCTCCGCCTGGGATTGGCTCCTCGTTCGGAGGAGCCGGACATGTTGAGAACCACGTTTCACCGGGCCGGCCGCCAAGGCCTCGCCGGGAGGATTGCCATGCGTCGTCGCGTTCCTTGCACCCTCGGTCTCGCCGCGTTCATCGTCGTCCTCGCCGGCTGCGCCTACTTTGAATCGGGCGGCATGCCCGCGGCCCCGCCGGCCGTCGCCGGCGTCCCCTACATCCTCCACGAGATGGCGGGGGAGGGCAGCGTCGAGGGGACGCTGGCGCGGCTTCGGATCCGCGTGGACCTGACGGTGCTGCGCTCCGAATGGCAGACCCTGCCGCTCTTTACCATCGAGAACTCGCTCTCCGACGTCCGCGTGAAGCGCGGCGACTCGGGCCGCGTGTTCGTCCGGCGGGGCGACAAGTCCTATGAGCTGCTCATCCAGGGGCCGGGGCGGTTCGTCGTGGACCTAGAGACCCTCTCCCGGATCCGGGAGGAAGAGAACGGCAAGGCCATGGCCCTGCCGTTCCTGCCCGCCCTCAAGTCCATCTTCCAGGTCGAGCTCCCGGCGCCGGATCTCAAGGTCTGGACGGCCCCGGTCACGAACACCGGGACCACGACGTCGGGCAAGAAAACGACCGTCTTCGTCTACGGCGGGAACGCCCCCGAGGTGCTCCTGTCGTGGCGCGAGACGGGGCCCAAGACCCGCCAGGCCCCCGTCGTCGTGGCCGAGCAGAACACGCTCGTCACCGTCGGGCGGGGCTCGCTGCGCGAGGAGGTGAAATACTCCTTCCACGTCATCCAGGGGACGATGAACGAGATCGTCGTCGAGACCGCGCCGGGCCTGAACCTCCTCGACATCCGCGGCCCGGACATCCGCGCCTGGAACGTCACCCAGGAGGAGAAGCGCCAGATCCTGAAGGTCACCCTCGCGACGGAAGTCGCCAAGAACTACGAGCTGGGCCTCACCCTCGAGCAGCCCATCGACGCGCAGGTGGAGAAGCTGGAACTGCCGGTCGTCCAGGCGCGGGGCGTCGAGCGCGAGAAGGGCACGATCGGGATCTCGGCCCGCAAGGGCGTGAAGGTCGAGCCCGTCGAGTTCCGCGACGCCGCCCAGGTGGACGTCCAGGAACTGGCCGCGATCCACGCGAAGCTGCCGGACGATCTGCACCTGGCGTTCCGCTACCTGAAGCGCCCCTTCACGCTTTCGCTGCGGGTGGGCGACGTCCAGCCGAAGGTTTCCGCGGACGTCTTCACGCTCGCCCGCGTGAACCGCGACGCCCTGCGGCTCGCCACGACCATCCACTACAAGATCCGCGAGGCCGGCGTGTTTCGCTTCCGGATCAAGCTCGAGCCGGGCCTCAAGCTCGCGGACCTCCAGGGGCCGGGGATCAACAACTGGCAGGTTGGCGTCGACGACATCCTCACCGTGGACCTGCGCTCGAAGGCCGAGGGCGAGTACCGCCTCTCCCTCGAGGTGGAAAAACTCCTGAAGGGCGCGGTCCTCTCCGACTTGCCGCGCCTCGAGGCCCTCGACGTGGAGCGGGAGTGGGGCTACGTGGCCCTCGTCTCGGCCCCCGGCGTCAAGGTCGAGCCTGGCGTCGCCGACGGGATCCGGCAGGTGAACGTGACGGACCTGCCCGGCTGGGTCCTGGAGCAGGCCCAGGAGAAGTCCAACGTCGGGGACGGAAAGGCATTGCCCGCCGCGGCGCTGGCCGCCGCGCCCGCGGAGCTTCCGGAATTCGCCTACCGCTACCTCAAGCATCCCTACTCGCTGAAGCTCTCCGTCAGCGACATCCATCCCGAGGTGACCGTCGAGACGCTCGCGTTCGGGACGCTCGACGAGAAGATCCTGACGCTGTCCACCCAGGTCCGCTACGGGATCCAGAAGGCCGGGATCTTCGCGCTCAAGCTGAAGGTCCCGACGGGGCTGCGCCTGACCGCGGTCGAGGGGCCGCACGTCGACGACTGGGTGGAGAAGGACGGCGTCCTCACCGTGACGCTAAAGACGAAGGTGGAGGGCCGCTACGTTCTCTTCCTCAAGGCGGAACAGCCGGTCTCCGAGGTCACGAAGGGCTTCTCGATGCCGGTGATCTCGGCGGTGGACGTGAAGAAGGAGACGGGCTTCGTGGCGCTCAAGGTCGACACGGCCATCCGCGCCAAGACCGAGAAGATGACGCGGTTGAGCGAGATCGACCTCAAAGACCTTCCGACCGAGCTGAAGGGCAGCGAGGTGACGCTCGCCTACAAGTACCTGGAGCAGCCCTGGAGCCTTACGCTCGGGGCCGAGAAGGTGAAGTCCCGCGTCGTCGCGGAGACCGTCCACTTCGTCTCGATCGGCGAGAAGCAGCTCGCGGCCTCGCTCGCGATCCGCTACCAGGTCCTCTACGCCGGCGTCTCGGAATTCCGCGTGAAGCTCCCGAAGGGCGTCCAGCACGTGGACATCACCGGCGAGAACATCAAGGTCCAGTCGGAGCAGCCGAAGGACGACGGCAACGAGTGGGTGGTCCAGCTGCACGCCCCGAAGATGGGCAGCTACCCGCTCTACCTGCGCTTCCAGCAGGACATTGCCCCGGGCGATTCCACGAAGGTCGAATACGTCGGCGCCCGCGCCCTCGGGGTCGATCAGGAGACCGGCTACGTCCTCGTCGCCGCCCGCCCGGACGCGGAGACCCGCATCCCGGAGAAGGGCCTGACGGATCTCGCGCCCATCGACGAGCGCGAGGTGCCGGCGGCCTACAAGCAGGGGATCACGGTCCCGATCCTCTACGCCTTCCGCTACCTGCAGCCGAAGTACAAGATGTCGCTGGAGGTTGTCCAGCACGGCTTCGCCCCGGTCATGGTCGCCGTCATCGAGGCCTGCAGGCTTCTGTCGACCTACACGGCCGACGGGAACACCATCACGGACATCGTGATGACGGTCCGGAACACCCGCGAGCAGTATCTCTCGGTGCTCCTGCCGAAGGACGCCATGATCTACCACCTCTTCGTGGCGGGCGACGAGGAGACCCCGCTGTCGCCCGACGCGCGGGATGCCGGCGGGAAGAAGGGGTTCAAGGAAATCCTCGTCCCGATCTCCAAGGTCCGCCGCGGCGACGCCGCGTTCGAGGTCCGCCTGCGCTACGGGATGACCTACGCCGACAAGCTCGGGCTCGAAGGCGTCCTGCCGCTCTACACGCCGCAGATGAGCCTCTCGGTGCTGCGGCTCGGCTGGAGTATCGCGCTTCCGGAGAAGTACCAGATCGTCGCGACCTCGGGGAACATGGAGCAGGTGCAGACGTTCGAGCCGATGCTCGCCGTCCTGAACCCCGATTTGAGCCTCGCGCCCCGGATCGTCCCGGTCAATGCCGAGGCGCCGTCCGCCAAGCCGAACGTGCCGTCCCCCGTGGACAACAACGAATGGGCCCAGGAGAACGTCCGCCAGCGGGGCGGCCAGGACCGCGCGGGCGTCCACGGCGGCCGCGGGGCCGGGATGCCCTCGATGTACACCGGGATCCAGCCGCGGGTGGGGGGCTATGCCCACTTCCAGTCGCTGATCCCGCTGGACGCGATCGGCTCCATCAAGATCCGCTACATCAAGACCCCCGCGAAGGGCGTGGTTGGCGGCCTCCTGGTGGCGCTCGTCGTCTTCGCGTCCTGGCTCTTCTGGCGCAGCGAGCGGCTCGGCGCCGGCGCCAAAATCGGCGCGCTCGCCGCCCTCGCCCTCTGCCTCTTCGGCCTCCAGGTCCTCCTCGAGGGCGCCTACGACGAGCTCCTCCGGGTCCTCGTGCTCTCGTTCGGAGGCATGGCCGCGATCTTCGCGGTCATGACCGGCTACGACCGCTTCCTGGGCCGCGTCCAGCCGGTCGACGCCATCCCCGAGGACGAGGACGCCGAAGAGCCCCCGCCCCCCCCGGCGTTCCGAAAGCCCGCCGACGAGCCGAAGCCCGCCGAAAAGCCGTCGGAGGATCCGCCGGCGAATCCGTGACGTTCGGATGACGGGCGGGGCGGTAGACTGCTCGCATGCGGTTGTTTTCCTCCTTGGCCCTCCGGGCGTTCGCGGGATTCCTCGG
>CAYHQZ010000267.1:0-4784 GCA_964358555.1 uncultured Planctomycetia bacterium
GTCGGCGCCCACGACAGCCTTTCGGGGCCGTGTCTGGGTTTACTTTCGTTACGGCCCGCCAGATTGCGGCCCGGCTACAACCGGACCTCTGTCCGAGAGGCTCCGAATGACCCGGTCGCCCGGACCATCCGCTCTCGTAGCTAAGAGGGTGCACCGATAATTCCCTCCACCGAACTTTCATCGGCAAGACTACGGCACCTCCTTTGGCGACGCACTTTGATCGGCACTGGGTTTTGGCGCAGGGCGGCGCTTACGATCATCACTCAGTTTTTGCACGGGGCGTCGCGTTGCATCACTCGGTCTTTTCGCGAGGCAGCCTTAACAACCTCTCGCATTCTTCCTTTTCGCGCAAAGAAGGTGAACTTCTGGCGATTTCCTCTATGGCTCGCATAGATAAGGACGTATTGATTCTCCATAATACATATAATGATTTAATTCTCTTGAGTACATTTTCATCTAGGACCGGTAATTCATATTTAACGTTCAGCAAGGCATTCACCCTATCTCTCGCCTCTTCGCTTAGCGTAAGGCCCATTGCCTTCCTAAGGTGCGGCTCGACCCAAACCCCTGCATCGCTTAGTTGAAAATAAGCCTTTTCTCTCCTTTCGTATTCATCATTATCGAGCTGTAGTATCAATTCATCGTAGTTGTTTCCGATCTTTCTTTTCATTAATTTGGAGTGCAGATATTTTACAGATCTGTCCTTTTGCGTGATTAGCCTGTACTCATTGCGCAATTCCCGCAAGATTTTCAGGGATAATAGGCCCCCTTCGGGGTTGAACCCCGGCGGGCGGTTCGGCGGCATGCCTTCGGGCTCCCCTGGCGCCTTCGGCGGGCCGGGAATCTTGGGCTTCAGGTCCTCGGGCGTGAGCTTGCCCTCGGCCGTCTTCTTCCGCAGCTCATAGCGGGCGACCAGGCGCGCGGCCTTGCGCTTCGTCTCCTTCTCTGGCTTGTCCTTCTCGGGCTTGTCCTTCTCGGCGATCCGGCGAAGGATCGCGATCATGTCGGGCTGGTCCCAAGAGCGCGCGAGCGCCGTCTCCGCCCAGTCCACGGCCTCGGAAAACAGGCCGGCCTTGTCGGCCAGGACCGCCATCCGGCGGGGAAGTGTCTTGCTCTGCGTCTCGCGTTCCGCCAGGGGCTTCAGCGCCTGGAAGGCGCCGGGGAAATCCTTCTTCGTCTCGAAGCCTCCGACGATGGCCATCGCCACGAGCCGGCGCTCGTGGGCCTCGGCTTCCTTGCCCATCGCCTCGAAGCGGTCCCTGGCGGCGGCAAGTTCCTCGGAGGTGGTGGGCCGGTGCCAGGGCGCCGTCGCCTCGCGAATCCCGTCCGGATCGCCCGAGTCCGCCAGGACCACGACGAGGTTCTGCAGCGCCATCGGATAGCCCGGCGCCTTCGCGAGCGCCGCCCGGAACTTCTCCGCGGCCTCCTTCAGTTTCCTCTGGTTCGCAAGCTCCGCGCCGGCGTTGTTGAACTCGGCCGCCTCGGGCGGAACCTGGATGCCGAGGAAGCTCGCCTTCCAGGGAGTGCGCCAAGTCTCGTCGTCGAAGGGGGAGGCGGGGATGGCGGGCGGCGGTGCAGGTGCCGGCTGGGGCTTGCCGAAAAGGCCGCCCTCGTAGGCGCCCCAGGCGCCGAGGCCGAGGATGGCCAACGCGAGCGGCGTCTTCCAGCTCGAGAGGATGCGCTTCACTTGGGCATCCTCCCGGGGGAGGGCCACGATGATCAAGGGGTCCTCGAACGATCTTCCCGGCTGCCGCCCCTGCCGTAGCGATTCCACCCTAGGGCTTAGGGCTCGAGCCCTCACATCCCCGGCGGCGGCACGTGGTCCTTGGGCATCGTGATCGTGTAGGTGAGGCGGAAGGCCTTCTTCTCGCCGGCGGCGAGGGTGAGGTCCCACTTGAGGATCCCCTTGTCCTTCTTGTGCTCCGTCGGCTTGAGGCTCGACTCGAAGGAGACCTCGACGGCGGCCAGCTCGGACACCGGGATGTTCTCGACGAGGACGATCCGCTGGGGGGCGGACTTGTGGTTGCGGATCTCGAAGTCGTAGGCGTAGGTCACAAGCTTCGTCGAGCGCAAAAACTTCGGGCTCTCGTAGAGCCTCCGATCGAACGTCCGCCGGACCTTGACCTCGTCGTCCGCCCCGAGGGAGACGGAGAATTCCCCGCCCGCCGGGACGTATTCGACCGAGCCGGTCCCGATGAAGCCGGACGAGCGGAACACGTTCACGGGGCCCGCGAGGAGCGGATAGCCCGTCTGGTTCTTCGCCGTCGCCTTGTGGAAGGCGAAGGGCTTCATCTTGGGCACCGTCTCCATGACGACCTCGGTCGGCAGCGGCACGGTGAGGATCTGCACCTTGTGCGGCCGGGCGTCCGAGGGGACCGTCGCGGGGTTCGTCAGCGTCAGGGTGACGGACGTCCCCTTGTCGTCGAGGCGCGCCAGCGGGGCCGCCACGTTGTCGGACGGAGAGGCCGGCGGCTCGCCGCCCTTCTGGTCCTTCTCGATGTCCTTGAACGCCTCCTCGAGCTTCACTTCCTTCGGCTTCTCGATCTTCACGCCCTGGAGCAGCAGGAGGGCGACCTCCGGCCGCTTCGCCCCAATCGAGGGGCGGGCGGTGGACAGCGACAGCTCCACGCCCGTCCAGTCCTCGCCGGTCTTCTGCGCGACCGTGCCGACGTAGCCGAACTCGATGGTCTTCTTCTGCTCGTCCCACCGGGCGTCGTATTCCGGCCGCCACGAGACGCCGCCGATGAGATACGAGATCTCGATCTCGGCCGCGCCGCCGGCGGAGGACTCGAAGGCGCACGTCACGAGCCGGATTGTCCGCTCCGGCTGGGACTGGATCTGGCGCAGTTGGTTCATCAGGATCCCGAGCTCCTTCTGCAGGTCCTCCTGCTTGCGGGTCAGCTCGCGGCGCTTCGCGGCGATCCGCTCGGGCTCGGTCCGCAGGAACTCCACGGCCTCCGTCCATTTCGCCACCTCGGGGTTCTGGACCGTCGTGGTCTCCGAGATCGCCTCGCGGACGTACTCCCGGTACTCGTTGAGCTTCTGCTCCCGGACCGAGAGGGCCTGGAACTCGTCCTGGACCGTCTGGACCTCCCGCTGCTTCGATTCGATGGCCTCCCGGAGGTCCTTCACCTTCGCGACGGCCTCCTCCCGGACATTCTCGAGGATCGTGGTGACCCCCACGAGCTTCGCCTCGGGCGACAGCGACTTCGCGCGGAGCGTGTTCTCGTCGAGGTTCACCGGCAGGCCCTTCAGGACGAGGCTCGTCTTGCCGGCGGCGACCTCGACCTTGCCCGCGCGGGTCACCAGCGCCCGGTCCTCGTAGGCCGTCACCCGCTTGACCGGCGGGGCGTCGGGCGCCTCGGCCGCCTTCGCGGGCGCCGCCTTGGCCGGCTCCGGCGGGGCGTTCGGAACCGGTGCCCCGGAGTCGGCCGCGAGCGCGAGGGTGGAGGCCGCCGTCAGGACCGTCAGGAAACGGATCGTCGAATTGATCGTGCGCATCGTGTTCTCCTCGGAGCGCCGCGGGGAAAAGCCCGCGGGCCTCGAAATTCGGCTAGTTGCCCTCCTCTTCGGGCGGCTGGATTTGCGGGACGAGCTTGATCGTCGGCGGGCGCCGGACGGTGTAGGCGAACGTCGCCTTCCCCTCGGCCCCCGGGGCGAGATCCAGCGTGAACTTGAGCAGGCCCTTGGACTTGGCCTCGGCCGTCGGCTGGGAGGCCACGAGTGTGACCTTCACGTCCTCGTGGTCCGTGAACGGCATCCGGTCGAACACGACCAGCTTGACGGGCTTGTCCTTGCCGTTCTTCACCGTGACCACGACCTCGTGGCGGGTCTCCTTCGTGGTGGAGAACACGCCCTTGTCGGCGGAAATCTCGTTCTCCTCGCGCTTGATCGAGATGTTCTCGTCGGCGCCGAGGGACAGCGAGACGTCCTGCGTGGGCGCGATCGTCTTGAGCGGCATGTCGCCCACGAAGTCCGTGTCGAGGAACACCCGAGCGGGGCCCTCGAGCATCGGGAGGTCCTTGCCGTTCTTGAACGTGCCCTTCAGGAAGGCGAGCTTCTCCATGACCGGCGCCGTCTCGTAGAAGAGATCGGCCGGGATCTCCTCCACCGCCAGCACCGTCTTGTAGGCCTTCCCGTCGGAAGGGATCGTGTCCGGCCGGACGGACTTGAACTTGAAGTCGTAGCCGCCCGCGGACTGGACCGGCAGCGGGCAGGGGAATGACGGCGGCCACGCGGGGCCGCGCGGGGCGGCCTCCAGGTTCTTCCGGGCCCCGCCGGGAGCCCACCGGCCCCGGGGGGCGGACTTCACGGCGTTGCCCTCGTAATCGTCTCCTGTCGCCACCGAAGCGACCTCGGAATCCTCCTTCATGTCCGCGGCGCCGCCGGCCGCGCCCTGCGCTTCCCACCCGCCCGGCTCCATGGCGGCGGTGGCCGGCGGGGCGGCCGCGGGGGCTTCGGCGAGGACCTGGGGGGCCCGGCCGGCGCCCTTCGCCCGCCTGCCCTTCTTGGGTTTCGGAGCCGCGTCCAGCCGGCGCTCCGGGGCGGCGTCCGCCGCCGCGCGGGCCATCTCGGCGTTCTCGTCGAGCATGGCGTTGGCCTTGTCCGCGGTCAGCGCGTCCGCGGTTTCCATGTGGTCGGAAATCTCGAAATCCGCCTTCGCGACGACGATCGGCTCCTGCGCCTCGCGAAGCACCCACTTCTTGAGCTCCGGGATGTCGGCGCCCGTCGCGGGCATCGCGGTGCTCAATTCCAGGTCCACTTCCTTCCAGTCCTCGCCGGTG
>CAYHQZ010000268.1:0-4762 GCA_964358555.1 uncultured Planctomycetia bacterium
CCTCGGTGCCGAGAAGGATGCCCGCGTGGGTCTCGGAGTCGACGCCGCGGGGCACGCGAGCCTGAACTTCGCGGATCGGAAGGGGCAGGTCTGCATCGTCCTGGGGGCTTCCGCGGCCGGCGAACCTTCGCTGGTCCTGGCGGATTCGAAGGAGCGGCGCCGCGCCGCGCTCTACCTGCGCGAGGACGGTTCCCCGCGGCTGGCTCTCTCGGACCCGGACGGGAAGGCCCTCTTCGAGGCGCCCGGTGCCGCGGCGGCCCCGAAGGAGCCCCCGTCGCCGCCCGGGGCCGAGACGCCGGAGGCGGCTGTGCGGGCCTTCTTCCTCGGGATGCTCTCGAAGGACGAGGCCGCGATCCGCCGGGTCATCCTTGACCACGCGCAGGCCTCCGTCCTCTGGGAAGGCGATCCCGTGGCGGGCGAGGCCCGCGATCGGATCAAGGCCGAGACCGAGGGGATGCAGTTCCGGGTTTTGAAGCCGGGCGATGAGCTGTCCACCCCCGGCGGCCAGACCCTGAAGGTCGGCCCCGAGGCGGGGGATCCGGACAGGCGTCTCCTGATGCCGACCGTCCAGGGCCGCGAGGCGCCGGCTCCCGTCTTCACGGTCCGCAAGGACAAGCGCTGGCGGGTGGATGCGGCGCCCTTCATCATGTCCCGCTCCATGGCCCGACCCATCGAAGGGGGCCGCGCGCCCCCGGGGCCGTGACGGCGCCGCCTAACTCTTTTTTTCGGCGGCCTTCAGCGTCAGGTTCACCCGCAACGGCGATGGGTTTGCAATCGAGACGCCGGGGGGGAGAAGGAAGCGGACCTCCTCGGCGTAGGGCTCCCCCGGCTGGGCTTTCGCGGGGTCCGGCGCGGGGATGAACGCGACGACGTCCGCCGCCGTGAGCGCGCGGACGACGGCCGGATCCCCGACGAGACGCAGCGCCGGAATCATCCGGTCGCGCTCCTCCAGCGCGCAGACGAACGGATATCCGGGCGGCGCGAGGACCCGCACGGGGACGTTCTCGATCTTCTTTTCCTGGAGTGCGATGAGGTTTAAGTGGATCCGGACGGGCTCGCTCGGCTTGAGCCCGGAATTCTCCTCGAAGACGAGGGTCTCGGAATGTTCGGGTCCCGCGTTCGCGAGGTCGACCGGCAACGCCCGCAGGGCGAGGCTTCCGGCCGCCGCGCTCCGGGGGACCCGGACGGGCACTCGGCTCGGGATGACCCGGTAGGGAGGGATTCCGAACTTAAGGCTCCGGGGCGCGAGCGATTCCTCGTTTTTCAGGCGGACGATCACGGGGACGCTCTGGATTTCCCATCGGTCGAGTTGCAGGCCGCTGATGTCCGTGGGGCCGTCGGGGTCGAGGGCGACCTCGAAGCCGGGGGGCAGGTCCGTCTGCAGCTTCTTCTTCAGGGACACCGAGAAGGGCGCCGCGGTCCGGTCCTCCTTCCGGACGTTGATCCAGGCGTGGACCTCTCCGAGCGACTCGATCCGCGAGCGGGGGCCGGTGACGAGAAGCCGGATCGTCGAGGGGATGCCGTTTCCGATAACCACGACCTCCGGATCGGGGGCGCGGACCTGGAACGGGGCCGTCACGGGAATGGTCGCCGTGATCTGGCCCTGGACGTAAAACCAGATTCCGACGGAGGCCACCAGCAGGATGAAGAGGCGGGCCAGGATCCGGAGGGGCCGGTCCGAGCGCTCGCGCCTTGTCTTCGGGCCGGCCGGGCGAGGGGCGTCGGGCATCGCGTTCCCCTAGGCGCTCCGGCGTTCGGTTTCGGAGGACGCATCGTCCGAAGGGGCGTGTTCCGGCGCGGCGGCCGCGGACGGGCGGGCCTCGAGGGCCTCCCGGAGGGATGCCTCGAGGGCGTCCGGATCCACGGGTTTCCCGATTTCTCCCCCGACGGCGATCTCGATGTTCCCCGTTTCCTCGGATACGAGCAGGACCACGGCGTCCGTCTCCTCCGTCATCCCCAGGGCCGCGCGGTGGCGAGAGCCCCACTCTGTCGGAAGCCCCGTGCGTTCCGAGAGCGGGAAGATGCAGCCCGCCGCCGCGATCCGGCCCTCTCGGATCACGGTCCCGAGGTCATGGAGCGGCGTTCCGGGCCAGAAGATCGTCTCGAGCGTCTCGCGCGTGATCTCGGCGTCGAGGCGGGTTCCGCCCTCCGCGACGTCCCCGAGCGTTTCCGTCCGCTCGATCGCGATGAGCGCTCCGTTGCGGCGGGCCGCGAGGTTCCGCGCGGCCCTTGCGATTTCGCCGAGGACGCGGCTTTGCGGCTGGAGGAAGCGCCGAAGGATCGGCATGTGCCCGATGCGCGCGACGGCCTTGCGCAGCTCCGGCTGCAGCACGAGCAAAGCGCCGATCGAGATCGGGATCGCGGCGCGGTCGAGCAGGTACTGGAGGGTCTCGAGCCGGAGGGCCTCCGCGGCGACGGCGACGAGCAGGATTCCGGGCAGCAGCAACAGGAAGAGCCCGCGGAAAACCCCGGCCCCCGCGAGGAACCGGTACGACGCCCAGAGTGCGAGGAAAATGAGAAGGATTTCGAGGATCATCCGCCGGTACATCGCGCGCTCCTTCCCGAGTGTACGGCCCGATCTTCTCGGGGCAACCACCGACCCGGGAAGTCCGGAAATTTTTTTTCCGGGCGCGCGCCGTCCGCGATTCGGATCCTTCGCCTACGCGCCCGCCATCCCCCGCCACGCCGCGAGCGCCTGGCGCACGATCGAGACGTTGTGGACGCGCAGGATCGAGGCGCCGCGCCCGGCGAGGAAGATGCAGGCGGCGGCGGTCGCGCCGTCGCGGTCGGCGGGATTCCCGACGCCCGCAAGCTCGCCGAGGAAGCGCTTTCGCGAGGGGCCGGCGAGGACGGGTGCGCCGAGGGAGGCGAATTCCGGGAGGCGGCGGAGGATCTCGAGGTTGTGCGCCATCGTCTTGCCGAAGCCGATCCCGGGATCGATCGCGATCCGGTCGCGCGAGATCCCGGCGGCCTCGGCCGCGGCGATCCGCTCGCGCAGGAAGGAGGCGATCTCGGCGACGGCGTCGCCGTAGCGGGGGGATTGCTGCATCGCCCGCGGCTCGCCCTGCATGTGCATCAGGACCACGCCGCACCCGGCGCGCGCGCAGACGGCCGCCATCTTGGGATCGGATCGCAGCGCCGTCACGTCGTTGACGATCTCGGCCCCCGCGGCGAGCGCGGCCTCGGCGACGCCCGCCTTCGAGGTGTCGATCGAGATCGGGATCCGGAGAAGGCCTGCGAGGCGCGAGAGGACGGGCAGGACGCGCCGACGTTCGTCCGCTTCCGGAACGCCCGCGGCGCCCGGCCGCGTGGACTCGCCCCCGATGTCGAGGATGTCCGCGCCGTCGGATTCGAGGCGGAGCGCCCGCTCGACGGCCGCGTCCGTATCGAAGCAGTCGCCGCCGTCGGAGAACGAGTCCGGGGTCGCGTTCACGATCCCCATCAAAAGCGGCCGGTCCCCGATCTCGAGGCTCCGGGTCTTCAAGCGCCAGGGCATGACGGAAGTCTAAGGTCTAAGGTCCAAGGTCTAAGGTCGGGCGGTGTTGTGCGGGGCTGGACTTTAGACGTTAGACCTTAGACCTTCAGACCCCAAGCACAGTGCATTAAGGCGCCGTTGCCGGGGGCTTGGGCTCCCGCGCGAGGGGGCGGCCGGCGAGCAGGTCGTCGATTTCCGAGCCGTCGAGAACTTCGTATTTGAGGAGGGCTTCCGCGATCCGCTCGAGATCGGCGCGGCGGTCCTGGAGGACGGCGCGCGTTTCCTGGTAGCACTCGTTGAGGATCCGCTTGATTTCCGAGTCCACGAGGTCCGCCGTCCGCTCGCTCAACCGCTTGCCGTTGCCTGCGTCCCCGAGCCAGGAGGAGATCTCATGGTCGCGGGACAGGATCATGAGGCCGATCCGGTCGCTCATGCCCCACTCGCAGACCATCTTTTCCGCGAGGAACGTCGCCTGCTGAAGGTCGTTGTGGGCGCCTGTCGAGATGTCGTTGCAGAACAGTTCCTCGGCCACCCGCCCGGCGTAGAGGACCTTGATGTTGCCCAGGATGGCCCGGCGCTGCATGTGGTACTTGTCCTTCGTGGGCAGCTGCATCGTCGCGCCGAGCGCCATCCCGCGCGGGATGATGGTCACCTTCAGGAGCGGCTCCACGTCCGGCAGGAGTTTCGCCGCGAGGGCGTGCCCGCCCTCGTGGAAGGCCGTGATCCGTTTGTCCTCCTCCTCCATGACCCGGCTCGTCTTCTGGCGGCCCCAGCGGTGCTTGTCGCGGGCCTCCCACAGGTCGACCATGTCGACCGCGTCCTTGCTCGCGAGCGTCGCCCTGATCGCGGCCTCGTTGATGATCGCCTCGAGGTCCGCGCCGGAATACGTGGGCGTCCCGCGGGCGATCGCGGCGAGGTCGACTTCCTTCGCCAGGCGGACCTTGCGCGCATGCAGGCGCAGGATCTCCTCGCGCCCTTTCACGTCGGGCAAATCGATCATGACCTGGCGGTCGAACCGGCCGGGCCGCAGCAGCGCCGGATCGAGGACGTCCGGGCGGTTCGAGGCGGCGATGACGATGATCCCCTGGTCGGTGTCGAAGCCGTCCATCTCGACGAGAATGGCGTTGAGCGTTTGCGCCCATTCCTCGTGCCCGCCGCCGTAGGCCTGGCCGCGCTTGCGCCCGACGGCGTCGATCTCGTCGAGGAAGATGATGCAGGGCGAGTTGTCCTTCGCCTGCTTGAAGAGGTCGCGGACGCGGGAGGCACCCACGCCGACGAACATCTCGA
>CAYHQZ010000269.1:0-4748 GCA_964358555.1 uncultured Planctomycetia bacterium
CGGGGCTCACGCGATCCGGGATGGCGGTCGGCACCCCCGCCTACATGGCCCCCGAACAGGTCGAGGGACGCAGCCTGGACGGCCGCGCCGACGTCTACGGCGCCGGCGCCGCGCTCTACGAGATGCTGACGGGCGCCCCGCCCTTCCTCGAGCCGACCATCATGGCGACCCTTCGGGCCGTCCTTGATCGCGAGCCCGTCCCCCCGCGGCGGATCCGGCCGAAGATCCCCGAGGATCTCGAAACGATCTGCCTCCAAGCCCTCGAGAAGGACGCGAACCACCGATACCCGACGCCCCAGGCCCTCGCTTCCGATCTCGACGCCTTCCTCTCGGGCGAGCCGATCCGCGCGAAACGCCCCGGCCTGATCGCCCGGGGCCTGCCCGCGATCCTTCGAAATCCCCTGCGCGCGGGCATCATCGCAGGGGCCATCTGCGGATGCACGGCCCTCGCGTTCCTCGACCCGTTGCTGGGCGGGGCCGCCTGGGCGGCCCTCGTCCTCGGCTTCGCCGCGTCGCTTGCGATCTGGAGCCGGCGGGAGGCCCGGCGGCGGGCGCGGGAGGCCGCGGGCCTCCTGGAGCGGCTCACCCAGAAGGAGGAGGAGGAGAAGGGCGGCTGGGTCGTCGCGATCGACGACGACTTCCAGCGCGAACTTCTGGGCGAGGCCTGGAAGCCGATCCGGGGCAAGTGGCGCGTCCAGGGAGGCGAGCTCGTCGGAAACGCCGAGGAATGGGGCGCGATTCTCTGCCGGGAGCGGATTTCCGGGGACGTCCGCGCGGAGATGGAGGTCACGATCGATCCGGGGGCCGAGCCGCACGACCTCTCGCTCTTCGTGAACGGCGCCTATCTCGAGCGGGCCGGCCGGATCGTCGGCTACCAGGCGATCTTCGGGGCCGCCGGCAACACCGGCACGATACTTAGGCGAGAGGGCCAGAACATCTCGTTCTCGCCGGCCGCGGGACTGCAGGCGGGACAGCGCTACCGGATCGCCCTCGAGCGCGTCGAGGACCGGATCCGGTTTCTCGTGGACGGCCAGGAGGTCCTGCGCTTCGTGGACCTCTTCCCCATCCGGGGCCCCGACCGCTACGGACTCGGGATCTACCTCTACCGGACCACCCTCCGGATCCACCGGTTCCGGGCGTTCCGGATGCGCGTCCCCAAGAAAATTTCCATCCTGGATGCCGCCGACGACTTCTTCCTCGAGGGCCATTCCTCGGAGGCCCGCAGCCGCTACCGCTCGATCCAGGAATCCTATCCCGACACGGAGCTCGGCCGGATGGCGCACTTCAAGGAGGCCTTGTGCCTCCACCAGGAGGGGCGTCTCGAGGAAGCCCGCGAGGCCCTGGAGACGGTCGCGGCGAAGAACGACCAGGACCAGGTCGGGGTCCTCGCCCGGATCCACATGGCCCGGACCCTCGTGGAGCTCGGCCGGATCGAGGAGGCCATCGGAGAGATCGAAGGCGTCCGAGCCCGGGTCCTGGCCGGCTCGTCCGCGGAGGCCCTGCTCGAAACGTTCTTCGCGGAGCGCGGGGAGTCCCTCATGTCGCGGGGACGGCTCTCGGAGGCGCGCCAGCTCTTCGAGGCCGACCAGCGCCTGATCCCCTCGGAGGCCCAGCGGCGGGCCTGGAACTCGTTCCGGATCGTGCGCTGTCTCACGTTCGAGGGCAACTACCAGGGGGCGGGCCGCGCCTTCCGCCAGCTGATGGCGGAGGCCGACTCCCCCGCGACGCGCATCCGCTGGGCGCTGGATCTCGGGAGGCTGTTGTGGCGCGCGGGCGACGCCCCGGAGGCCGAACGGTCGTTCCGCGGAATCCTCGGCGCGCGCGAAACGCCGCGCGGGATCCTCTGGGTCGCCGCCGCGGAGCTCGGGCGGCTGCTCCTGTCGCTGAACCGGACGGACGAGGCGGAAGCCCTCGCGAAGTGGCTCGAAGGCCGCTCCACCGGGGCCGAGAGCGACTGGTGGGTCCGGTTCCTGCGGGGCCACATCGCCCTCTCGACGGCGGGCCCGCAGGAGGCGCTCCGGATCTTCGCCCCCCTCGACTCCCCCGGCGCGTCCGTCGACACCCGCTCGGAGGTCGTCCTGTGGGTTGCGCGCGCGACCGCCTTCGAGGCGCTCGGCGAGCGGGACGCGGCGATCAACGCCTACCGGGAGGCGCGCCGGCTCCACCGCGAGGCGGGCATCCGGGTGCTGCCGCTGCACGCCGAACTGGACCTCTGCCGGGGGATCGTCCGGATTTCCGAACTCCTCGCGGACGCCGACAACCTCGACGAAAGCGAGGCCGAGGCCCTCCGGTTCCTCGACGAATTCCCCTACGCCAAGGAGGCAGGCGCGCACGCGACCATCTGCCTGGCCCGGATCGCCGAGCAAAAGGGCGACACCCCCGAGGCCCTCTCGGTCCTCGAGCGAATCCCCATCGACTACCCCTCCATCGCCTCCGTCCGCGAGGAAGCCGCCGCCGCCTGGGCCCGAATCATGGCCGCCGCCCCCGCCCCCGCCGAATCCGAAGTCTCCTTCGGCGATCCGCGGGCGCTGTAGCCGCGCCCCATCCCTCTCGTTCCGCCGTCGAGGGATGCGCCCCCCTTCCCCTTCGCTTGCGTCCCCAACCGCCCGAACGTACGATGAAATCATGATGGATTGGACGACGTGCATGACCGTGGAGCGCTCCCCGGGCAGGATGAGCGGCGCCTGGGTGTTCAAGGGAACGAGGGTCCCGGTCTCGGCCCTGTTCGAGAACCTGGAGAACGGAGCCCGGGTGGACGATTTCCTGGAGTGGTTCCCCGGCGTCCGGCGCGAGCAGGTGGATGCGGTCCTGGAACACGCTTCCAAGAGCCTCGCAGTCGCGTGAACATCCTGTTCGACCAGGGCACTCCGGTTCCATTGCGCCATTTCCTCGCCCATCATCAGGTCGCCACGGCCTACGAGAGGGGTTGGAGCCGGCTTGAAAACGGAGAACTGCTTCAGGCCGCTGAAACCGCCGGCTTCCAGGTATTCGTCTCCACGGATGCGAGCCTGAAATATCAGCAGAATGTGCAGGGCCGTCGCATCGCCATCGTCGTACTTCTCTCCGCAAGTTGGCCAAAGATTCAGCGCCATGCCCGGGCCATCGCTTCGCTCGTTGATTCCGCAAAGCCGGGCGACTATTACGAGGCCCCCATCGAGTAGGACGCCGTCGCTGCGGCCCGTGCCCATCCCCATGCGGATACTCGCGTTCCGGGGAGATGGGAGCCACCATCCGGCCATTCATTTTTTCCCCGCCCCGCCATCGACAGGGACCGTTCACGCCCGCGGCGGGGCGTTGCGGCGGGCTTCGTAGAGGACCTCGACAAGGAAGCGCACGTCGCAGGGGAGGCCCTTGCGCTTCACGCCGAGCTTGTATTGGATGAAGCAGCCGGGGTTCGCGGTGACGATCACCTGGGGATTCGCGCGCGCGACGGCGTCCATCTTGATGTCCAGCGTGGCCAGAGCCGTCTCGGGCTGGAGGATGTTGTAGACGCCGGCGGAGCCGCAGCACCAGTCGGACTCCTCGATCTCGACAAGCGAAAGGCCGCGGATCCGGGCGAGGAGGCGGCGCGGGGGCTTGCGGACGCCCTGGCCGTGGGCGAGGTGGCAGGCGTCCTGGTAGAGGGCGCGGACGGGAAGGGCGCCGAACTCGCCGGAGGGCAGCGCCTCGTCCAAGAGTTCGCTCACGTCCTTCACCTTGGCGGCGAACGCGGCCGCGCGGGCGGCCCAGGCGGGATCGAAGGCTAGGAGGCGGCCGTAGTCCTTGAGGACGGCCCCGCAGCCGGCCGCGTTGATGACGATGACGTCCGGGGCGGCAGCCTCGAAGGCGGCGATGTTCCGCCGGGCGAGCGAGCGCGCCCCCTCCAGGCCGCCTACGTGCAGGTGCAGCGCTCCGCAGCAGGCCTGAGCGCGCGGGGCGGCGACCTCGTATCCCGCGCTCGCGACAAGCGCCTCGGTCATCCGGTTGACGCGGGGAAAGACCGCCTCCATCACGCAGCCCGTGAACATCGCGGCGCGGCCGCGGCGGGGAAGCGGCGAGGGCGCCAGCGGCTCGACGGGTCCCATCATGACGTCCGGGGTCAGCGCCTCCATCTCGCGCAGCCTCCGCGGCAGCAGGCGCATGAAGCCCGCCCGGCGCAGCGCGTCGCGCAGGCCCGTCCGCTCGTAGATCGCGAGCGCCTTGCCCAGCAGGTTCAGAAGCCACGGGCGCGGGAAGAGAAAGCGGAGGAAGAACGCCCGGAAGACTCGCGCGATCGGCCCGCCCGGGAATTCGCGGACGATCCGATCGCGCATCCCCTCGAGCATCTCGCCGTAGGAAACCTGCGAAGGGCACGCGCTCTCGCAGGCCCGGCACCCGAGGCAGAGATCGAAGTGGCGCTTGATCGCGCCCGTGACGCCGCTTTCGCGCTCCTCCACCAGCCGCAAGAAATAGAGCCGGCCGCGCGGCGAATCCGTCTCGCGCTGGTAGAGCCGATACGTCGGACAGGCCTCCAGGCACATCCCGCAATGGACGCACTGGGCGGTGCCTATCCATCGCGCGGGCAACGGCGGCGGCGCGGGCGCGGACATGTCAGGGCTCCCAGCCCGGGGCGAGCGCGCCCGAAGGATCGAAGGCCGCCTTGAGCCGGCGCATGAGGGAAAGCCCGGACGGGTCGGCCCCGCGCCAGGGCATCGCCGCCCCCGCCGGAATCCGATCGAGCAGGAGGAATCCGCCCGCGCGCTGCGCGATCGCGCGCAATTCCGCGAGGG
>CAYHQZ010000270.1:0-4745 GCA_964358555.1 uncultured Planctomycetia bacterium
CCTGTCGGAGCGCGGTCCAACGCCATGAATTCGTCTACCTTCCGTGGACCGCGCGCAGACCGGGAGCGCGAGACGAGCCCCCGCCCCGAACCCGGGAATTCTCGCTGGCGAAGTTGCCCATCGGGACCGAACAGGAGCCTTCGGGAACTTTCCCGCGAGCGGACGGAGAGGGTCGCGAGGGCGCCGTTCTCGATATGCGCGGCGTAGAGCCGGCGAAGATCGACAGTGCTCACGACGTCCACGTTGTGGACGAAGAAGGGTTTTCCGTCCGAGAAGAAGGCCGCGGCCTTCTTCAAGCCGCCGCCGGTGTCGAGCAATTCGGCCTCCCTCGAAATCTCGATCCGGAAATCCGGTCGGCGTCGCGTCCGCAGGTGCGATTCCAGCAGGTCCGCGTGATGGAAGGCGTTGACGATCACGTCGCGGACGCCGGCCTCCTCCAGCCGCCCGAGGACGAGATCGATCAGCGGGACGCCCGCGATTTCGATCAGCGCCTTGGGGCGATCGTCCGTGAGCGGCCGGAGGCGGCGGCCCTCGCCCGCGGCGAAAACCATCGCCCTCATGGCGACGCCGCCCCTCCGGGGTCGAGTGCGACGTGTTCCAGGCGCACGCGGACGTCGTGAGTCGTCCGCAGGCGCTCGGCGAGGCGCTCGGCGCAGTAGACGGAGCGGTGGCGGCCGCCCGTGCAGCCGAAGGAAACGAGGAGCCGCGTGAATCCCCGGGCGCGGTAGTTTTCCACGCTCTGGTCCGCGAGGGCGAAGGCGTGGGCGAGGAACTCCCGCACGGAGGGCTCGGACCCCAGGAATTCCGCCACCTCGCGGTCCTTTCCGGTGAGCGGGGCGAAGGCGGGCTGCCGGCCCGGGTTCGGAAGCGAGCGGCAGTCGAAGACGAACCCGCCCCCGTGGCCGCTGTCGTCGGGCGGCAGGCCCTGGGGATAGGCGAAGCTCTGGACGCGCACGGTGAGCGCGGGCGTCGGCTCCTCGAACCTCCGGAGCCGGGGGCTGTTTATCATCGCCCGAAAGACGGCCTGGAGCGCCGGGATCTTCACGGGGATGGCCTCGGTCTCGAGCAGGTGTTCGAGGTTTTTGAGGGCGAAGGGGATGCTCTGCAGGAAGTGGGCCTTGCGCTCGTGGAAGCCGCGCAGCCCGTAGGCGCCGAGGGCCTGCAGGATCCGGACGAGGACGTAGGCGGGGAAGTGGCGGCGGAACGGCTCCTTCGAAATCCCCCCGACGGCCTGCGCCTCGTCGAGGTAGGCCTCGAGCAGCCGTTCGCGAAGTTCCGGCGGCACGTCGGCCTTCGCGTCGTAGAGCAGCGACGCGATGTCGTACTGCAGCGGGCCGCGCCGCCCGCCCTGGTAGTCGATGAATCGGAGGCGATCGGATTGGACCATGATGTTCCGCGACTGGAAGTCGCGGTACATGAAGTGCTCCTGGCCGGTCTCGAGGAGGAAGGCGGAGAATCGGTGGAAGTCGTCCTCCAGCTCCTGCTCGTGGAAGGGGATCTTCGCGAGGCGCAGGAAGTAGTATTTGAAGTGGTTCAAGTCCCAGAGGATGGAGCGCTCGTCGAAGGTGGCCCGCGGGTAGCAGACGGAGTAGTCCAGCGTCCGTCCGGCCTCGATCTGGAATCGCGGCAGGATCCGGACCGCCTGCTCGTAGAGGGGGACGGCGTCGGAGGGGAACTCGCCGGGCTCGCGGCACGCGGAGAGGAAGGCGAAGAGGGTCGTGTCGCCGAGGTCTTCCTGCAGATACACCCCGGCCGCAGGGTCCTCCGTGAAGATTTCGGGGACGGGAAGCTCGGCGCCGCGGAAGTGCCGGGAAAGCGAGAGAAACGCCCGGTTCTCGGCGGGGTCCGGGCCGAATGCGCCCACAACCGTCCGGCCGGCTGAGCGGAGCCGGAAGTAGCGCCGGCTCGAGCCGTCGCTCGCGAGTGGCGCGCAGGATTCGGGCCGTGCGCCGAAGCATCCGGCGAAAAGGCGTGCGAGGGCGGTCTCCGCCGGGCCGTGCGTTTGCGTTTCGCTTGTCGTGATGTCTCCTCGCGCCGGCGTGTTTCGGCCCCGAGCCGTGTGCCGGCCCTCGATCTACTACCCGATCCCGCCGCGATTGGGAACGGGCGGGGGGTTACGATGGGCCCGCCATGCCGCGAATCGCCGTGACGGTCCGAGGCGAGGTCCAGGGCGTGGGCTTTCGGCCCTTCGTCTGGCGCGCCGCGGCTGGCCGCGGGCTCGTGGGTTGGGTGCGCAACCGCGCGGACGGCGTGGAGCTCGAGGCGCAGGGGCCGCCGGGGTTTCTCTCCTCGTTCCTGGAGGAATTGAAGAGCCGGGCGCCGGCCCCTGCGCGGACCGCCGGGCTTAAGGTCCGGGATCTGCCCGAGACGCCGGACGACGACTTCCGGATTCTCGCGAGCCTCGACGGCGGACGCGTAGCGCCGGTGTTGCCCGCGGATCTTTCGGTCTGCCCGGACTGCGCCCGGGAGACGGAGTCGCCCTCGGATCGCCGGTACGGCTATCCCTTCACGAACTGCACCCGCTGCGGCCCGCGCTACACGATCATCGAGTCGCTTCCCTACGACCGCGAGCGGACATCGATGAAGGCGTTCCGGATGTGCGCGGCCTGCGCTTCCGAATACGAGAATCCCGCCGACCGGCGCTTCCACGCCGAGCCCGTCGCCTGCCCCGACTGCGGCCCGCGCGTCCGCCTGGAATCGCGTGCGGGAGAGGCCATCGTTTCCGACGGACGCGCCCTGGACGAGGCCGCGGCCATCGTCGTGCGCGGAGGGGTCCTCGCGCTCAAGGGCCTCGGGGGATACCAGCTGCTCGCGGACGCGGGGAATCCGGAGGCGGTGGCGGAATTGCGCCGTCGGAAGCGGAGATCCGAGAAGCCGTTCGCGGTGATGTTTGCGGACCTGGAATCGGTGCGCGAGACCTGCGAGGCGACGGTTTCCGACGCATCCGCGCTCGCTTCTTCCGAATCCCCGATTCTGCTCCTGCGGCGAAGGATGGGGGAGGCCGCGATCGAGCGCGTGGCGCCCGACGTGGCGCCGGGCAATCCCCGGATCGGGGCGATGCTTCCGACGACGCCCCTGCACCGGCTTCTCCTCGCCCGCCTGAAGCGCCCCGTCGTCTGTACGAGCGGGAACCTTGCCTCGGAGCCGATGTGCGCCGACGACGCGGAGGCGCGGCTGCGCCTCGGCGGGATCGCGGACGCCTTCCTCGTCCACGATCGGATCATCGTCCGGCCGGTGGACGATTCCGTCGCGCGTTCGGGCCCGGACGGCCTCGAGGTCCTGCGCCGCGCCCGGGGCTACGCCCCGCGGGCGCTGCCGGTGGCGATCGATGCCCCGCCCGTTCTTGCGCTCGGGGCGCACCAGAAGTCCACGGTGACGCTGCTCTTCGACGGGCAGGCGGTCGTGAGCCAGCACTTAGGCGATCTCGACTCGATGGAGGGCGTGGCGCTTCTCGAGCGGACGGTCCGGGACCTCGTGGGGTTCTTCGGCGTGCATCCCTCCCGCCTGGCCTGCGATCTGCACCCCGACTATGCCTCGACCCGCCTGGCCGAACATCTTGCGGAGGAATGGGGCGTTCCCCTGGCGCGCGTCCAGCATCACCACGCGCACGCGGCCGCGTGCGCATTCGAGCACGGCCTCGACGGCGAGGTCCTGGGGATCGTCTGGGACGGCTCGGGCGCCGGCGGCGACGGGACCATCTGGGGCGGGGAGGCCCTCGCTCTCGACGGGGGCCGGTTCCGGCGCGTCGCGACGATCCGGGCGTTTAGGCTGCCCGGCGGCGACAAGGCCGCGCGGGAGCCGCGGCGAGCGGCCCTGGGCGCGATCTTCGAGGCCGCGGGGCCGGCCGCCGCCGCTCGGGTGGGCGCGCAGTGGTTTCCCGAGACGGATCTGATGACGTTGCTTGCGATGCTGGCGCGCGGGGCGAACTCGCCGCGCACGACGAGCATGGGGCGGCTCTTTGACGCGTTCGCCGCCCTCGCGGGCGTTCGCTCGCGGGCTTCCTTCGAGGGGCAGGCCGCGATGGAATTCGAATTCGCGGCGGAGGCCTTCGGGGAGGCGCCGCCCTATCCGATGCCGCTCGGCGGGAACGGCGTTCTCGAGGCGGACTGGCGGCCGATGCTCAAGGAGGCCGCCGCCGATCTCGGACGGGGCGCGCTCGCCGGCGAGGTCGCCGCGAGGTTCCACGCCTCGCTGGTCTCGCTGGCGGAGGCGATCGCGATCCGCGCGGGGATTCGGCGCGTCGTGCTCTCGGGGGGCTGTTTCCAGAACGCGATCCTTTCTTGCGCGATCCGCGCCCGGCTCCGCGCGGCGGGCTTCGAGGCGCACGTCCCGATGCTCTATCCGCCCAACGACGGCGGCGTGTCGCTCGGCCAGGCGGTCGTCGCCGCGCGCGCGTCGAAGGGAGGGGCCTGACGTGTGCCTCGGCATCCCGGGCCGGATCGAGTCGCTGTCGGAGGGGGCGGCCCTGCGCACCGGCCGCGTCGATTTCGGCGGCGCCGCCCGCGAGATATGCCTCGCCTACGTCCCCGAGGCCGCCGTCGGGGACTACGTCATCGTCCACGCCGGCTTCGCGATCAGCGTCGTGGACGAGGCGGCGGCGAAGGAGACGTTCCGGTACCTCGGCGAGATCCAGGCGCTGATGGAAAAGGACGGCCCGGCGCCGAATCGAAGAACAAGAAGGGCGAGGGGCGGGGGCTCGGATCGTGGCGACCTGTCGATGCGCGGTCCAACGCCATGAATTTGTA
>CAYHQZ010000271.1:0-4738 GCA_964358555.1 uncultured Planctomycetia bacterium
CTTGCAAGCCGTTTATGCGGCTCGCGCAGGCATTGGAGGAAGACGCTTGAACCCCGGAAAAGCAGGACCAAGGACCATTTATGGGCGGTCTTAAGATGAAGCGCCAGCTTGGCATAAGGTTTCAGCTCATCGCCGGGATAGTCATCATGACGCTCTCCGGCATCGTCCTCATCGGGGCCTTGAGCGCGGTCATCATCGAGAGGACGGCTTTTTATTGGAAGGTGAACGAGGCCGAGAGGCTCGTCTCGCTCCTGCGCGCATCTTACCCGTCCGACGCCGTTGACCCGTCTGTCGGCTACCGTTCTTTTGTCACGACTTTGAGGGAGTTCGGCGCCTCCGACTACGCCATAGTCGGCCCCGGCGGGCGCCTCCTCGCCGGTGAGATCAAGACGAGAGAGCCCGGCGGGGATGTCGTCTACTCAGGCGAGTCCCTGACTATCAAGAGGCTCGGGGGCGGGTGGCTCCGCGGCCGGTGGGGTCTCCGCGGGCGGGGCGGCCTCGCCGCCCGCGGTCGCGGGGCGCGTCTTCATCTCGGAAATCACGATGTTCACGTCGGTGCCGCCGACGAAGATCTGGATCGGGCCCTGCGCGGGCGGCGTCCCGGCCGTCTTCACCTGGGCGCCGGCATCGACCCCGTCGATCGTCCCGGTCGCCTTCCCGCCAAGAACCTTGAGCGTGACCGTGGAGGTCTTTCCCTTCGTGGGCTTGACGTTCAGCTCGTAGCAGGCCGGCACGGCGCCCTTGGGGTTGTACCGCAGCCGGAGCTTCAGCATCCCCGTCCCCTCGAACTGGACCTTCGCGGACAGCTCGACGTCCCCGAACTGCGCCTTCGTCGCGGCGCTGTAGGAAATCTTCGTGCCGCCGCTGCTCTTGATGACGAGGTTCCCGCCCTCGACCGTGAATTTCCCCTTCGACTTTTCAAAGCAGGCGAGGGCCTCGTCGAACACGAACGGGGTCCATCCCTCGGCGTCGGCGGGCACCGCGGGCTCGGCGGGTTCCGCCGGTTCGGCGGCAGGCGTCGCGGGTTCGGCCGGCTCGGCGGGCGGCTTCTTCTTCTTCGCCGGCGGCGTCTCCCCCTCGGCCGGGAGCGGCTTCTTCTTGGCGGGGGTCTTGCCGGCGCCGGGCTTCTTCTTGGCCGGCGGGGCTTCCCCTTCGGCGGAGAACAGCAGGCCCGCGCCCGCAAGGACGCAGCCCAAGAAAATCAAGAGGCTGGCAAAGAGCGTCCGTTTCATGTCGTTTCCCTTTCCTTTCGGGGCATTGCACTCATGCCGGGCTGGGCCTGTCAATCCCCCGGAGCCTATCGCTCGTAGATCGGGAGATACTGGCAGGGGATCTGGAGGACGAGGAGCGCGATGGCGGTCGAGTAGGAGTTCCCGACGCCCGACGACCAGCCGCCGTCGGCGTCCTGCATCCGGAGGATCTGGTCGCGGACGGCGGGGAAGTAGCGCCGCCAGTCGGCGAAGCCCGCCTGGTAGAAGGCCTGGGCCGCGTAGAAGTGGCAGTAGAGGTAGTGGCCCTCGGTGCGGTCGTCGGGTTTCAGCTTCTCGCGCAGGAAGCGCAGCGCCGGGGCGAGCGCCGGGTGATCGTAGGCGCCGGCGTTGTAGAGGGTGGCGAGCCCCGCCGCCGTGATCGCAATACGGCTCGGCCCCTCGCGGTCCGCCTGGTAGCGCAGCCCCCCGTCGGGATTGCGCGACTGGTCGATATAGCCGATTGCGCGATCGATCACCGCCTTCGGGACGGGGACGCCCGCGTTCTGGCAGGCCCGGAGCGCCTGCACCTGCGTGATCGTGACGGAGCCCTCGTCCTGGAGGTGGTTCGGCTCGTAATACCAGCCGCCCAGCTTCGACTGGCAGGCCCCCGTCAGCTCGACCGCCTTGCGCAGGACGTCCCGGATCCGCTCGTCCGTCGCGGGGTCGGCGCCGGTCCCGAGCGCCTGGGAGAGGAAGAGCATCGAGAAGCCGTGGCCGTACATCGGCCGCTGCTCGTCGCGCGCGGCGATGAGACCGTTGGCGCGGGCGCCGTCGAGGAGGAACCGGACCGCCCCCTCCACCTCGGCGCGGAAGGGGCCCGCGGCGGGCGTGCTGCCGGAGGCCAGGAACGCAAGCCCCGCCAGCGCCGTCACGGCGGTCGGAAACTCCTTGCCGGTCGCGGTCCACGCCCCGTCGGGCTGGCGCTTCGAGGCGAGGAACTTGAGGCCGCGCTCGATGGAGCGCTCCGCGTCGGCGGCGAGCATCGGCGCGGGGCGGCGGGCGCGAACGGGCGCCGATTCAGGCGACGGCTCCGAACCGAGCGAGAGCGCTGCGAGAACGGCGATCGAGCAAGCCGGGATCCAGGGCCGCAGAAGGATCGTCATCGAACCCCGATCCTATCCTCGCGGGGCCGGGGCGGAAAGGAACGCCCGGGGCGGCCTCAAAGGGCGGAAGGCGCGGGCGGTTCCGGCCGCAGCTCCGCGCGCGGCGCGCCGTCTTCGAAGAGCACATCGAAGCCGGCCGGGCGGAAGATCCCGTCGCGGAGCGCGTAGCGCCGGACGAGCGAGCGAGAGGAGCCCTCCAGACGGGTCGAGACGACCGCCCGCCGCCCGTCGACGGAGCAAAGCCCCATCTCGCAGGAAAGCCAGCGGCCGTCACGGAGCACCTCGAGGCGATCGAAGCCGTTTTGAGCGTCCAGGCGGATCCGGAGGGCCTGGAAGGCCGCCTCGCCCGGCGCGGCCACGGGCTCGGCGAGGATGACGGAGCCGGGAAATTCTGCATCCCAAGAGAGGCGACAGTCCGCGACCCACTCGGAGGGGGCGGACGGGACGAGGGGCACGATGCGCTCCGAAAGCGCGGAGAGGACCTCGGCGCCCGCGCCCTCGGCGGGGCCGCCCGCATGGATCATCTCGTCGCCCGGGAACCACTCGTAGCGCAGCCGGACGCCGGCGCCCGCGTAGGTTTCCGCGAAGATCGCGTCCCCATCCCGACGCGCGGAGAGGAATCCGTCGTCGAGGCGCGAGAGAACGCCCGCGGGGTCCTCGGGCGCGGCGGCGAGCGGCGCAGAAGGCGCGGATGGCGGCCACGGCCGCGCGGCGAGGATCGCGACGAGGACCAGCGCAGCGGCGGCCAGGGTTTTTACCGGCAGGCGGCGGCGGTTCGCCTCCCGAAGCCCCCGGACGACGCCGTCCGGGCGGCCGAACCGGCGGCGGGCGTGGCGCTCCGCCTCCCGGCCCTCCAGGCCCAGGAAGCGCGCCTCCTCGATGAGGTCCTCGAGGTGCGCGCGGAGTTCCTCGGCGGTCTCGCTACGCCGGCGCCGGCCGGGAACGCCCGCGGCGAGCAGGTGCGAGAGCCTTCGAATCCGGTCCATGGCGGCCTCCGTCAGGCAACGCTCCCGAGGACGGCGTCCATCGCCGCCGAGATTTCTCTCCACTCCGCGGCACGCCGCGAGAACTGCCGCCGGCCGCGCGGGGTCAGGTGGTAATACTTGCGGGGCCGGCCGCGGGGCGAGGTCTCCCACCGGCCCTCGACGGCGCCTTCGCGCTCGAGCGCGTGAAGGATCGGATAGAGGGTTCCCTCCTTGAGCGAGAGGGCGCCCTGCGTTCGCTCCCCGAAGGCCTTCGCAATCTGGTAGCCGTACATCGGCCGGTCGCCCAGGAGCGACAGGATCATCGTCGCCGCGTTGCCCTTCAACAGCTCCATCGAAATCGGCATGGGATATACCTAGGTTTCCTAGGTATGCCGATTATGGCCGAAAAGGCCCTCCCGATTCAATCCCATGGGGTAAA
Source organism: uncultured Planctomycetia bacterium (assembly GCA_964358555.1). Classification (GTDB taxonomy): domain Bacteria; phylum Planctomycetota; class CAYHQZ01; order CAYHQZ01; family CAYHQZ01; genus CAYHQZ01. The sequence goes on from CAYHQZ010000271.1 coordinate 3,758, forward strand.
ATCGAAGGCAACCGGCATCATTCAAGGGGAACAAACCCATGAGAACTATGCACCGAAGCACTGTCGTCCTCGTTTCCATTCTTTCGATTTGCCTGGTCGCGGCCGCGGAGCCGGAGACGCAACCCGCTCCCTCGAAAGCGGATACGCCTGCCGCTGCGCCAAGTGCGCCAGCCGCGGACAAGACCCCCGCCGCGCCCGCCGAGGCCCCCTCCCCGAAGGATGCATTCAAGGATCTCGCCACGCGCCTGCTCGCCCGGACCCTCGAGGAAGGCCAGTGGCTCCGGATCCGGGATCGCTTCGACACCGCGGTAAATGCCGCCTTGCTCGAGGATGAAGTCGCCGCCTACCAGATCGCCGCCAAGGCGGCGCCGGCGAAGGCCCGGGATTCCCTCGAGGCCCGGTTCAAGGCGCTCCTCGAAACCATCCCCCTGATCGACGCGACCTACATCTCGCTGCGGGCGACGCTCGAGGAAGCACTCGAGGCCTGCCTTCCCTCTTCCGAACTGATCGCGCTCGGGCTCAAGTCCGCAACGACCGCCGTCCCGACGGCCCCGGCCGAACCGGAACCCATCGAGCCCCCGAAGGGGCCGACGCCGGTTCCCACGGCGACAATTCCTCCGGAAGGAGGAGACTCCCAGGAGGAGCCGGGCCAGCCTCCCGCGCCGCCCGCGAAGGTCCCGGCCGCCGACAGCAACGATCCCCTTCGGCCCATGCCGACGGGAAGGGATCCCGGCTGGGATTCCCTCCATGACGGCAACGTCCCGATCCGGGCGCGTGGCTCGGGAACCTACAACCCCGACCTCGACGCACCGTCCCTCAACAAGAACGGATCGGCCCCCAACCTTCGCAGCCCGGACCTCGATTCCCCGACGCTCAAACCCGAAAAGAAGGCAAATCCGAGGACGCCGAGGACGAAGACACCGAAGGTAAAGAAGCAGGCGTAGGGGGAAGCCGTCCGCATTTCACCCTCCCCCCTCATTT
>CAYHQZ010000272.1:0-4732 GCA_964358555.1 uncultured Planctomycetia bacterium
GCGGGCGCCCTCGGCGGGATCCTGGATCGCCAGGGCGGCTGGGTCGCAGGGGGGAAGGCCCAGGGCGGCCGGATCGATGGCCTCCCGCCGGATCACGCCGTCCCCGAGGATGGCGAGGGAGACGGGACCGGCCGGGGTTGCCTCGTCGTATCCGCCCTCCCCGTGAAGCACGATCGCCCGGACTGCCCCGAGGGATCGGAGGGCCTCCGCGACCCGCGGCACGAAGACGGGGTCCGCCACCCCGAGGACCTGTCGCCGGACGAGCGCGGGGTTGGCGAGCGGGCCTACGAGATTGAAGATGGTGCGGAATCCCAGTGCGGAGCGGATGGGGGCGGCGGCCTTCATCGCGGGGTGGTAGAGGGGGGCGAGGAGGAAGGCGAAGCCGGTCTCGCGGTAGGCGCCGGCCCACCGGTCGGGCGCGGCGCCCGGGTCGATCCCGAGGGCCGAGAGGACGTCGGCGCTGCCGCATCGGCTCGTGAACGAGCGGTTTCCGTGCTTTAAAACGCGCACGCCCGCGGCGGCCGCGACGAACGCCGCCGCCGTGGACAGGTTCATCGTGCTCCGCCCGTCGCCGCCCGTCCCGCAGGTGTCCACGGCGTCCGGGTCCGCGGCGGGAAACGGGGAGGCCCGGCGGCGCAACGCCCGGGCGAACCCGGCAAGTTCCGTCGTGGCCTCGCCCTTGCGCCGCAGGCCCATGAGCAGGGCTCCCGCGGCGGAAGCGTCGAGGGCGCCCGAGAGGAGGGCCTCCACGCACGCCTCCGCCGCCGTCTCGTCCAGGTCTTCCCCGCGCGCGAGAAGCGCCAGGGCGGGTTTCGGATCGAACGGCATGCGGGCATCCTACGTCGTGCCGCCCGTGGCGTGGGGGCTTTCCGGGCGCTACACTCCATGGGCTCCGGCATGCCAGGCCATTCCAACGGACCGTCGGCGGCGTTCCTTGCCGCGATCAGCGCGGCGGGACAGACGCTTCTGGTCGCTTCGATTGTCTGGGTCGGGATGACCGAGACGGCGAGGCACGATCTTCTGCTCCAGTTGGCGGCTTCCTTCGGGATGGTGGTCCTCGTTGCCGCCGCCTCCCTGGCCGGATCCCTTCCGTCCCTTCCATCGCTGGCGCTCGGAGTCGCCGGGATCCTGCTCGCGCTGGCCCAGGGATTTCCCGGCGCCTATGGCGTCGGCGCGCTGGCCGCCCTCTGCGCCGCCTGGATCGCCGGGACGACCCTCCGGTGGCGGCGGGAACAGTCGGACCGTCACTTCGAGGACCTTGCGGCGGCCGCGGTGGCTTCCGCCATCGATCGGGAGGCGGAGAACGAATCCGCCCTTCGCCGGATCCAGGCCCTCGAGGCCTCCATCGCCCAGATGCCGGCCCTCGAGGAGCTCGCCGTGCGTCTCGTTGCTCTCACGAAGGAGTCGGAGGTCGCGGAGGCGATTCTCGACGCGGCCCTCGTGCTCTGCCCCCGGGCCTCCGTCGCGCGGATTTTCACGGCCGAGGGCTCGGCCCTCCGGATTCTCTCGGTGCGCTGTCGGGAGCCGCTCGAGGAGGCCGATCGGGAGCGTCTGTCGAAGGCCGACTCGATCGACCTCGCCGTCCTCGAGAAGCGCGATCCCGTTCTCGTGCCGAACGCTTCCCCCGGGGAGGGGCGATTCGACGCGCGGTCCGTCGCCTGCACGCCGCTATTGGAGGAGGAGGAGCGGTTCGGCGGGACGAGGGAATCCACCTGTCGGGGCCTGCTCCGGATTCAGGCGGTCGCGGCCGGGGCCCTCGGCCGGGACGATCTCGAGAACCTGAACATCCTGGCGAGTCTCGCGGCGGTGTCGCTCCAGAACACGCGTCTTTTGCAGCGGGTCGAGGACCTCGTGATCTTCGACCCCCTCACGGGCCTTCATACGATGCGATACTTCCGGGAGCGCTTTCCCGAGGAGGCCTCCCGCGCCGAGCGCTCGCGACACCCCCTCGGGCTGCTGCTCTTCGACCTCGACGATTTCAAAAGGATCAACGACACCCGCGGGCACCTCGCGGGCGACGAGGCGCTCGTCCGGTTCGCGGGGCTCCTGCAGGCCTACCTGCGCAACGGCTACATCGCTGCCCGCTACGGGGGCGACGAGTTCGCGATGCTCCTTCCGGAGCGGCATCCCGGCGCCGTCCGGGAAGCCGCCGACGAGATCCGCGAGCGGACGGCGGCCCTGGCGGGCGACGTCCCTATCACGACGAGCGTCGGCATCGCGTTCTCGTCCCCCGGACCGGTGGATCCCGACGGGCTCTTAAAGCTCGCGGACGGGGCGCTCTACCGGGCGAAGCGCGAGGGCAAGAACCGCGTCGTTCTTTCGGAGGCCGTCCCATGATCGGCCTCGTCAACGGCTGCCTCCTCCTGCTCGCCGCCTTCCTGCTCCTTTCCGCGACTCCCCGGCTGCACCCGCGATTTTTGCTGCCCATGACGGTCGTCATCGGGGGAATCGTGCTCGCCATGCTTCCCGGCCTGCCCGGCATCCTCGTCGCGGCGGGCGTGGCGGTCCCGGCGTTCCTCGCGGGGCTCTTCCTGGAGCACAGCCTTCTGCGCCTGGAGGTCGTGCGCCAGGATCTCCTCACGGCCCAGGAGCGCGCGAGGGAGGCGGAATCCGAGGCCTCGCGGCAGCGAATCGTCCGCGTGGAGCGGGAGCAGACCCTCGCCGGGCACCGGGGGGTGTACGGATTCAGCCGCCAGATGGCCACGGTCCTTCGCCTCGACGAGTTCATGCGCGTCCTCGTCCAGGGGCTGCGGAACGTTGTGGATTACCGGGGCGGGATTCTGGCGATCTTCCCCGGCGAGACGGCGCATCCGGGGTCCGTGATTGCCTACGACGTGGATCGCGCGGAGGCCCTTCCGGAGGGGACCTGGCCGTCGGCGTGGAAGCCCCAGGAGGTCGCGCTGGCGCCCGCCCGCGTCGAGCCCGATCCGGTCGGCGGCGCGATTGTGACGCTTGCATTGGAGGCGAAGGACGCCTTGATCGGGGCTTTGTGGCTGCGCGGGGCGCGGCGGCGCGGCGCGCCGGACGACGCCTCGGAGGATCCCGCCGCCGTCCTGCCGCCGCTGAACGCCTTGCGGGCCCAGGCGTCGCTCGGGCTTCGCAAGGTCCTCTTCTACCGCCGCGTCGTGGCCATGTCCCGAACCGACGCCACGACGGGCCTCTCGAAGCGCTGGTTCTTCATGGAACGGCTCCAGGAGGAAATCCGGCGCGCCGCCGAGGAGAAATCGTCCCTGACCCTCGTGATGGCGGACGTGGACGAGTTCAAGCGCGTGAACGATCGCTTCGGTCATCTCGTCGGGGATGCGGTCCTGTCCGGGGTGTCCGCGACGGTCCAGATCGTTCTGCGCCGGGAGGATCTGGCCGGCCGGTACGGGGGCGACGAGATCGTGATGGCCTTTCCGAGGACCGCCGGTCCGGCTGCCCGCGTGGTTTGCGAGCGCGTCCGCGAGCGGCTCCGTGCCCTTCGGATCGGGGGCGTGCCCGAGAGCGAGCGGGTGGCGCTTTCGTTCGGGTTGGCGACGTATCCGGAGGAAGGGGATTCCCCCCGGGGCCTCATCGAAGCCGCGGATCGGCGGCTCTACGAGGCGAAACGGGCCGGGCGGAATCGGGTCATCGGAGGGGAGGCGCCCGCGGGCGGGCTGGCGGGGCCCTCCGCGCGGTCGTAGCATTTCCGCGTGGCCTGCCGCGCGCCGTTGCCCTTGCCGGGCGGGGAGGCGTTGTGGGAAGAATCCCCGGGCTCGCCGGAGGAGGCCGCCGCGATCCTGGCCCGGTGCGCCCGCGAGAACGTGCCCGTCTATCCGCTGGGCGCGGGGACGGCGGCCGGACGCCTGCCTTTGCCGTCGGCGCGCGGCGGGATTCTCCGGACGGAACGGCTTTCCGGCATCGTCGAGTTCGAGGCGGGGGATCTGGTCCTGACCGCCGGCGCGGGGACGAGGCTTGCCGAACTCCAGGCCTTTCTTGCCGGGCATCGGCAGTTCATTCCCTGGGACCCCCCGGACGCCGATCGCGCGACGATCGGGGGGCTGTTCTCGGCGGGCGAGGCCGGGCCGCTTGTCCAGGGCTATCCGCACCCGAGGCACCTGGTCCTCGGGCTCTGGGCCGCGCTCGCGGACGGCTCCGTCATCCATCCGGGCGCGAAGGTGGTGAAAAACGTCGCGGGATTCGATCTTTCGAAGCTCTTCTGGCAGGCCCGCGGGACGCTCGGGACGGTCGCGCGGATGACGATCCGGACCTACGCGATTTCCGAGGCGGAGCGGATGCTCTCGGGCGTGTTCGGGGAAGCCGGGCCGGCGTTCGCGCTCGCGGGCTCCATCCGGGACGCGTTCTCGCTCTCCCGTCTCGAGATTGTGCTGTCTTGCGGCGGCGGCGCGCCCGGGCATTGGGGGGTATGGGCCTCGATCGCCGGGGACGCTTCCGTCGTGGAGGCGCAGTCCGTGCGGGCGAAGGAGGCGTTCCGCGCCGCGAACGCGGCCGTTCGCGAACTTTCAGCCGCCGAGCGCATGAGCGGGGTCGAGGGTCTGCCGGGAACCGCCGCGTTCCGCGGAGATGCAAGTGCGGCCGCCCTCGCGCGGGCGTTCGCGTCCACCCGGGGGATCCGGGCGATTCTTTCGGCGATTCCGGCCGCGGCGGAACGGGGCGTCCGGATCCGGGCGGTCGCTTCGCCCTTTGCGGGGACGGTCCGGCTCGCCGCCGACGGGGAGCCGCCGGCCGTCGAATCCGCCCACGCGGAATT
>CAYHQZ010000273.1:0-4722 GCA_964358555.1 uncultured Planctomycetia bacterium
CCCGGGCCCCCCCCCCCCCCCCCCCCCCCCCCCGGGCCCGTTCCCGGTTTATCGCCCCAATCAAAACACCCCCCCGAACCTAGGCGCGCTTGGAATAGAACGCGCGGGTCTTGCCGCCCAGCGTCCGGATGTTCGTCGAGAAATATTCCCGCAGGCCGTAGTCCTTCTCCCAGTCGTCCCACGAAAGGATGTGGCCGCCGTAGTAGCGCTGGACCTCGTGGCTGCGCTCGGCGGCGGGCTCGAGCGCCAGGAAGACCTTGGCGACCCTTTTCAGCGATTCGATGTAGCGCTTCTTCGCGTCCGTCGCGGGCAGGTGGATGAGGTGCCAGCGCGTCATGGCGAAATCGAAATGCCCGTCCGGGAGGCGATCGAAGAAATCGGTGTTCAGCACGTCGACGACCTGGAACTCGCAGCCCTCCCGGCCCCGCCAGAGCTCGTCCTTCGCGATCTCGATCGCCCGCCGGGAGACGTCCAGGCCGACGACGCGGCAGCCGAACGCGTCCTGCAGGGCGCGGAGGTTGCGTCCGAGGTTGCATCCGGGCTCCAGGACCCGGGCGTTCGAGTCCAGGACCGGAACGATGCCCTGCGACTGCATCTCCCGGACGAGAGAGACGAGGTGGCCGGCGGACGTCCAGTAGGTGCCCCGGATGGTCTCGGCGTAGGGGATCCGCGCGATCGTCATCCCCAGCCAGCGGACCTCCTTGTATTTTTTCCGCTTCGTGTATTCGTCGTTCGCCCACCAGTCGACGACCTCCTTCGTCATCGACTCGGCCTCCGCCGGGCCCACCTGCGCAGAGGGCGAATGCATCAGGCCGTCCGGGTCCCGCACCATCCGCAGGCCCGCGTACTTGGCCAGCCCCCGCAGGCGTTTCAGCAGCGACATCCGACCCCCGCCACCAAAGCCGCCGCGCGTTGCATCCGCGAATCCTGCGCGCGCGACCTTGTCCCTGTCAACGAAAAGCCTTCCGGCATCCGCCCCGGACGCCGGGCCTAGGAATCGGCGCGCGGCGGGCCGGACCCGGCGCCGGATTCCTCCCGCCACTCCCCGTCGTCCTCGTCCTCGGGCGGCTCGCCCCCCGCGGCCGCCAGGTCCAGCGCATCCCGCTTCCGGATGTAGTTCCGGGTCACGCGATGAAGGATGAAGGCGGTCACGAAGTAGACGAGCCCCAGGACGACGAACGGGATGCTCAGCAACAGCCACTCGACGGCTCCGGGACCCCGGCGGAACGCTTCCAGGAACTCCGCGACGATCCCGGCGCCGTAGAGGCCGCAGAAGAAGAACGTCGGCCCCCAAATGAGCCACATGCCGACGAGGACGATCCCGCGGGGCCCGCCGTCCATCGCGCGCCGGCAGGCGTAGAACTGCGCGTGGATCTGCTCGAGCGGCCCCGTCGTCGCCAGGAATCCGATGGGCGCGCCGCAGCGCTCGCAGGCATGGGCCTCCGGGAAGTTCTCCAGAAAGCAGTGGGGACAAAGGATCCGTTCGGACGCGGCGCGCTCGGGCCGTTCCGTTTCCCGATCGTTCACGGCGACGCCTCCCCCTCCGGGACGTTTTCCCCCGGGGCGCTTCGGTCCTCCCCGGTTTTTTTCCTCCACCACGCGAGCCACGCCTCCCGACCGAACAGGTTCTCCCCGGTGAGGCGCCGGAGCGCGGTTTCCGCCTCCTTCCGAACCTCGTCGTCCGGATCGTCGAGAATTTCCATCAGCCGATCGACGGGATCCTCGAACGGCAAAAGGCCCAGCATCCGTACGCCCTCCCGCCGCTCCGCCGAATCCTCGCTCGCCAGGAAGCGGTCGACGGCGCTCCTCATCCCGCCGGGCATCTTGGGCGTCTCGAACATGACCATGGGAGGCGGAGAGCGATCCTCGTCCGCGTAGGAAGAGAAGCCCGAGAACGCGTCGTACGGCATCGGCGCGTACTTCTCGTAGAACTGCCGGTGAGACCTGCCTTCGAGCGGATCGGCCGCGACGAACACGCCCACGATCACCCCCGCCAGGGTCGTCAGGAGCACCGGCAGCGTGAAGAGGGCCATGAAGTCCCCCCGGAAAATCGATTCGGGGCCGATGGATTCCCCTTCCGGCCCTTTCGCCCCCTCGCGTTCGTCGCTCACGGTTCCGCTCCCCCGAAAATGATACCCGCCAGGGGCCCCTACGCTTCCCGGAGAAATGCCAGGTCCCACGTCCCGGCAAACCGGTTCGGCGCGGGCATCGTCTCGAAGATCACCTGAAGGATCGCGAGCGTCTGGACCAGCCCGAGAAAGAGCGAGAGCGCCCCCACGACCCGGGATCGCGCATCCTTCGGGGCCTTCGGTTCGGAACGCATCCGCGGGGGCTATTCTAAGCCATATCGACCGACGTTGATTTCATATCTTTTATTGATATCATAATACATATGAATAATCGGAATCGGATCACGATAGACATCGACGGCGATCTCCTCGCCACGGTGGACAGGCTCTCGGCAAGCCTCTCGGTTTCCCGGAACCGGTTCATCACGGAGTCCGTGGAGGGGATGGTTCAAAAGATTGAGCGAGAGCAAACGGACGCCGCATTCGAGCGGATGGCAACGGACTCGGCCTACCAGTCCGAGCTCCTCGCCGTCGAGCGCGAGATGGGCCCGGCGAGCGACTCGATCCTGGACGCCGGGACGGGAACCCAGTTCAAAGCCGCGGAACCGCAAGCCCCTTACGGAAGGAAGCCCCGCCGTGCTGCGCGGTGACGTCGTCTGGTTCGAGCCCGATCCGGTCCGGGGCAGCGAGCAGTCCGGCCGCCGCCCCGCCGTCGTCGTCTCCCGCGACGCCATCAACCGATCAAGCCCCGTCGTCATCGTCGTGCCGCTCACGACCTACCGCGGCCAAACGCTTTACCCCAGCGACGTCCTCATCCGCGCCCCCGAAGCCGGCCTCTCGAACGACTCCGTAGCCCTAGGAATCCACGTCCGCGGCATCGACAAGCGCCGCCTCGGCGCCGTCCTCGGCCGCCTGGAGCCGTCCACGATGGCCGCCCTCGAGCGGGCAATCCTCGCGGCGCTGGATATCGAGACGCATACGTAGGGGCGAAAACCTTTCGCCTCTATGGCTTTCGATGCAATGGCTTGCGCCCGAAATGCGCAACTACTAATTTCGGAGAAATTAGTAATTCATTGCCAATTCAACTGGGAAATCCTCGAGACATGCCACCAGGACCGCGCCGTCGCCTTCATCATTCCCGCGCAAGCGCCTTCCACCCGCCCGGGCCTGATTCGTCGCCTACCCGAGTTTCTTGTATGTGAGATTGAAGACGGTATCCGTTAGCCATCGGCGGAAAGATTCGTTGTCGCTGAAAAGCCTGAAAAGCTGCGAATCGTCGTTCAAGACGCCGTTCATCACCCGTTTGAGCGCTTGGTCGTGCTCGATGCGAGCGTTCTGCTGGTCCGAATTCTTCTTCGCATTCTGGTAGGCCACATCGGCCGAGACCTTGGCCGGAATCTCCTCCGTGATGAGCTTCCGGACGCGGTCGGCATCGGTCCACTGGATGCTGCCGAACTGGTCGTTAAAGGCGTTGAGGATGTTCGAGAGGAGGTCCAGCTCCGGCTCGGGCATGCGCCCGCCGCCGCTCGCGGGGATCGGCCCTATCTCGCCGTCCTCGTCGGGCAGTTGGAGTTTCATCGCCGCCTGTTTCTCGACGCGGTAGCTGTCCATGTCGATGGCTTCCAGGATGCCTTTCGAGAGGTCCTCCTCCACGGGCGCGGGCAGCTTGGGCACGAGGAAGTTCAGGAAGATGGAGAGCGTCTCCCACTCCGCGTTGGTGTAAGGCAGGATGGAGGCCAGAAAGCCGTAGGTGCGCACGAACGCCTTCGCCTTTCCCTTGAAGTCCACCTGGCCGTCCTCGTCCAGCCGGCTCTTGTACTCGGCTACGCAAGCGTCGAGGATCGGGTCCAACTGGTCCCGATCGGCGCCGCCCAGACAAAGACTTGCCAACCGTTCGACTTGTTCGGGCCGGTAGACCTCATAGCCGTCGAGCGCCATCTTCAAGTCGTGCAGCTTGTTCGGGTCGGTCTCCTCGGAAAGGATGGTCGTCCGGTAATAGTCGGCGAAGGCTTCCTGGATGGTGTCCGCCTCGTTCATGAAATCCAGGACGAAGACATCGTGCTTCTGCGGGTGGGCGCGATTGAGACGCGAAAGCGTCTGGACCGCCTTGATGCCGGAGAGGATCTTGTCCACGTACATCGTGTGCAGGAGCGGCTCGTCGTATCCGGTCTGGAACTTGTCGGCGCAGACAAGGAACCGGTACGGGTCTTCCCGAATCCGGTCGGCAATCTGGCTCGACGGAAAGCCGTTGAGCGACGCCTCCGTGACCTTCGCGCCGCCGTATTCGAACTCCCCCGAGAACGCGACGATGGCCTTGTAGGGACTCTTCCGCTCGACCAGATAGTCGCGGATGGCATGGTAGTACTGGATGGCGCGCTCGATCCCGGTCGTCACCACCATCGCCCGCGCCTGGCCGCCAATCTTGTTCAGCGCCAGCACCTGCTCGTGGAAGTGGTCCACCATGATTTCCGCCTTGAGCCGGATGGCGTGATCGTGGCTCTCCACGTACCGGCGGAGCTTCTTCTGGGCCTTCTTGGTGTCGAACGCCGGGTCGCTCTCGACGGTTTTCACCAGCCGGTAATAGCTTTTCACCGGGGTGTATTGCGCGAGGACGTCCAGGATGAAGCCCTCCTGGATGGCCTGCTTCATCGTG
>CAYHQZ010000274.1:0-4674 GCA_964358555.1 uncultured Planctomycetia bacterium
AGGTCGCCACGATCCGAGCCCCCACCCCTCACCCTTCTTGTTATTCGTACCTAGGGATACAGAGGTCGGCGCCGCCATGCCCCAATCGGGAAGTCAGACGCAAAGTTCAGGAGATCGTCTTCCGCACGGCCAGGACCTGCCGCAGGAGTTCCTCCAGGCGATCGAGCGGGAGCGCGTTCGGGCCGTCGGACAACGCCTTCGCGGGATTCTCGTGGACCTCGAGGAAGAGGCCGTCCGCCCCCGCCGCGACGGCCGCGCGCGCCAGCACGGGGACGAATTGCGACTCGCCCCCCGAGCGATTCCCCAGCCCCCCCGGCTTCTGGACGCTGTGCGTCGCATCAAAAACGACCGGGTGGCCGTGCGCCTGGAGCATCGGAATCCAGCGCGGGTCCGTCACGAGATTGTTGTGCCCGAACGACGCGCCGCGCTCGGTCAGAAGGATCCGCCGGTTCCCCTGCGCCTCGATCTTCTTCACCGCCGCCGCCATGTCGGCCGGCGCAAGGAACTGCCCCTTCTTCACATTCACGGCCTTGCCCGTCCGGGCGGCCGCGACGAGGAGATCGGTCTGGCGGCAGAGGAACGCCGGGATCTGGAGGACGTCTAGGACCTCGGCGGCCGCGCCGACCTGCGACGTCTCATGGACGTCGGACATGACGGGAACCCCGAAGTCCGCGCGGATCCGCTTCAGGATCGCCAGCCCCTTCTCGAGCCCTGGGCCCCGGTAGGAATCCAGGCTCGTCCGGTTCGCCTTGTCGTAGGAGGCCTTGAAGATCCAGGGCAGCCGCAGCCGCGCCGCGATCCTCCCGATCCGCTCCGCAAGCATCCGCGCGTGCCTCTCCCCCTCGATGACGCAGGGGCCGGCGATGAGGAAGAGCGGGCGCTTCTTCGCTTTCGAGAAGATTTTCAAAAGGACGACGGCGGGGTTGGATGCCATGCGGGAAGAAGTGTACACGCCCCGACGAGGGGTTGACGAGAGAGTGGAAACGGTATAGATTCAATACATAAATGGAATTTGAATTCGACCCCAGAAAGAGCAAGTCGAACAAGGAGAAGCACGGCATCGATTTCATGGAGGCGCAAGCCTTGTGGCAGGACGACGAACGGATCGAGATCCCGGCGAAGACCGCCGACGAGCCGCGGACGCTGGTCGTCGGGCGGATCGGGGGGAAGCATTGGTCCGCCGTCGTCACGGTCCGGGAGGAACGGATTCGAATCATCTCGGTACGGCGTTCCCGCGAAGGGGAGGGGGAGGCTTATGAAAGCAAAGGAATTTGATGCGAAGTTCGATCGCGGGGAGGACGTCTCGGCCGATCTGGACCTCTCCCGGGCGCGCCGGCCGGGTCGGGAGCAGAAGCGCGTGAACGTGGACTTCCCCGTCTGGATGATCGAGTCCCTCGACCGGGAGGCACACCGCCTCGGCGTCACCCGCCAGTCGGTCATCAAGATATGGCTCGCCGACCGGCTGAAGGAGATTTCGGCGTAGGCGTCCGCCTTCGGGCGTGAATCCTTTCCGCTATCGTTGAGGCGGCGCACGGAAGCTCCAACGCCATCTCGTCCATCTCCTCGTACAGCCTCGCCGCGCCGTCGAAGGAGGAGATGGCGGCAGTGGAATCCCGAACGCCCCCCTCACGCCTGCGGCACGATCAGCGGGAACGCCCGGGGCAGGAGGCGGAATTCCGCCGGGCTCTTGCCCGCGACCTCGCCGTCCACCTGGACGGGAATGCCGTCGCCGAGGATCCGCACGGTCCGGCCGCAGCCGTAGGTCACGCCCGGGATCCCGAGCAGCCTTCCTCGCATCGCCTCCCAGAAGAACGCCAGCGTCGAGCGGGCGTGGCCCACCCAGCCGGCAGGCCCCGACGGGCTCGAAATGGCGCAGACGTCGAAGAGCGAGTCCTCGGCGGAGGCGCGCGGGGTGAACTCGAACGGGCCGCCGTAGGAGCGGGTGTTCCCGACAACGACCATCCGGACATCCCGGGCGAAGATCTTCCCGTCGAGTTCGAGTTCGAAGGGAGGAAAGCGATACCCCGCCACCGCCCCCAATCCGATCCGGACGTAGCGCAGATACAGCATGTGCACCGGTCCTTCGCGGCCCTCGTGCAGGCGCCGGACGACCTCGGCGTCGAGGCCGGCGCCGGCCATGAGCAGGAAACGGCGATCCCCCATCAGGCCCACGTCGATCCGGACGGTGCGTCCCCCGAGGATCACGTCCGCCGCCGCCTCGGGGTCGTAGGGGATGTCGTATTCCTTCGCCATGACGTTCCCCACGCCCAGCGGGATGATCCCGACGGGAAGATCGCGGCCCGCCAGGCCGTTGGCCACCTCGTTCATCGTGCCATCGCCGCCGAGGATGACGGCCGCATCCGCGTCCGACGGCAGGGCGCGCGCGGCCTCGATCAGGTCCCCCCTCACCTTCGAGAGGACGACCGTCACCTTCGCCCCGGAGCGCTCCAGGCGGTCCATGACCGCGGGCAGGACCGCCTTGGCCCGGCCCCGGCCCGAGATGGGATTGACGAAGAGATGCGCGCGCACGGAGAGCGATTGTAGCGCGAGGCGCCGGGATGCCGACGGCCGCTAGTCGATCCGCGCGCGGGCGCCGTAGCGGGCCTCCGCCTGCGGCGTCGGTGGCGCGGGCCGCGGACGGGGCTTGACGCCGTATTTCGCCACGGGGGAAGGCCGAGGACGGACGGACTGGTTGGAGAGGGCGGCGGTGATCCGGACGGCCACCGGTGTCAGCAGGGCGAGGGCGTCGTTCGCCGCCGCAAGATCGGAGGCCGCCTTCGTGGCCGCGGCCTCGTCGCCGGCCGCCTTCGCATCCTCCCCCGCCTTCCGGGCCGCGTCGGCCTCGGCGCGCAGGTCCGCCATCCTCTTCTGGGCCGCGAGATTCGCCGCGGCGGGCTTCTTCAGGAGATCAGCGGCCGTCTGGTCGCGCACGGACTTCTCGATCTGGGGGATCGCGTCCCGGCAGTAGCCGGCGACCCGGCTGTCGGAGTTCAGCGATTCCTTTCGGAGCGCCCCGAGCGCCCCCGTCCCGATCCGGACGAGGCCGGCGACCGACTGCCTGATCTTCGCGTCGTCGAAGGACGCCGCCTCGCCCGCCTCGCGCATCTCGCCCAACAGCCGCTCCACGTCGGCGGCCTGCTCGGGCGAAGGCGCCGTCGCTTCCACGAGGGCGAGGAACTTGGCGACGAGGTCCTCGGCCTGCTTCTTCTCCTCCTCGGTCGGGGGCTTCTGAAGGGCCGGCTTGACGGGCTTCGGCTTGACGGGCGGCTGGGGGATCGACGGCTCGGCAGGCACGCCGTATTTGGGGAACGCCCTGTCCGCAAAGGCCGCGGCGCCCCCGAAGAGGAACGCGCACAAAAACCCGAACACCCACCAGAACCCGCTCTTCACTTGGCCGGCGACGCGCGCCATGTTCGACCTCCGTAATGGATGGATATGGACCGTCTTCTCGGGCATTAGATGCCGGGGAACGGGAAAAAGTTCCCCGATGTCCCGGGCCGGAGGGGGCCGCCTACAGCCCCATCCGCTCCTTCACCGCCGCCATCGTCTCCTTGGCGAGCGCCCGGGCGCGCGTCGCGCTGTCGGCGAGGATGGCGTCGATCTTTCCGGGCTCGGCGGCGAGGGCCTGGTAGCGCGTCCGGACGGGGCCGAGGACCTTCTCCATCGCCTCGGCCAGCCAGCGCTTGCAGTCAATGCAGCCGATCCCGGCGCAGCGGCATTCGCGATCGGCCTGCGCGACGCGCTCGGGGGTCGAGAACAATTTGTGCCAGGCGTAGATGTTGCAGATCTCGGGATTGCCGGGATCCGAGCGGCGCTTGCGGTTCTCGTCGGTCACCGCCGGGGCGATCTTCTTCCAGATTTCCTCCGGCGTCTCGAGCAGCCCCACCTGGTTGCCCAGGCTCTTCGACATCTTGCGCTTGCCGTCGAGACCCATGACCCGCGCGCCGCGCCCGACGAGGGATTTCGGCTCGGGAAACGTCGGCCCGAACCGCGCGTTGAACCGGCGCGCGACTTCGCGGGTGAGCTCCAGGTGCTGCAACTGGTCCTCGCCGACGGGCACGGCGGCGGCGCGGTAGGCCAGGATGTCGGCCGCCTGCAGCACGGGATAGTTGAGCAGCCCCGCGTTCACGCTGCCGCGCGCGTCCCCCGATTTCTCCTTGAACTGGGTCATCCGCTCCAGATCGCCGATGGGCGTCACGCAGTTCAAAAGCCAGGCGAGCTCCGTGTGCTCGGGCACGGCCGATTGGACAAAAAGAATCGAGCGCGCGGGATCGATGCCGCAGGCGACGAGCGTCCCCACCACCTCGCGGATCCGCCCCTGCATCTCCTTCGGCTCATACTCGGTCGTGATGGCATGGAGGTCCACGACGCAGTAGACGCACTCGTATTCCTCCTGCAGCCGGACCCAGTTCTCCAGCGCACCGAAGTAGTTCCCGATGTGCAGGCTTCCCGTCGGCTGGATCCCGGAAAAGAGGCGGGGGTTCATGGAGCACGGATTCTAACTGAACTTTTGCGTCCGGCTCCCCGATTGCGTCATCGCGGCACCGATTCACGTATTCCTGGGAACGAAGAATAAAGAGGGCGAGGGGTGGGCGCTCGGATTGCAGCGACCTGTCGGAGCACGGTCCAACGCCATGAATTCGTCTACCTACCGTGGACCGGGCGGAGACCGGG
>CAYHQZ010000275.1:0-469 GCA_964358555.1 uncultured Planctomycetia bacterium
ATCGGGTACAGCCGGGTCCCCGCCCCCCCGGCAAGGATGATCCCTTTCCACTTCGTTTCATTCCCCAAGTTTCCCATTCCTCCCGCGGAATTCGCTGTATTATAAACCATAAAGCAAGAAGGCCCCACGATTCAACCCCATGCAGAAAAAGGTTGACGTACCTGCTCGGCCAGGCGGAGCGCCTGTTGTGGGAGTAGGGGCAGCGGACGACGGACGAGGTCATCCTTACGGGCCGCCGAGAAGAAACTCGAAGTCCTCCCGCGTCGCGGCGGCGGTCCCGCGCCCCTCGGCCTCGCCCAGGAGCGCCCGGTAGAGGCCGACCTTGCGCTCCTTCAGCGCCATCATCTTCTCCTCGACGGTGTGCCGCATCAGGAGGCGGACGACCGTCACCTTCCGCTTCTCCGGCCCGCTCGAAGAGCGATTCTTCGGCTCCGGCGCTTAATCGTATCACCCCGCCCATCGAGACCGG
>CAYHQZ010000275.1:479-4666 GCA_964358555.1 uncultured Planctomycetia bacterium
GCCCGATCCGGTGCGCCCGGTCCGAGGCCTGGACCTCCACCGCCGGGTTCCACCACGGGTCGAGGTGGAAGACGTAGGTCGCCTTCGTGAGATTCAGCCCCCTCCCCCCCGCCTTGAGGCTCAGCAGGAACAGGGACGGCTCCTTCTTTCGCTGGAACGCTTCCACGATCGTCTTCCTGCGACCCACCGGGGTCGACCCGTCCAGCCGGAAATGGTCGAGGCCGTCGCCGCCCAGCTCCGCTTCGATGAGGTCGAGGAAGGAGGTGAACTGGGAAAAGACCAGGGCGCTGTGCCCTTCCGCCCGCAGCTCGGCGAGCTTGCCGGCGAGATAGGCGATCTTGGGCGAGCCGTCCTTCTCTCCGGGGTGAAGCAGCGACGGGGAGAGGCAGAGCTGCCGGAGCCGCAGGATCGCGGTCAGGGCGATGACCCGGGCCCGGGCTTCGGTCTGCGTCCGCCAGGCGTCGTCGACGGTCCGGCGGACCTCGGCGACCATCCGTCCGTAGAGCGCCTTCTGCCGCTCCGTGAGCTCCAGGTAGACGTCGTTCTCCGTCCGGGGCGGCAGGTCGGGCAGAATCACGTCCTTCGTCCTCCGGAGGACGAAGGGGCGGCTGCGGCGCTTGACCTCCTCGAGGAACGCAGGGCTCTCCCCGCGGGCCCGGCTTCCGAACGCCTCGGCGTCGCCCAGAAGACCGGGGATCAACAGGTCCATGATGGAGCAGTACTCCCCGACGTGGTTCTCCACCGGCGTTCCCGTCAGGGCGACCTTGAAGCGGCCTTTCAGGCGCCGCACCGCACCGGTCGTGCGGGCGTACAGGTTCTTGACGACCTGGGCCTCGTCGAAGACGATCACGTCGAAGGGGATCTCCGCGAGCCGGTCGATGTCGATGCGGGCGATGTCGTAGCTGGTGAGCACCGCGTCGGCCCCCTCGAAGCGGGCCTCCCGGTCCTTCCCGCGGTACACGGCCGTCCTTATCGCCGGGCAGAACTTTCGGAACTCGTTCTCCCAGTTGAAGAGGAGGGACGGCGGCACGACCACCAGGTGGGGCGCGCCGGCCGGGGCCCGTGAGGCGACCTTCCCCTCGCGGATCCCCGCCATGAGACCGATGGCCTGCGCCGTCTTCCCCAGCCCCATGTCGTCGGCGAGGCAGGCGCCGAACCGGTTATCGTAGAGGAAGGCGAGCCAGGAGTACCCCTCACGCTGATAAGGGCGAAGCGGCGCGGCCAGGCCGCCGGGAACGGCCCGCTCCTCGATCCCCGCAAGCCCGGAGAGGCGCGAAAGGATCCGCTCGTCCTCCGGGTCGAGCCGCACGGAGACGCCAGCCTCCCGCCAGCGGGCCAGGTCGGCTATCCAGTGCCGGGGGATGCGGATGATCTCCCGGGCCCCCTTCCTGCGAGCCTTCCCTCCCTCCCCGCCTGCGACGAGGGCGAGGGTCTCCCGTGTCTTTTCGTCGGGGATCAGGATCCGGCCGCCGTTTTCGATCAGGCCGTTTCCTCCGAGGATCTTTTGCCAGGCCGTTTCATCGAGGAGAACGCCGTCGCACCGGATCTCGGGGCGTACCTCGAACCAGTCGATCCCCTCCCGCCGCGTAGCGTCCACGGCGACGGACCAGGAGGCCGGGACGACCGGCTTCCCGTCGAGGACAAGCCCGATGCCGTGCTCCGCGAGCCGGGCGTGCAGGCGGTGGAGGGCCCCGCGGAGCTCCTTCCCGGACACCTCCATGTCGGTATGGCTCCCGACGGCGCGGAAGATCTTCCCCCCGAAGAGGCGGAACGGGATTTCGTAGAGGAGCGCCTGGCGGCGCCTCTCCCCGGGAACGAGAAGCCAGCGGCCGCCGGAGAACCGGATCGCCGTTTCCGCGGCGTGGCAACGGTCGAGGTAGTAGGCGACGAGGGCGGCGACCTCCCTCGCTTGATAGAAGCCGAGCCCCGCCGCCGTCACGGCCTTCCTGGCCGCGCCTCGCGCATCCTTGGGCGATTCCCGGGAGAGCCCCTCGAAGTAGGCCTCGTACACGATCGGCCCCGCGGGCCGGAGGGGCCTCGGCACACCTTCCTTGGCGAAAAGCCGGAACGCCTCGGACGTGGGGGGATACGCGCCCTCGGCCGTAACCCGCTCGGGCCGCATAAGGCACGGGCCGCCGTCCCCCGGCGGGAAACGGAGCGACAGCCTCAAGGGAAGGGCCGGCGTCTCATCGGGCCGGACCGTCCGTCCCTCGACCTTGAAGACGGCCCGGGCCAGCCACGTCTCGCGGGCGGTCCCCTCCATCATGAAGATGGATTCCCCGAACCGGTCGAGGGCGACGGAGAAGCACCTCCCGCCCTCCTCGTCGAACACCTCGGCCCCATTACCGATGCAGAGCGCCCGGATCGACCGCCAGAGCCTTCCCCCCGGATCGTTGCCGGTCGCGCCGAACGTCCCCTTATCGAGGTCGAACCGGTAACCCTCCCGGACGATGGACTTCCCTTCGCCCTCCCCTTCCGCGTCGACGTCCTGCGAGACGACGACGCGCCGCCCCCGGACGTCGAACCCGGTCTTCGTCCGGTCCGGGAGATCCCCCGCCCATCGGATCTCCCGCTCGGTCCGGCCGTCCCGGAGAACGATCGGCCACTCGTTGCCGTGGGCCTTAAGGTACCGCTTCAACATCTCGCGCACGAACGGGGAAAACGCCGAAAGCGTGGTCATCTGCCGCAGCGGTTTCGGAAGCTTCGCCGTCGGCTGGTGGACCCTCTCGCCGTCTTGCAGCGGATAGGCGTCAAACTGTCCGGACCCGACGTCGAGGCAGAGCGCCGCCGGATGGATCTCACGCCGCGCGCCGCCGGCCGCTTCCTTCACGTCCTCGGCGCTCTTCGCGGTCGCGGCAAGGTGCGCAAGCAGCCGCATCCGGTATTCCTCCCCCATCGACGCCGTGGTGAAGGCGTTCCTGTCGACCAGTCTTTTCAGGGCGACCAGGGCGCATACGAGATGAGGGCATCCCGGGGACGGCTCGTCCCCGCGGCAGGAGCATCGGACATCCAGCCGGCCGCCGGATACGGTCAGGGTGACGCGGTCGGTCTTCGCCTCCTCGACCTTGACGCAGAGGGCCTGTCCGTCCCCGCTCCATACGATTTGACGGACCGCCTCGGCGCGAAGGAGCCTGAACCCCTCGACGAGGGCGGACTTGGGCGCCATCCCGTAGACGGCCCCGGCGGGCCAAGCGCCCAGGCACTTCATAAGCGGATGATCGGCAAGGGCGGCGGGCAGGGCCGCCGCGACGGGGGTGGCTATTCCGCGTTCTCCGGGATTTATTCGGTCACGGACTCCAAGACCATTTTAGGATTTCGGGGACGCATGGACCAGGTCGATGGCTTCTCGTGCGTAATCCAGCATGTGACGCAGGCGGACGACGCTATCCCGCCTGCTCAAATTGCACCTCGGCTTCCTCTATCACGCGTTCACGAAAATAGGGACTCAGGAACTGAGGGGTGTTCAGGTCCACCTTTCTACCGAGGATCTCCGACAGCTCCGCTTCTATTCCGAAGAACGCAAGCCCCGGAACGTGCCCGGGTTCGAATTCCACGAGCACGTCGACGTCGCTTTCGGGGCCGAAATCGTCGCGCAGCGCCGAGCCGAAGAGTGCCAGCTTGCGAATGTGGTGTTTTCTACAGATCTCCTCGATCCTCTTTCGGTCTATCGGAATCCTGGCCATTTTCTTCTCCGGCATCATCATCCGCGGGCGTTTCGGTCTCGATGTCGCCGCGTCGATATTTGCTCTCTAAGCCGATAATACATTAGCTGCAACTCATTGAAGAAAAGAATTGGTGGCGGTGCAGGGAATTGAACCCCGGACACTGCGGATATGAGCCGCATGCTCTAACCATCTGAGCTACACCGCCACGCGTGTAAGAAAACGGAATGTTACAGGCAGGATACCACGGATGTCAATCCAGTTTCAGGCCCCGGTAGCCTCTACTCTTCTTCCCACGAGAAGATGTTGGTGGCGACCCACTCCCTCGGTCATACAGATCTTCCCTCTTCCATGTACGCTGCTCTCCCGATACGTTCTTGGCATTCGCCCGCTCCCGCATCACCTTCAACGCTTTTTCCCACATGTCACTCATCTTATTCATCGCTTGCTTTTATTTTAACCAGAAAATCCGCCACTCGCCGAATTTGCCGAGGAGCTTGCCCATGTCGCGGGCGGCGATGCCGA
>CAYHQZ010000276.1:0-4663 GCA_964358555.1 uncultured Planctomycetia bacterium
GGTCACGAAGTTGTAGATCCCGCCGCGGCCTTCCTTGTCGCCCGGATACCAGTTCTGGACCGTCGAGTAGCGGATCTCGGCTCCGCCCTCCGCAACGAGCTCGACGACGGCGGCGTGCAGCTGGTGCTCGTCCCGGATCGGGGCCGTGCAGCCCTCCAGGTAGGAGACGAACGCGCCTTCGTCCGCGACCAGGAGCGTGCGCTCGAACTGGCCGGTCTGGGCCGCGTTGATCCGGAAGTAGGTGGACAGCTCCATCGGGCAGCGGACGCCCTTCGGGATGTAGCAGAACGAGCCGTCGGTGAAGACCGCCGAGTTGAGCGCCGCGTAGAAGTTGTCGTGCGGCGGGACGACGGATCCGAGGTAGCGCCGGACGAGGTCGGGATGCTCGCGGACGGCCTCCGAGAACGAGCAGAAGATCACGCCAACGGAAGCGAGGCGCTCCCGGAAGGTCGTCGCGACGGAGACGCTGTCGAAGACGGCGTCCACGGCGACGCCCGCGAGGGCCGCGCGCTCCTCCAGCGGGACACCTAGGCGCTCGTAGGTGCGCAGGACCTCCGGGTCGACCTCGCCGAGGCTTTTCGGGCGCGCGCCCTTCGGCTTCGGGGCCGAGTAGTAGACGATGTCCTGGAAGTCGACGGGCGCGAACCGGACGTTCGCCCACGTCGGCGGCTTCATGGCCGTCCAGGCCCGATAGGCCGAAAGCCTCCACTCCAGCAGCCAGAGGGGCTCGCCCTTCTTCTCGGAAATCCGGCGCACGACCTTCTCGTCGAGGCCCTTCGGGAACGCGTCGGCATCGACGTCGGTGACGAAGCCCCAGCGGTACTGGGGATTCTCCAGATCGCCGAAGCCCTCCGGCGCCTGTTTCACGGCAGGCCTCCTTCCGGGCACGGCGCTTCCGCGGGCGGCCGGACCTCGAACGGAAGCGTCCCGGCCGAGGCGAGGCGGCTTTCGAAGGGAAGCGAGCCCGGGGACTGCACGTGGGCGCACCCGGCGCAGGCGGCCTCGAGCATCCCCGCCTCGACCGGCGGGGGCAGGTGCGTGCGGACCCAGGATTCCATCGCCGTCTCCGAGCAGGCGAGGTCTTTCAGGGTCGTGCGGCCGAGGACCTTTCCCACGAGCCGCTGGAGGCCCGACAGAAGCGAACGGATCGAGCAGTCCACGGTGTGGACGCAGAACGGGGCGAGCCCCGTGTACTTTCCGCAATAATGTTCGGAGTAGATCTCGCCCCCGAGGGCGGCCAGAACGTCTCCGACGAGCGTCTCGGCGGCCGGCTTTGCGAGCCGATATCCGCCCGATTGCCCCCGGGTGCTCGTCACCAAGCCCTTCTGGCGCAGGAGGGCCATGAACTTGGCGACATACGCAGGCGTCAGCCCCTCGGCCTCGGCAATCTCGGAAATCGTCACCGACCCCTTGGCCTCCTGGCGGGCCATCTGCAGGAGGCAACGCAGGCCGTATTCCTCCTGGGCGGTGAACTTCATGCCTTTCCTTTACTAAAAGGAACCTATCGATTCTATACAAAACAGTCAAGTATGAATCTTTACTTAAATATAAAGTTTAAACCCGATCGCAAACCATACGTCTCGAATCCAGTTAAGGTTTGATTGGGTAGAATCCAGGTCTGAAACATAAGGAGGGGACGGATGAAGGGTCCCAAGGTCGTCGTCCTCGGCGCCGGGAGCCTCTTTTTCGGACGCCAGGCCCTCTGGTCGATGCTGAACTCGGAAGTCCTGCGGGAGGGGACGCTCGCGCTCGTGGATACGGACCCAGAGCGCCAGGACAAGATGATGCGCCTGGCGCGGATCGCCATCGATGCCGCCCGCTCGCCGCTCAAGCTCGAGGGATCGACCGACCGGCGCGAGGTTCTCAAGGGGGCGGATTTCGTCGTCCTCACGTTCGCCGCGCGCGGGGTCTCGTTCCGCGGCGTGGACGTCGAGACGTCCGCGAAATACGGGATCCGGATGTGCGGGGGCGACTCCATCGGCCCGGGCGGGATCTTCCGGACGCTCCGCGGCCTGCCCCAGGTCGCGCGCGCGGTCGCCGACGTGCGCGATCTCTGCCCGAACGCCTGGGTCCTCAACTACATCAACCCCACGGCAACGATCGGGATCTGGCTTGCGCGCCACGGCGGGGTCCGCGCGATGGCGCTGTGCGACGGCCATCCGATGCCCTACGTCAAGCGCCGCTACATGCTCTGGAGCGGAATCATCCCGGACATGGAGGCCTCGACGCCCGAGATGGAGGATGCGCTGGATTTGCGGATCGCCGGCGTGAACCACTTCACCTGGATGCTCTCCATGAAATACCGCGGCCGCGACGTCATGCAGGAATTGCGCCGCCACATCGAGTCGCTCGCGAAGGACGAAAAGGACGAGGGGTATTCAAAGACGCGATTCAAGCACTCCTGCAGCCTCGAGCTGTGGGACGTCTTCGGCGCGTATCCGACGCTGACGAGCCACACGAAGGAATACGTCCGCTACTGGCAGGCCCCCGGCGTCGCGAAGGGAAGGATCCCCCCGCTGACGCTGTTCTCCCCCGCCGAGCGCCAGCTGCGCCACGACGAGATGTGGCGCCAGGTGGACGGAATCGTGTCCGGCGCGGCGAAGCCCGAGACCTTCCAGGCCGCCTTCGACCGCCCCGACATGGCGACCGACATCATCGAGTCCATGTGGGCGAGGCGAGGCCGGCGGTTCTACGTCAACACGCCGAACCAAGGCGCCGTAACGAACCTGCCGGACGACTCGGTCCTCGAACTTCTGTGCGATCTCGACATGGAGGGCGTCCGGCCGCTTCCGGTCGGGGCGATGCCGGTCGGCCTGCGCGCGCTGCAGCAGCAGGTCCTCGACACCCACGAGCTCGCCGCCGAGGCGGCCGTGCGGCACGACCGCACGCTTTTGCGCCGGGCGATGCTGACCGATCCCCTCGCGCGCACGATCCCCGACGCCGACGCCATCATCGCGGAACTGCTGGCGCGCGAGCGCGACGCGCTGCCGCCGGAGTGGTTTTCCCCTTGACGCTCCGTGCCGCGGAGGCGTAGCGTTCCCGTCGCTCTCCAGGTGTCGGGAAGCGGGTGAAAAGCCCGCGCGGTCCCGCCGCTGTAACCGGGGACGAAACCGGCTGCCGCCTCGAAAAAACGGGGCGGAACGCCACTGCGCGAAAGCGCGGGAAGGCGCCGGGAGTAGGACGATCCGGGAGTCAGAAGACCGGCCCGGAGAGACGGACTTGGCCCTCCGGATTTGAGGCGCCCCCGGCCGGCGGTCGGCTGGCAGACGCTGCGAATCCCGGTCGGCCGCTTTCCCGGGGAGGGAAGACTTCCGATGCGAGCGGCGCTTCTGGCGGCGGCGTGGCTGGCGATGAACAGCGCGAACGACCCGGGCCCGGACAGGACGAAAGCCGACGAAACAAAGCCGGACGGGACGGCTCCCGGCGCGGCGGAACCGGACGAGGGCAAGCCCGACCCCCCCACGACAGTACCGCCGAAGGAGGTCATCGTCACGGCCAACCGCCGCGAGACGCCGGCCGAGCGCGTGGGGATCTCCTGCGAGGTCCTCGCGCCGTGGCGGGTCTCGCCGCTTCGGACGGAAACGGCCGTCGAGGCGCTGCGGTCCGTCCCCGGCCTGCACGTCGCCCGCACGGGCACCGGCCGCAACGGCATCGCCTCGCTCTTCACGCGCGGCTCGAACTCGAACCACACGATGATCCTGCTCGACGGGGTCCGCATGAACCGCGACGGCGGGGCCTTCTTCGATTTCGACCTGCTCTCGATGGACGGCATCGATCGCGTCGAGGTCGTCCGGGGGCCCACCTCCGCCCTCTACGGTTCCGACGCCTTCGCCGGCGCCGTCCAGTTCTTCACGCCGCGAGGGATGGGGCCGTGGAGCCTGCAAACGTCGGCGGAGGCCGGCACGCGCGGGCGGTTCCGGGAGCGCGTCACGGTCCAGGGCGGCGACAAGCGATTCGGCTTCACCGGAACACTCGCCGGCTTCCAGCAGGTGGACGGCCGCACCCCCCACTCCGACGTCTTCGACAAGTCGGCGGCCTGGCGATTCGACTTCGCCCCCTCTGATCGCGTCTCCTTCAAGCTCTTCGGCCGCGAGATCCGATCCCGCCAGGAGGTCTTCGCGAACTCGGCCGGGCCGCGCTTCGCCCCGCTGGACCCGGACGCGACCCGGAAGGACCACCTCTCGGTCCTCGGCGCGGAGGCCGACATCTGGGTCGAGGAGTGGTGGGAGATGAAAGTCCGCGTCAGCCGCTTCGAGGCGCGCCAGGAATCGAAGGACTTGCCCGACGCGCTCGATCCCTGGGGCGACGCCGAGAGCGTCTCGCGGTTCCGCCGCATCGCCGGAGAGCTCGAGAACACGTTCTTCTGGGGCCCGCAGACGATCACGGCCGGCGTCTCGGTCGAGCGCGAGGACGCCCGGGTGCGCAGCCGCTACCTCTGGGACCGCTCCGATTCCGACACGGCGCGGACGAACTATGCCTTCTTTTTCCAGGACGAGATCGCCGTGACGGACCGGTTCACGATCACGCCGGGCTTCCGCCTGGAGGACCACGGGGCGTTCGGGTTCGGCCACACGGAGCGGATCGCCGCGGCGTATCGCTTCCCCGAGACCGGCACGAAGCTGCGCGCGGCCTACGGGACCGGCATCTCGGCGCCGTCGTTCTC
>CAYHQZ010000277.1:0-4655 GCA_964358555.1 uncultured Planctomycetia bacterium
TCGTCGGCCTCTTCCCTTCGAACGCCGCCGGCGACGACATCGAAATCTACGCCGACGAGTCGCGCGCGAAAACCCTCGCGGTTTTCCGCTGCCTGCGCCAGCAACTCGACCGGCCCGGCGGGACATGCGCGTGCCTCGCCGATTTCGTCGCGCCGCGGGAGAGCGCCGGCCCGGATTGGATCGGGGCCTTCGCCCTCACCGCCGGCCTCGGCCTTTCGGACTTCGTCCGCGTGCTGGAGTCCGGCGGCGACGAATACGGGGCGCTCCTCGCCCGGACGCTCGCCGACCGGCTCGCCGCGGCCTTAGCCGGCCTCCTCCACGAGCGGGTGCGGCGGGTGCTCTGGGGCTACGCGCCGGACGAGGCGGTGCGCGGCTTGCCTGCCCGCGGGATCCGGCCGGCCTTCGGCTACCCCTCCTGCCCCGATCACGCCGAGAAGCGCACGCTCTTCGCCCTCCTGGACGCCGAATCGGAAATCGGCGCGACCCTCACGGAGTCCTGCATGATGATCCCCGCCGCCTCCGTCTGCGGGCTCTACCTCGCGAATCCCGCGGCGCGCCTCTTCGGCCTCGGCCGGATCGGTCGCGACCAGGCGGAGGACTACGCCAAGCGCCAGGGAATTCCCCTCGCCGAGGCGACAAAACGGCTCTCCCCCCACCTCTTTTCATCGACGATTCCGATCCGGCGTATGGCGGGCGGGGAGAAACGACCCTAGAATTCCCCCCTTTGAAGGGAGAAAGCCGCAACACAGGCATGGACACCCCGACATCCCCCAAGCGATTCGTCCTCGTCGGCGTCGGCCGCTTCGGCGCGAACCACCTCAAGGCCCTGCGAGATCTGGGTGTCCCCCTCACGATCGTCGACAAGGACGAAAAAGCGCTCGCGAAGGCCGCGCAGGAAGTCCCCGGCGCAAAAACAGCCCGAAGCCTCGTCGAGGTCCTCCCGGAGGCCTCCGCGGTCTCCATCGTGACGACCGCCCCCGCCCACGGGCCGCTCGCCATCCAGGCGATGGAGGCGGGCCTCGACGTCTTCATCGAAAAGCCCCTCGCCCCGACGGCGAAGGAGTCCTCCGCGCTCGCCGCGAAGGCCGACGCCCTCGGGCGAATCCTCCAGGTGGGCCACATCTACCGCTACCACCCCGCCTCGGCGAAGGCCCGCGAGATGATCCGGACCGGCGCGATCGGGACGCCCCGCTACGCCCACGCGATCTTCTCCGGCTTCAAGCGCCCGCGGACCGACGGCGGCGCCGCGACGAGCGACGGCGTCCACTTCGTCGACCTCTGCGCCTTCCTCCTCGACGCCCCGGCGCGCACCGCGATGGGCGCGACGCGCGATTTCCTGGGGCTCGGCCAGGAGGACGTCTCCTTCCTCTCCTTCGATCACGGGGCCGCGATGTCCCACGTCGAGGCCTCCTACTTCCTGCCCGGCCGGGCCCGCAAGATCCTCGTGGTGGGCTCGGACGCCATGATCTCCATCGACTTCGACGCGAAACCCGCCCTCTCGCTGTTGCGCCACGCCCACCGAAAGGATCCCTTGGGCGCCTGGACGGCCATCGAAGGCGCGGTGGAGCACCCGGAAGTCCCGGCGGCGGATCCCCTCCGGACCGAGATCCAGGCCTTCCTCGATTCCGTGAAGACCCGCACGCGCCCCCTCGCGGACGGCTGGGTCGGCACGGCCGCGGTCGCCGCGATCGAGACGGCGCTCGCGAGCGCGAAGGAAGGCCGCGCCCTCCCGATCCCCGATTTCACCCCGAAAACCGCACGAAGGAGCCTCTGATGCCCGACGCCGCACCGAAGAAAATCCAGCTCTCCTACGCCGAGGTCACGGAAGACCACAAGGCCGCCGCGATGCGGGCTCTGACCAGCGGGCGCTACATCCTCGGCCCGGAGTGCAAGGCCTTCGAAGAGGAGCTGGCGAAGTTCTTCGGCGTCCCCTGCGCGGCGCTGTGCACCAGCGGGACCAGCGCCATCACGCTGCCCCTCATCGCAATGGGCCTCAAACCCGGCGACGAGGTCATCGTGCCGTCGCTCACCGCCTTCCCCACCCCCGAGGGCGTCTACAACGCGGGGCTGAAGGCCGTCTACGCGGACATCGACGATCTCTACGGGATGGACCCCTCGCATGTCCGCTCCCTCGTAGGCCCCCGGACCGTCGGGATCATGCCGGTGCACCTCTACGGCCAGCCGGTGGACCTCGAGCCCCTGCGCGCGCTTGCCGCCTCGAAGAACCTCTTCTTCGCCGAGGACAACTGCCAGGCGCACGGCGCGAAGATCGGCGAGCGGCGGACCGGATCGTTCGGCAAGTTCGCCGCCCTCTCCTTCTACTTCTCGAAGAACCTGACCGTCTTCGGGGACGGCGGCGCGGTCCTCACCTCGGACGCGGAAATCGACCGCCAGGTGCGCAAACTCCGCGACCACGGCCGCCAGGAGAAATACACCCACGAGCGGGTCGGCTTCAACCTGCGGTTCAACGAGATACAGGCGGCCCTCGGCCGCGTCTCGCTCGAGCGCCTCGAGGCCGGCAACGAATCGCGCCGGCGGAGCGCCGCCCTCTACCGAAAGCTCCTGACCGGAGTCCCGGGCGTGCAGCTGCCCAAGGAGCGCCCGGGGACGACCCACGTCTACCACCTCTTCGTCATCCGCATCCCGAACCGCGACGGCGTCGCCGCGAAATTGAAGGCCCAGAACATCGAGACGGGCATCCACTACCCCGTCCCGAACCACCTCCAGCCCGCGGTGGCGAAGATGGGCCCCCAGGCGCCGCTTCCGCGCACCGAGAAGGCCGTGAACGAAATCCTGTCGCTGCCCATGTTCCCGAGCCTCAAGGAAGAGGACGTGGCGCGCGTCGCGGCGGCGATCAAGGCGGCGATCTAAGCGGTCTAAAGTCTAAGGTCAACGGACCGGAAGTTTTGTAACGTTCCGCAACAGGACTGACCTTAGACCTTAGACGTTAGACCTTAGACCAACACCCCCAGCCTCCATCCACCCGCCGCGACCGCCCGCTATAGTGCCGCCCATGACCACCCTCTCCATCGTCGTCCCCGCCTACAACGAGGAGGACAACCTCCGGCCGCTCTGCGACGAGATCCGCGCGGCGATCGAGGGGAAGTACGACTACGAAATCATCTTCGTGGACGACGGATCGAAGGACAAGACGGCGGACGTCGCACGGGCGCTGGCCACCGAGGATCCGAGGGTCCGGCTCGTGAAACTCGCGAAAAACTCCGGCGAGACCGCCGCGGGCTGGGCGGGCCTCCTGGAGGCGCAAGGCGATCTCTTGTGCGTGATGGACGCAGACCGCCAGAACAACCCCTCCGACCTTCCCGGGATGGCGGCCCTCGTCGGCGAATGGGACGCCGTCTGCGGCTACCGCAAGAAGCGCAAGGAAGGCGACAGCATCGTCCGGCGGATTTCGTCGAGGACCGCGAACTGGATCCGCAACCGCCTCACCCGCGAGTCCATCCAGGACGCCGGCTGCACCTACCGGGTCTTCAAGCGCGAGTGCATCGCGGGGCTTCAGCTCTTCAACGGGATGCACCGCTTCCTCCCGACCCTCTTCCGCGCAAGCGGCTGGAAGGTCACCGAGGTCGAGGTCGTGAACCGCCCGCGCGTCGCCGGCAAGAGCAAGTACGGCGTCTGGAACCGCGCCTTCCGCGCCCTCTACGATCTCCTCGCCGTCCGCTGGATGCTGAAGCGCTGGATCCGGCTGGACATCGGCGAACGGGCCGGAACGGGCCTGACGCCGGGCGGACCGAAGGCCTGACGGACGCCGCTACTTCTTCTTCGTATCGGTCTTCTTCGTATCCGTCTTCTTCGTGTCGGCCTTCTTGGACACCGTCACGGTGGAGTCCGGCGCGGGCTTCGCCTTCGGGGCGCCCTTCTTCTTGCCCGTCCCGGCGCCCTTCTTCGCGGTGCCGCCGGCGCCCGGGATGCTGGCCACGCGGCCGCCCGATCCGCCGGCCGTGCCGACCTTGTCGGCATCCGCGCCCGTCGCCTCGTCCTCGATGGGCGTGTTCAGGCTCGCAATGCCGCGCTTCTTCTCGTCTCCCCCGCCACCCTCGACGTCCTCCGGAGCCTTCCCCGCGGACTCGCCCAGATATTCCTGATAGATCGCCTGGATCCGGGTCCCGAACTGCAGGAGCTGGTCGTCGCGGAGTTCCACTTCCGAGAGGGTCTTGCGGATGGGATCGGCGATCTTGATCTCAATCCGCCGGGACAGCGGCATCTCGGTCGTGATGACCGGGGCGAGCCGTTTCACGAAGGCCTCGTATTTCTTCTTCTGTTCCTCGTCGGAAACCTCCTGGACGACCGCCTCGATCTTGCCGGCAATCTCGTCGACCTTGTCGTCGGCGAGTTCGGCGTCCATGAATTTCGCGGCGATGTCGGCGAGCTTCTGGCGCAGCGCCTGGAGATCCTCCTCCGCCCGCAGCGCAAACGAGCCCGCGAAGAAAACGACAAGACCTGCGAGCAGAAGCCCGCGGACGCGCGCGAACATGTTGGTCATCTGATGCACCTCGTTGGGGGGAACGTCTTTGCCCTATTATGAATATGCCAGGCAAGGCTCCGCAAGCCCCCAGGGACGGGAAAGCCTGGCGCAGATGGTCTAACGTCTCCTAAGAAACACCCTCGCTAGCAGGAATAAGTTGTAGGCCAAGAGC
>CAYHQZ010000278.1:0-4639 GCA_964358555.1 uncultured Planctomycetia bacterium
GTCTTTCAGGATGGCGCCCGTGGAAACGTCCCGGATAATCGTCCCCTCCGGAACCATCAGCACGAGATCGTCGGCGTCGGCGCCCGCGCGCTCCCGTCCGGCGCCGCCGCCCCCGGATCTCGCCTCGTGGAATGTCTTTCGGGACAGAGGAGAAAGGGTCGTCTCCCGCCGGGTCGCTTCGATCCAAACCGACCCCCCGCACCCGCCGTCCCCGCCGTTGGGCCCTCCCTTCGGCCGGTATTTCTCCCGCAGAAACGAGATGCAACCCGCACCGCCCCGTCCGCCACGGACCCGGAGGGATAAGGCGTCGATCATGGGCGATTCCCGGCCGGTTCGCCGGGGAGCGGGCGGGAGGGGCTAGGAGGGCGACGGCGCGGCGGGGGGCGGAAGGACCGAAACCTTCCGGCCCGCTCCAAACGAAACGATGCCGTCGGCCAACGAGAAGAGGGTGTCGTCCCGGCCGAGCCGAACGTTCCGTCCCGGCCGCCAGCGGGTGCCCCGCTGGCGCAGGATGATCGTGCCGGCCCGAACGCGCTCGCCGCCGTACATCTTCACGCCGAGGTACTGCGGATTCGAATCCCGCCCGTTGCGGCTCGATCCCTGGCCTTTCTTATGCGCCATGGCTGTCCAGGACTTCCTCTATCTTCACAAGGGTGTATCGGGCCCGGAATCCCGTGCGCTTCCGGGAGTTCTTGCGGCGGCGGAATCGGACCGTGTAGACCTTCTCGCCCTTCAGGACGGGTTCTTGAATCCGGGCGCGGACAATGGCCCCGTCGACATAGGGACAGCCCACCCGGACCGCCCCGCCCCCGACCAGGAGGACCCGATCGAATCGGACCTCGTCGCCAACCTGCCCGGGACGCAAATCCAGCCGGACAACCTGCCCCTCCCGAACGCGGAGGTTCTTCCCGCGATCCTCGACGACAGCGTATTTGGCGATCACGTTTTCTCCCTCGGAAGGGGGCACAGTGTAGCGGCCCCTCCGCTCCTTTGCCAGGGGGGGGAGTCACTCCGGCTTCTGGTTTTTAAACTCCTCCACCCCGTAGCTCGGATCGGCCTCGATGGAGATCCGCTTCGAGGTCGCCGTCTCGAGAGACAACAACTCCGGGCGCTTCCGGTTCAGCAGGTACGAGGCCACGGCCGGATGGACCTGGACGGTCAACCGATCCCCTTCTCCGCGGGCGGCGGCCCGCCGGATGTATCGAAGGACGTAGAGGCTCATGCTCTCGACGGTCTTGACCTGGCCGGAGCCTGCGCAGGTGGAGCAGGGCTCGTAGAGGAGGCTCGAGACGCTGGAGCGGACCCGCTGGCGCGTGATTTCGATGATCCCGAAGCGGGACATCCGCAGCATCTTCGTGCGAGCCCGGTCCGTCCGCAGCCCCTCCAGCAGCGTCCGCTCGACCTGCCGACAGTGGCTCTCCTGGCGCAGATCGATGAAGTCGCAGACGACGACCCCGCCGAGATCCCGCAGTCGCAGCTGCCGGGCGATCTCGGAAGCGGCCTCCAGATTCGTCCGAAGCGCCATGTCCTCGGGGTCCTTGCCTTCGGTGAACTTCCCCGAGTTCACGTCGACCGAGATGAGGGCTTCCGTTCGCTCGATTACGATCGAGCCGCCCGAGACGAGATTCACCCGCCGCTCGGAAATCTTCTCGATTTCCATCTCGATCCGGTGGCGGTGGAAGAGCGGCTCCGGTTCGGCGTAGGTCCGAATCCGGGAGACGAACCGGGGCATGACCGCGCGCAAAAAATCCCTCGCACGCTCGCTGACCGGCTCCGAGTCGATCAGTATCTCCTCCATGTCTTCCGTGAACAGATCCCGGATCGTCCGGATCACGAGGTCGCTCTCCGAGTATAGGCAGGCGGGGGCGGGGTCGGCGTCGAGGCGCCGGCAGATGGACGACCAGAGCCGCAGGAGGTAGCGAAGATCCCGCTGGAGATCGATTTTCGCCCGATCCTGGCCGGCCGTCCGGAGGATGAACCCGAGTCCGCGCGGAGGGGAAAGATCCCGCATGACGGCCTTCAGCCGGACCCGCTCCTCCTCGTCGATGATCTTGCGTGAAACCCCGCATCGGGCGACGCCGGGCATCAGGACCAGATAGCGCCCGGGGATGGAGAGGTAGGTCGTGAGGAAGCAACCCTTCTGGCCGATCTCCTCCTTGACCACCTGGACGACGAGTTCCTGGCCGGGTTTTAAGACCTGCTGGATGGGCGTATCCGGGCCGAACTCCCTTCGGGCGCCGGGGAGCGCCGACAGCCCCAGGGCATTCGGACGCACCTCCGAAATGTGGAGGAATCCATTCCGGGACTGCCCGAAATCGACGAAGGCAGCCTGGAGGGAGGGTTCGACGTTGATCACGCGGGCCTTGTAGATGTTCCCGACGTGGTGGTTCTCGCCCTCCCGCTCGATATAAAACTCGTCGAGGACGTCGTTCTTGAGGATCGCGATCCGGGTCTCCTCCGCATCCAAAACGTTGATCAGCATTCTCTTCATGGGCGTACGCCCCTCCGGGGGCGGACCGGAAGACCGTTCGGGGGATCGGGTGCTCGTGGCCACGGGAGGCGAACCCGAACCCCGGGAGCGCGGGAAGCGCGGTCCCGGGGTATTGGGCATCAGACTACTTCGGCGCCTCGGGGGCCGGCGGCGGAACCGGGACGACGGGAGGCGCCGCGGGGGCTGCGACCGGGGGGGCCGAAGCGGCCTGCGCCTGGCGGCCGAGCCGCTGATCCACGTATTTCTCCGCCGAGTCGGTGTCCCTGACGATGTCAACGGTCACGAAGATCGTCAACTTCCGCTTGACATTCGTAACGCTCCGGCTCTTGAAGAGCCATCCGAGGAGCGGGATCTTGCTGATGATCGGGACCTCGTACCAGGACTCGGACTTACTCTCGGTGTTCATCCCGCCGATGACGACGGTCTGCCCGCTCTGGAGCAGGACCTTCGTCACGATGGACCGCGTGGCGATCCGGGGCAGATCGATCGTCGCGCCCGCGGCCGTGAAGGTATCGAAGCCGGAGATGTTCTCGCCGGTCCCCGAGAGAACGTTTTCTTCCGGGATCAGCGTCAGGAGGATCTCGCCCGTCTCCGGGATGATGTGGGGCTGGATCAAGAGCTGGAAGCCCACGTTCACAGGCGAGGAGCGGCCTTCCGCGATGCCCGTGATGATCGTGGATCCGCCCGTCCCGGCTTGGACCTGCGCCTCCGCGTAGCGGACGCTTTCGCCGATGAAGATCGTGGATTCCTGGTTGTCCACGGTCACGATCTTCGGGGCCTGGGAGATGGTCACGTCCTTGCGGGTCTGGAGCATCTGGAGGGTCAGGATCGTCTCCGTGAAGTCCAGAAGCCCCCAGACGGCCTTCGGAACCTCGAGGGTGCTCACATGCGGATCGACCGGAGCCGGCCCCTCGAAATCAGTGTCATCCTCCTCGCCGTAGGGGGTGATGCTGTCCTCCCACCCGCCCTTTCCCGCCGTGAAGGGCAGGCGCGAGGGAACGGAAGCCCCCGTCAGCTTGGCCTTGAGGCCCTTCTCCCACTTGACGCCGAAATCCACGCCCGCCTCGTCGTTGGTCTGGATGAACTTCACGTCCACCAGAACCTGGGACGGCCGCTTGTCGAGCTCGGTCACGATCTTGGCGATTTCGTTGAGCTTCGTCGGGATGTCGGTGACGATGAAGGAGTTCGTATCCCGGTCGAACTCGATTTTCCCCGCCGGGGAAAGAACCGAGTTCAAGGCCCGGAAGAGCGGGAACGAGATCTTGTAGTCCTCGCTGGGCGCCGCGGGGCTTCCGAGGGCGATCTCGGACTTGACCTTGGGCCGATAAGCGCTCGGCGGCTGGATGAACCGGAGCCTGAACGTTTGCGTCTGGCTCTGCGCGACCAGCGTCCGGGGGTCCACCACCGAGTAAAGCCCGCCGCCGCTCTTGACGACGGCGTAGTTGTAGTTCATTGCGACCGTGCGGAGGGCTTCCTCCCAGGGAACGTTTCGGAGGTTCATCGTGACCTGCCCCTGGACCGTCGGGGCGAGGATGATGTTGCGCCCGGACAGCGAGGCGATGAGCTTCATGACATCCTGGATCGGCGCGCCCGCGAAGTTCACCGAGACGGTCGGGGGCCGGTGGAGGCGATAGAAGTTGCCCGAAACCTTCTCGACTTCGAGCCCCTTGACCTTCTCCTTGAGGATGTCGAGGACGTTCTCGACGAGGAGATCGGTCACGTCGATCTCAACCTTCTCCTTCTCAATCTCCTGGTCCGGGATGATGTTGATGCCGGTTTGTTCCCGGATCTGCCGCACGACGACGGAGAGATCCTCCCCTTTCAGGGAGAGGTTCACGCGGAGGGGCTTGCCCTCGGAGGCGGATGCCGTCGCCGGGGCGGATTCCTCCGCCGGAACGGCCGCACCGGGCGCAAGCCCGAAGGCGACGAAGGCCCCGAGAACCGCCGCGAACCGGCCAAACCTCAAAGTCTTCCGATGCGCCATCTCAAGTCCTCCTATCATTCTTCGGAACAGAGTTGCGAGAGGATGCCATAAAGATGTCCGTTTGCCTAGGGGGTCCCTACCCCCCCCGGATATCCCTTCCCCGCGATATCGAATCGGCTCATCCACATCCCCCCCCCCGAGCCCTTATCAGGGCCCCCCGGCCC
>CAYHQZ010000279.1:0-4631 GCA_964358555.1 uncultured Planctomycetia bacterium
GGGTTGTGGCGGGGGGGGGGCCGCGCGCCCCCGTCCCCCCCCGGGCCGGGGCCCCCGTGGGGGGGCGTGGGGACCCGCGCCGCCGCCCGCGCGTCGTCGGGCGCTCGATCGTCGGCGCGTCCGAGCAGGAGGCAGGACTCCCGGAAGAACCAGATCGAGCTTTCGGGAAAGACGTCGGCGAACGAGCGCACCAGGATTCGGAAATCCTCCGGCCCGAGGAGGTGGGCGGGGGCCCACTGGGCGAGGCGCCCCCCGGGTGCGAGGCGGCTTTTGGCCAGGCGGAAGAAGTCGCGCGTGTAGACGTGGACGGAGCCTGCGAAATAGGGCGGGAGCGGCTCGGACGCGATCACGTCGTAGGCCCCCGGGGGGGAGCGCAGGAGGCGGTGGCGGGCGTCGTCGAAGAGGACATGGAAGGGCGGCGAATCGATGCGCCGGGAGAGGCCGCCGTTCCACGGATCGAAGGCGGGCAGGACGTCGCGCACGGACGGCGAAATCTCCGAAATCTCGATGGACTCGAAGGGGTGCTTCGAGAGGGCGTCGGCGGTGAGGCCGGTGCCGAGGCCTAAGACGAACGCCCGCCGGGTCCGGTCCGCGTAGAGGGCCGGCAGATGCCCCGCCATCCGCATGTAGTGGCCCTCGGGGCGCGTGTCGGTCGCGGAGAAGCCGTCCGTGTAGAGCGCCCGGTAGGCGAAATCGGGGTTTTCGACGGCGACCGCCAATCCCTCGGTCCCCTCGGAGGCGCGCACGATCCGGTTCGCCGTCGCCGGGCGTTCAAACACGGCCGGCGTCCCGTCCTCGAAAAGGCCGGGGACGAAGCGGATGACGTTCTGGAAGGGGGCCGTGGCGGCCGAGAGGGATAGCGACAGGATCGCGGCCCCCGCGGCGAGCGAGGCGGAGAGCCGTCCGGGCAGGCCCGACGTCAGCGCGAGGATCCCGCCCGTGGAGCCGAGGATCGCGGCGATGGCCAGGATGGAGCCCTGCAGGCCGAGCGCGGGCACCAGGATCGCGGGGGCCGCGATGGCCCCGATCGCGGCGCCCAGGCCATTGGCGCTCCAGACGCGGCCGGTGGAGGCCCCGGGCCGCGATGGCCCGGCCGCCAGCAGCGCGATCGGAAGCAGCGATCCGAAGAGGGCTGCGGGAAGGGCGAGAACGAGGAAGGAGGCCTTGCCGAGGGCGGCGAGGAGTTCGGGGGCGGCGGCCTCCCGCGATGCCAGGGCCCCGAGGGCCTGGAGGTGGTCGAGCACCAGGATCGAACAGGCGGAGACGAGCCCCGCGGCCAGCAGCAGAAGCCCCATGGCGGCGCGCGGGGTCCGGCGCCTGGCGAAGAGGATCAGGAGGTGCAGGAGGCCTGCGAGGGCGAGGCCCTCGAGGGCGCCGGAGAGCGGCGCCCGGCCGAATGCGGTGGCCGCGATCGCAAACGAGGCGCCGCCCAGCCCGAAGAGCGACGGCGCCCCGATTCTCGCGCCGGCGGCCGCGGAGCCGAGGCCCGTCGAGAGCAGCCAGAAGACGAGGACCGAGGAGAACGTCCAGGTGAAGCCCTTGAAGGGCAGCGCCAGCGCCCGCGTCCAGAGCGTTTCGAGGGCGAGGGCGGCGAAGCCCGAGAAGGCCGCGATCGCGAGCAGGCCCGCGCCCGGCAGGGCCTCCGGCAGCGCGGGGATGCCCCCGTCGGAGCGCTGGGCCGGTGGCGCCGCGTCCGGATGTCCGTCGGGAAGCCGGATCGGGAAGGCGATCCCGCGTCCGATCCAGAGGATGTAGGCGAGGCAGACGTGGGAGAGGCCGGCAAACGTGTTCGACATCGTCATCCCGTAGATCCCGATGAGCCCCGCGGGCCCTCCGGCGAGATCCGGCGGGGAGGGGGCGAGCCACGAGACGGGGGGGAGCAGCCGGATCCCGGCGAGGCAGGCGCCGACGGCGGCGCCGATGGCGTTGGCCGCGTAGAGGGCCGGCGCCCCGCCGGTCCCCGTGGGGCTGCCCCAGAGCCGGACGGCGAAGGGCAGCGTCGCGCCCATGAGGACCGTCGGCAGCAGGAGCGCGCTCGACGCGAGCGCCGTGCGCCCCAGGAAGGCGACGATTGCGGGAAGCGCCGCGGGGTCGGGCAACGCGAGCGCCACGGAGAGCAGCGCCCCCCGCGGCGCGAGGCCGTCGAACGAGGGCCGCAGGACCCAGGGCATCAGGATCACGAGAATCCCGAGGGCCATCTCGATCGCCCCGTAGCGCAGGATCGAGCGTGCGGGGGTCTGGTCCGCGTGGGATCCGAGCCACGCGGAGCCGACGGCCAACCCGATCATGAACGCGGCCACGACGGCGGCCTGGGCGGCCGCGGTGCTCCCGAACACGACCGCGAGCATCCGGACCCAGACGACCTCCTCGACGAGGGCGGAGAGGCTGGAGACGAAAACGGTCCCGAGGAGGAGGCTCCGGATGAAAAGCAGTCGGGGGTCCATGCGGGGGACTTGAGGCAGCCGCTAGTGTAGGGAGAAGGAACGCGGGATGGTATGATCGCAATGCTCCCCATCCGACGGAAACGTCCATGCCCTCGATGCTTCTCCGATTGGCGGTCCTCGCGCTTCTGGTTCCGGCCGCCTTCTCCGCCGCGCCGGCCCCGGCCGGCCCTTCCGACAACCCGCTCGCCTACCTCTCGCCGGGCTACCAGATCCATGCGACCGTGCACTACCGGGTCCGCCACAAGGACGCGGCCGTCGCCGCCCGGGTCGGCGCGAACCTCGAGGCCCTGCACGCGGCCTTCTTCAAGTACTTCCGCGCCTCCCTGACCGCGCGGATCCCGTTTGCGCCCCTCGAGGCGGTCGTCGTGGCGAGCCCCGCGGAATACGAGGCCCTCGCGCGGAACGTCGCCAAGGCCGGCTCCATCCAGACGGACGGCTTCTATCACCCGAAGTCTAAGTTCCTGATGCTCAAGAATTCCTCCCCGATGGTCGCGATCCACGAGGGCGCGCACCAGCTCCTGCACGCGAGCGGAATCCAGTCCGACATCGGGGACACCTGGACGAGCGAGGGCCTCGCCGAGCTTTTCGCCGCCGGCTTTAAAGACGGCCAGGTGAATCCCGGCCCGCCCCATCTCCTGCGGCTGTCGGGCTACCGGATGGCCAAGGAGAAGAAGATGCTCCGTCCCCTCCGGGAACTCGTCTCGTTCGGCAACGAGACGAACTTCCTCCAGAAGGGCTACACCCAGGATCAGATGTCCGTCGCCTACGACCAGTTCTGGGCCCTCGTTCACTTCCTGCTCCAGGGGGAGGGCGGGAAAAACCGGGAGAAGTTCTTCGACTTCCTCCAGGACTCCGCCACGGAAAACCAGGTCCAGATCCCCAAGCCCGTCCGCGTCGTGGCGAAGAACCCCGCCGCCCTGAAGAAGAAGATGGATCAGACGCAGAAGCAGATGGACAAGGCGGTCAAGGCCCAGGTCTCTTCCCTCGACGACAAGCGCCTCGCGAGATTCAAGGAGTATTTCGGGGAGGACTTCGCGGCGCTCCAGAAGCGCATGGACGAGTCGATCCTCGCAATCCCGATCCCCCGCGGCGCCCTCGTGCAGCAGGCGGTGAACGTGGGGGCCCTCGCGAAGCCGCCGCCGGCGAAGGCCCCCCCCGCGAAGCCTCCCGCCGTGAAACCCCCGGCCGTGAAATCCCCGGCCATCAGGAAGTAGCGCGTGTCCGCCTATTCAAAAATCGTCCTCGGGATTGCGCTTCTCGCCGGGTCGGTCCTCGCGGGCTTCGAGTTCCTGGATAGGCCCGCCCCGCCGGCTCTCCAACTCGCCGATTCGCCCCCGAAGCCTCCTGCGAAGGCGGAGAAGCCCCCCGGGCCTGTCGAGCGCGCGCTGGGCGCCAGTGCGACAAAGGACGTCGAGGCGAAA
The DNA here is from genome assembly GCA_964358555.1 of uncultured Planctomycetia bacterium. Taxonomy (GTDB): domain Bacteria; phylum Planctomycetota; class CAYHQZ01; order CAYHQZ01; family CAYHQZ01; genus CAYHQZ01. The sequence goes on from CAYHQZ010000279.1 coordinate 3,866, forward strand.
GTCGAGAAGACCTACGACGGGGACACGCTGCTTTTGGATTCGGGCGAGCTGGTGCGCCTGCTCGGCGTGGACACCCCCGAGACCCACCACCCCGACAAGCCCGCGCAGGCTTTCGGCGAGGAGGCCTCGACCTTCACGCGCGAACGGACCGAGGGGAAAACCGTCCGGCTCGTTCGCGGGCCGGAGCTGCGCGACGCCTACGGCCGGATCCTCGCGCGCGTCGTCCTGCCCGACGGCACGGAACTCGAGAAGGCGCTGCTCTCCGAGGGCCTGGCGCTCGCGATGCCGAGGTTCGCCGGAGAAAAGAAGGAGGAATACCTGCGCATCGAGGCCGAGGCCCGCCGCGCCGGCAAGGGCCTCTGGAAGGCCCTGCTGGATTCCCCCGAGGCCGGCCGCCTGATGATGCTCTACAACACCCTCGACGAGACCTCGCGGCGCAAGGCCATCGGCATCCTCGAAGGCCTCGCCCGCGACGCGGGGGCGAAGGAGAAGGCGAAGCGCCGCTGAGCGGCCGGTCGCGCTAGGATAAGAGCCCGATGCATCGCGCGACGATTCGGGGGGCGTTTAGGCTGCGGGGCGAGGCCCTCGCGGTGCAGGCGGGCCTCACGGCCCTCGCACTCGGGCTGTGCGCCCTCGTCGCGCTTCGGGTCCTGGCTAGATCGGGCCGGCCGGCGGCGCCGAGGGTCGCGTCCGCGGGGATGGCCGTTACCTGGGAGGAGGCGGAGAAGAGAATCGGGCAGGTCGTGACGTTCGAGGGGCGTATCGT
>CAYHQZ010000280.1:0-4616 GCA_964358555.1 uncultured Planctomycetia bacterium
TGGACCGCGCCTCGACAGGTCGCTTCCATCCGAGCCCCCGCCCCTCGCCCTTCTTATTCTTCGTGCCCAGGAATACAGGGATCGGCGCCGCCAGGCCGCAATCGGGAAGCCGGACGCAAAGGTTCATCTCTTACTCCGTCGAGACGGTCTCGCCCTCGCCCTTGATCGCGGAGACGAGGACGTGCCAGGCGAGGGACGCGCACTTCACGCGCACGGGGAATTCGGACACGCCGGAGAAGACGGCGAGCTTGCCGAGGTCGGGGGCGCCGGCGGGGGCGGGCGCTCCCGTCACGAGGGCGTGGAAAGCCTCGAAGAGCGCGAGCGCCTCGGGCAGCGTCCGGCCGCGCACGGATTCGGTCATGAGCGACGCGGAGGCGGTCGAAATCGCGCAGCCCATTCCCTCGAAGGCGGCGTCCCGGATCCGGCCGTCGCGCGTGGCGAGGCGGATGGTGATCCGGTCGCCACACAGGGGGTTGTGGCCCTTCGCCTCGCGGTCGGCACCGGGAAGCATCCGGCGGTTCCGCGGGCTTTTCCCGTGGTCGAGGATTAGTTCCTGGTAGAGATCTCGCAGGTCGGACATGGGGGTTCTTCCTCTCACACGAACATCGCCCTCGCCTTTTTCAGCCCGGCCGCCAGCGCGTCGACCTCGTCGAGCGTGTTGTAGAACGCAAACGAGGCGCGGACGGAGGCGGGGACGCCGAAACGGTCCATGACGGGCTGGGCGCAGTGATGCCCCGCCCGGATCGCGATCCCCTCCCGGTCGAGGATCGTGCCAACGTCGTGGGGATGCACGCCGTCGAGAACGAAGGAGACGGCGCCCGCCCGGACCTTCGGGCGGCCCAGGATCCGCAGGCCCTCCACCGCGGAAAGCCGCTCGACGGCATGCGCGAGAATCGCGCGTTCGTGGGCCTCGATCCCGGGGCGGCCGACCGACTCGAGATAGTCGAGCGCGGCCGCGAGGCCCGCGGCCCCCTCGATGTGCGGCGTGCCCGCCTCGAACTTGTAGGGCAGCCGGTTGTAGGTGGTCTTCTCGAACGTGACCGAGGAAATCATGTCGCCCCCGCCCTGCCAGGGGGGCATCTTCTCGAGCAGCCCCGCCCGGCCGTAGAGCACGCCGATTCCCGTCGGGCCGTAGACCTTGTGCCCCGAGAACGCGTAGAAGTCGCAACCCAGGGCCTGGACGTCCACGGCCATGTGCGGCGCCGCCTGGGCCCCGTCGAGCAGGACCGGGATTTCGCGGGCATGGGCTGTCGCGATCATCTCCTTCACGGGATTCACCGTGCCGAGGGCGTTGGAGACGTGCGTGACGGCGACGATCCGCGTCCGGGGCGACAACATCTTCTCGTACTCGTCGAGCCGCAGGTCCCCTTCGTCGGTGACGGGGATGACCCGGAGCCGCGCCCCCTTCGCCTCGCAAAGCATCTGCCAGGGGACGATGTTGGAGTGATGCTCCAGCGTGGAAATCACGACCTCGTCCCCGGGTCCCACACAGGAGCCCCCGAACGAGGCGGCGACGAGATTGATGGCTTCCGTCGCCCCCCGCACGAAGACGATCTCGCAGGCGACGGGGGCGTTCAAAAACCGCCGGGCCCGCTCGCGCGCCCCCTCGTAGGCGGTCGTCGCGCGATCGCTCAAGGCGTGAACCCCGCGGTGGACGTTCGCATTTTCCGATTCGTAGAAGCGCCGGATCCGATCCAGGACCGCGCGCGGCTTCTGGGTCGTGGCCGCGTTGTCGAGATAGACGAGGGGATGCCCGTGGATCGACTGCGCTAGAGCCGGAATGTCGGCGCTAATCCGCCGGACGTGTACGGGGGGGGGGCGGGGGGGCGGGGTACGGGGGCCCGCCGGGACGGGACAGGGGAGCGTCACGACGGGCCTCCTTCGGACAGTGCGGCGTCCAGCCGCTCGCGGGCCGCGGCCTCGAACGCCTCCCGGACGGATCCTTCGGCGAGCCCCGAGGCGGCGGAGCCCGCGAAAGCCTCGAGCAAAAGCCGCCGGGCGCCGGACGCGCCGATCCCGCGGGACGTAAGATAGAAGAGGGCGTTCTCGTCGAGGCGCCCGATGCTGGCGCCGTGCGCGCAGCGGACGTCGTCGGCGCGGATCTCGAGACGGGGCCGCGCCTGGAAGATCGCCCCCTCCGAGAGGATGATCCCGCGGCTCGACTGCAATGCGTCCGTCCGGTCGGCCCCGGGGCGCACGACGATCCGGCCGTCGAAGCCCGCGCGGGCGCGCCCGCCGAGGACGGCCTTGTAGTCCTGCCGGCTCCGGCCGCCCGGCGTCGCGTGGTCGATCGTCGCGTGGGCGTCCAGGCGCTCTTCCCCGGTTCCGACAAGGAGGCAGCGCAATTCGCAGGAGGCCGCCGGGGCCGCCAGCCTCGCCTCCGCGTCCTCGCGGGAGAATGCGGCTGCGGCGGGCAGCGACCAGGATTCGTAGCGGCCGTCGGGCCCCACGATGGCCTGGACGCAGGCGGCGAGGAAGGCCGAGGCCGGGGCGCGAGAGATCCGGACGTGCGAGACCCTTGCGGACCGGCCGATCGCGAGCTCCGTCACGGCGTTCTCGAGGACGCTTCCCTCGCCCAGGACGTGATGGGTCTCGACGACGAGGCAGCGGCTGCCCTCGTCCGCGACGACGAGGACGCGGGGATGCGTCGCGCGCGGGGAGGCGCCGGCGCGGGAGACAAACGCGAGGTGGACGGGGACAATCGGGGACGCGCCCTTGCCCGCCCGCACGAGCGCCCCGTCGGAAAAGAGGGCGGCGTTGAGGGCGGCGAAGGGCTTGGCGGAAACGTCCGCGATCCGCCCAAGGACGCTTTCGACGGCGCCGGGCGAGCGGGCGAGGACGTCCCGGAGGCTGTCGACCCGCAGCCCCGAATCGGCCGGGGGCGGCGTGGAGAGGCCGGGGACGAGCCGTCCGTCGGAGAAGACGAGCCGGGGGCCGCCGAAGTCCGGAATGCCCGCGGGCGCCTCCCGCGATCCGCGCGCCGGCGCCGGGCGGAAGCCGACGAGCGCGACGGCCGAGGCGTCGAGGAACCGCCAGCCCTCCTCCGCGCGCCCCGGAAAGCCGAGCCGTGCGAAGGCGTCCGTTGCCTCCCGCCGAAGCCTCGAGAGCCACCCCGGGCCGCGATGCGTCCGCGCGGCCGCCTCGCAATCGGCCAGCCAGGAGCCCGGCGCGTCGATCATGGCGCTTCCCCCTTCGGGGGCGCCGCGCCCGGGGCGGCCCCTCGAGTTCCCTCGGGGCCCTGACCTTGCGCAACGGCGGCGCCCTCCTTCTCGGTCCAGGCGTAGCCGTTCACCTCGAGCCACTTCGCGAGGTCCGGCCCGCCGGACTTCACGATCCGCCCCCCCGCGATCACGTGGACGACGTCCGGGGCGATGTAGTCGAGCAGGCGCTGGTAGTGGGTGATGACGATCATCCCGCGCGAGTTCCCCCGCAGCGCGTTCACCCCCTTCGAGACGATCCGCAAGGCGTCGATGTCGAGCCCGGAGTCCGTCTCGTCGAGGATGGCGAGGACCGGGTCGAGGATGGCCATCTGGAAGATCTCGTTCCTTTTCTTCTCGCCCCCCGAGAAGCCCTCGTTGACGGAGCGATCCAGGAGGGCCGGGTCGAGTTCGACGATCGCGGCGCGCTCCTTCGCCAGGGCGAGGAAGTCGACGGCGTCCAGCTCGGGCTCTCCCCGGTGGCGGCGGACGGCGTTGGCGGCGGCCTTCAGGAAGTGGAGCGTCGAAAGCCCCGGGATCTCGACGGGATACTGCAGCGCGAGGAAGAGCCCCTCCCGCGCGCGCGTTTCCGGCTTCATCGCGAGGAGGTCCTTGCCGGAAAGGATCGCCTCGCCCCCCGTGACCGTGACGCCGGGACGGCCCGCGAGGACGTGGGCGAACGTGCTCTTGCCGGAGCCGTTCGGGCCCATGATCGCGTGGACCTCGCCCGGGCGCACGATCAGGTCGATCCCCTTCAGGATGTCGGCCGCGCCCGCCCGCGCGCGGAGATTTTTCACCTCGAGCAAGGCATCCGGGTTCATCCGACGCTCCCTTCCAGGCTGACGCCCAGGAGTTTCTGCGCCTCGACCGCGAACTCCATCGGGAGCTTCCGGAACACCTCGCGGCAGAAGCCGTTCACGATCAGGTTCACCGCGTCCTCGGACGAAAGCCCCCGTTGGTTGCAGTAGAAAATCTGGTCCTCGCCAATCCTCGACGTCGTCGCCTCGTGCTCGACCTGGGCGGAGGGGTTCTGGACGTCTAGGGTCGGGAAGGTGTGGGCCCCGCAGCGGCTGCCGAGCAGGAGCGAATCGCAGCGGGAGAAGTTCCGGGCGCCCGCGGCATGGGGCAGCACCTTCACGAGCCCCCGGTAGGTGTTCTGGCCGAACCCCGCCGAGATCCCCTTCGAGACGATTGTGCTCTTCGTGTCGCGGCCGACGTGGATCATCTTCGTGCCGGTGTCGGCCTGCTGGCGGTTCGCCGTGACCGCGACGGAATGGAACTCGCCGATGGAGCCCTCGCCCTGGAGGATCACGCTCGGGTATTTCCAGGTGATCGCCGAGCCCGTCTCGACCTGCGTCCAGGAAATCTTGGCGCGCGCGCCCCGGCAGATCCCGCGCTTGGTTACGAAGTTGTAGATCC
>CAYHQZ010000281.1:0-4553 GCA_964358555.1 uncultured Planctomycetia bacterium
GGATTCGGGCGTGACGGCGCGGGTCGGGATGGGGCTGTCGCCAAAGCCGGGAATCGCCTCGATCTCGCGGGCGAGCCGGTCGCGGAAGGCGGCGGCCTCGGAGGCGGGAATCGCGCCCTCGGGCTCGCGGCCGCGGACGTTGAGATAGAGCCGGCCGTAGTAGCCGCCGGCCGCCCAGGCGCGGGTGCGCGGCCAGTCGACGTCGAGCTTTTCGAACGGCGTCGCCTTCTCGGGCACGCTCTTCAGCGCGAGGTAGCCGCGCTCGAGCAGCCACTGGTTGATGGCGATCCCGCCCTCCATCCGGCAGGCGCCGTGGTCGGAGACGACGAACACGTCCGTTCCGGCCGGCAATGTCGCGAGGAATTCGCCGAGCAGGCCGTCGAGCCAGCGGTAGTACTCGGGCATCGCCGACTGGAAGGGATTGCCCGGGACGTGCCGGGGGTGCTTTTCGTCGAAGGCGCTCCAGAACCCGTGGTGCAGCCGGTCGATCCCCATCTCGACGACCATGAGAAAATCCCACGGCTTCGTGGCGGCGAGGTGCGTCGCCACCGCCCAGCGCTGCGCCGTCATCGCCTTGAGGTCGCGCAGCAGACGCGCGCGGTCGTCGGTCCGGTAGTCCTTCACGTCGAAGAGATACTCGCCGAATTTCCCCTCGATCTCGGCCTTCAGCTCCGCCGGGTAGGCGTACGGGCTTTTCGCGGACGGCGTGAGAAAGCACGAAATCGAGTGGCCCCGGATCGGCTTCGGGGGATAGCCCGGCGGGACGCCCACGACGATCGAATTCTTGCCGGCGCGGCCGAGCGTGTCCCAAATCGCCTCGTGCGCGACGTTGCGCGAGGAAGCGAACGTGAAGCCGGCGTAGGTGTGGTCGGCGCGATTCCGGAATCCATAGAGGCCGAGCGCGCCGGGATCCTTGCCCGTCACCATCGTGGCCCACGCCGGCACCGTGATCGGCGGATCGGTGGAGCGGAGGCGCTTCTTGCACCCCCGCTCCCAAAGACGACGCAGGTTCGGAAGATCCGCGGCGAACCGATCGAATACAAGCGAGGGTTCCGCGCAGTCAAGTCCGAGGACCGCGACACGCCCCATCAATACCCCGGAGGAGGCGCCCACCCCGGCGGAGGCTGCTCGGCCGGCGGCGGCGCGGGAGGCTGCACCGGCGGAGGCGGAGGAGGATTCCAGGCCGGCGGCTGCGGCTGGGGCTGCGGCTGGGGTTGAGGTTGGACCGGCTGCGGGGGGACGCCCCACCCGGCTGGCGGCTGCGTCGGCGGCGGCTGGACCGGCGGCGGGCCCCAGGCCGGGGGCTGGTTCGGATCCGGCTGCACCGGAACGGGCTGGACGGGCTGCATCGGAACGGGAACCGGGCCGGCGGGAATCGCCATCTGCCCGTAGTTCGCAATCATCTGCTTGACGAGCGTTCGGCTCGCCGCCATGACCGCGACGCCGATCGGCGTGTCATAGAAGCCGCCTGCCTTGAAGTCCCACGACCCGCCGCCGAAACCCACGCCCGCGCGAACGGCGTTCGACCGGCCGACGGCGTAGTTGGCGAAGACGACCCGGCGCGTCCGGGCGTCCACGAGGGCAAAGTCGATCCGGATGTAGGCCTGCTTCCACTCCGGATTGACCTCGACCTTCTTGATCCGGATCCCGATGCCGCCCCCGACCGCCTCCATCTTGCAGTCGGTCAGCGCGCCCGTGAGGATGAACTGCGCACCCTCGATCTGCCCGACCGCGGGCTCCGTCCCCGGCTGGGTCCGCCCGGCGCGGCCGAGGTCCTGCTCCTTGAGGACGTCGTCCAGGACGCCCCCGCCCGCGAGGACGTTGAAGTAGTTCGAGTTGACCATCTCGCGGGTCACGATTTCCTGGAGGCCTTCGCCGACGTTGACGGCGCCTTGCAGGCCTGACTTGTTCGCGAACGACCCGATGGCGACCCGGGGGCGCGCCTCCGGCGGGATGGACTGGTTCTGCGCGATCGGGCCGCCGCTGTAATCGGCGCCCTTGCCGGACGACATCCAGTTGTCCATCCCCTCGCAGCCGACGGCCGCAAAAGCAAACAGGACGAGCGCAACGCTCCAGTTCCTCAAAGAAAGCCTCATGGGTTCTCCTCGTGGGGTGATTGGGTAGGAAGCGAAAACCATTCTCCCGGTTCCGCCGCCGGGAATCAAGCGAACCATGGCAGGATCATGGCAAACGATGTGCCGATACGGCAGTCCTAAGTTGAAAGTCCTAGGTCTTGACGGCAGTTGCCAGGCGCTGATGAGACGAAATGTCCTTTGGAGGGTGCAGATTTGAAAATCCGCGGTTGTTTCGTCGACTTAGGACTTAGGACTTTGGACTTAGGACTCTTACACTTCGTCCATGCCCTCCCCCTGGTCGGAATCTGCCGCCCGCGCCTTCATCCGCCGCTTCGGCCGGGCCGCGGGCCGCGACACGGCGCTCTGCCTCTACGCCTCCCGCCTCCTCGGCTCCGATCCGAGCCTGGTCCTCCACGGCGGCGGAAACACCTCCGTGAAGACGATCGCGCGCGACGCCCTCGGCCGCCGGATCCCCGCCATCCGCGTGAAGGCGACCGGCTGGAGCCTCGACGCGCTTCCGCCGGAGGGGTTGCCCGCGATGGACCTCGAGGCACTCCGGAGGCTTCGCGCCCTGCCCTCCCTTTCCGACGAGGCGATGGTCAACGAGATTCGCCGCGCCCTTCTCGACGCCTCCGCCCCCACTCCATCGGTCGAGGCGCTGCTGCACGCCTTCCTCCCCGCACGGTTCGTCTTCCACACCCACGCGGACGCCGTCCTGATACTCACGAACCAGCCCCGCGCCCGCGGGCTCCTCGCCGAGGCCCTGGGCGAGAGCATCCCGATCCTTCCCTGGATCATGCCGGGCTTTCCCCTCGCGAAGGCGGTTGCAACCGCGTTCGAGAAGAACCCCGGCGCCCCCGGCATCGTCCTCGAGCGCCACGGCCTCTTCACGTTCGCCGACACCGCCCGGGCCGCCTACGAATCCCACGTCCGTCTCGTGGACCGATGCGCCCGCCTCATCCGCCGGCGCGTCCCCTCCGCCCGGTTCGGGCCGATCCCCGCGACGCCCCCGCCCGCCGCCGTCCGCGCGCGCGCCGCGCTCATCGCCCCCATCCTTCGCGGTGCCCTCGCCGCGACCGGCGCCGCACCGGAGGAGCCTTCCCGCCGCGTCGTTCTCGACTGGCGTGCATCGGGCGTCGTCCTCGATTTTTTGCGAAGGCCTGACGCCCGCCGGCTCGCGGCGGCCGGCCCGCTCACCCCCGATCACGTCATCCGGACGAAGGGGCCGGCGCTCCTGCTCGCCGGGGCCGCGGCCCTGCCGCCCGGAAAATTCGGCGAGGCCGCACGCACGGCCATCGCCGCCTACCGCGCGGACACCCTGCGCGCGTTCGAGCGCGCCTGCCGCGCCCGATCCGTCCGGCGCGAGCCGCTGGAGCCCTCGCCACGCATCGTCCTCGTCCCCGGCGCGGGACTATTCGCGAGCGGCCGGACGGTGTCCGAGGCGCGGATCGCCGCCGACATCGCCGAGCGGACGCTCCGCGCGAAGGCGGCGGCCTCCGACCTCGGGCGCTACCAGCCGCTGTCGCCCCTCGATCTGTTCGACATGGAATACTGGTCGCTCGAACTCTCCAAACTCCGCAAGGGGCCGGCCCTGCCGCTCGCCGGGCAGGCGGCCCTCGTAACCGGCGCCGCCGGGGCCATCGGGGCGGCCGTCGGGCGGGCGCTGGCAGCGGCCGGCGCCGCGGTGGCGCTGGCGGATCTCGACGAACGCGCGCTGGAATCGGACGTCGCCTGGATCGTGCAGCGCCACGGAAAGGGCTCTGCCATCGCGGTCCGGATGGACGTTTCCGACGAGCGATCCGTCCGCAAGGGCTTCGACCGCTCATGCCTCGCCTTCGGCGGCCTGGACGTCGTCGTCCCGAACGCCGGCCTCGCCGCCGTGGGGAGGCTCGAGCGGCTGACCGCGGCCGATTTCGACCGCCTGCTCTCCGTCAACGCCCGCGGGACGTTCCTCGTCCTCGCCGAGGCCGCGCGCCGGCTTCGCGCCCAGGGCACGGGCGGGAACATCGTCATCATCTCCACCAAGAACGTGTTCGCGCCCGGCGCCTCGTTCGGGGCCTACTCGGCCTCCAAGGCCGCCGCCCACCAGCTCGGCAAAATCGCCGCCCTCGAGCTCGCCGCCATCGGCGTGCGCGTGAACCTCGTCGCCCCCGACGCGGTCTTCAAGGGCGCCGGACGCTCCTCCGGCCTGTGGGCCGCCGTCGGCCCCGACCGCGCGAAATCCAAGGGCCTCACGCCCGCCGAACTCGAGCGCCACTACCGCGAACGGAGCCTCCTGAAAGTCCCCGTGACCGGCGAGGACGTGGGCCGCGCCGTCGTCTTCTTCGCCGCAGGCGCGACGCCCACCACCGGCGCCACCCTTCCCGTCGACGCCGGCGTCCCCGAGGCATTCCCGCGGTAGCCGTCCCCCCTACTCGAAGTTGTCGAAGAACTGGCAGAGATAGACGCCCTGACGCGGCGGGTATTGGGGATGGCGAC
>CAYHQZ010000282.1:0-4534 GCA_964358555.1 uncultured Planctomycetia bacterium
GCGCCGCCAGGCTGGGCGGCGCCCCCGCCCCCCCCCCCGGGGGTCGGGGGGGGGGGGGCCGCCCCCCCCCCCCCCCGACCCGATGGTTTTCCAGACGCGGCAGCCCCCGGAAGATCCCTCCAAGGTCAAGGTGTCTCACGAGACGAATTCGCGCGGGGGGATTCAGGATGTTCGTTTCGACCAGGCGTCCGGGTGCCGCCGAAGGTCCATGACCGCGGAGATGACGACGGAGTCTCCCTCGATGGAGTAGAGAAGACCGTATGGGAATCGGTGCATCCGGCACCTGCGATGGTTGGGCGAGATTTGCGCCCAGGCTTCCGGCTGGAGGAGGATCCGCTGGATTGTGCGCTCGATTTCGTCCAGGAAGTCGAGGCCGAGACCCGGCACGGCCTTTTCGTAGTAGTCCGCCGCGGAGGCGATATCCGCCTGGGCGGGCGAGAGGAAACGGAATGTCACTTTCCGTACCGGGCCCGGAGCTCGCGCAGGACCGAAGGCCCGTCCAGGGCCTGAATTTCGCCTCGCAGGCAGGCCTCGCGCCGGGCTTCCGCTTCTTGAGCCCAGGCGGCCTCGATCCGGCGCGCGGCGTCGTCATCCAGGCTTCCAATAAGGGCGTCCACCAACAGGACCCGCTCGTGGACGGGAAGGCGCAACGCTTCCTTCTCGAGGATGATCTGCTCCATGCCTGGATCTTATTCCCTTCCCCGTTCCAAGGCCAGGGACAGGACGATGCCGGGGACGAAAACGGAAGCGGAGTCAGCCGGCGAGCCGTTCTAGTGCTCGAACCACATCTGGTTGAAGTCGACGAACCAGTAGGCCCGCTTGATGCCGTCGGGGTTGGAGCCGATCTCGTTCGAGGAATAGAGCATCAGGCCCGAGAGGACGTAGCCTTGCGGCTGGCCCGCGGGCGAGAAGGCGTAGATGCCGTTGCTCGTCTCGAGCAGGACGTAGCCTGTCTTGTCCACGAGGAGGTTCGTGACCGTGTCGGCGAACGGCACGTCCGCCTCGCCGAGGAGCGCCTTTCCGCCGGCGTGCAGGTCCTCGCGCCAGACCTGCAGCCGCGCGCTGCCTGCGCCTTCGGGGGCGCTGGTGGCGGTGATCCAACGGCCCGAGGAGTCGATCCGCGCGCCCGCGCCCGGCAGGGCGCTTAAGCCGGGGGTCAGGCGCTTCGTGGCCACGACGGCGCACGAGGCGTCGAGGTCCATGTCGTAGGTATCGCCGCCCTGGAAGATCACGAAGGCCCGATAGGCGGCCGATCCGCCCTGGATGACGCGCAGCGCCACGACCTCCTTGCCGGGAACGCCGGCAAGCCTCGTCGAGAGGTCGTTCTCGACGACCCCGTTGCCCGACGAGCCGTAGCGGAACTTGAGCCGGGTCCGGACGACGCCGCCTTCGTTCAGAGCCTCAGTGTAGAAGATCCGGCTGTCGTTGGCCACGTCGATCCGCAAGGGGCAGGTCCCCTCGGCGCGGATGTCCGCGAAGCCGGTGTCGAAGAGGACGAAGTCCGAGTTCTTGAGGATGCCGCCCTTGCCGATGGGATTTCCGGCGAGGAGCCGGATCTCGGTGGCGGCCTTGTTCTCCGGATCGCCCGGCGTGTAGGGGCCGAAGACGTCGCTGTCGAGGACGTAGGCTGCGTCCCCGAAGAGCACCGTGGACTCGTGCTCGTAGCTCCAGCTTTCCAGGTCGACGTGGTTGTCGGCGCTGGTGCGCAGGAACGGGTCCTGGCGCTCGTAGAGGTCGCCGAAGTCGACGGCGTTCCCCGTGCTGCGGAGCCGGATCATCCGCGTCCAGTCGTAGTCGTCGCTGTAGAACACGATGTCGTCGTAGGTGTAGAGCGTCGACGCCGTGCCCAGCAGGTTGGCGCCGGTCGTGGCGCCGTGGAGGAGGAAGGACTTCACGGGGCTCGCGGGATCCGTGCTGTCGATCTTCAGCCTCGCGCTGAAGTGCCCGTTCACGTCGGGCGAGAACGTCGCGGCGAGGGTGACGCTGGGATTCCCCGGCCCGAGGACGCGCGTTCCCACGTTGGTGACGCCGAACCGCGCGGCGCCGCCGGGCGAGAGGCTCTCGAGGGCGTTCACCGTCACCGTCAGCGGCTCGCGGCCGAGGTTCTCGACGACGAGATCCGCCAGGGAGTAGAAGTCCGCCGAGCCGTCGGTGCCGAGGTATCGCGTGGACTGCCCGGCGTTGACGCGATCGAACTCGAAGACGGTTTCGCCGACCTGGAAGCGCTTGCGGTAGAGGCCCACGCCCATGAGGCCGACCTCGAGGTCGCCGGCGCTCGTGTGGACGACGAGCTTCGCCGTCAGCCGCCGGGAGACGGGCTCCATCGTCTGCGGGGCGAACGTCACGCTGATTTGCCCCGCGGGCGGAAGGGGCGAAAAGCCGCTGGGCGAGTACCAGGCGTCGCCGCCGTGCGTCCCCGGCTGCAGGACCAGGCCGGATGGCTGGATCGAGACCCGGAAGTTCGCCGCATCGTCGCCCACGATCTCCGCCCCGCTGAAGGCGAGGCTGGCGTCGCCCTGGTTCGCGATCTGGGACTCGACGACCGTCTGCTCGACGTCCACGCTGCCGAAATCGACGACCGCCGCAGACGGACGGGCGTAGCCCCAGTTCATCAAGAGCGGGCTCGCGCCGCCCGTGACGCCGTCCACGGTCCGGGCGGACAGGACGACGGTCTTGCTCCCCCCGTTGCCGCCGAGGGTGAGCGTCCCGTTCCAGGGCTGGGCGGGCGGCACGGCCTCGTTGTAGAGGCGGCGCGGCTCGAACTTGACGGCGAGGAAATACCGCTCGCCGGGGGCCAGCGTCGGGACGGTGGCGCCGAAGGGGATCTTGAAGGCCAGGGAGTTCACCGTGACGGCCGCGGTCACGTTCAGGTCCGCGCCTCCGGTGTTGCGGATCTCGACGAGCCGCTCGGAATCGAAGGCCTCGGTGTATTTGACCATGTCGCGATCGAGCGAGCCGAAGTCGACGGCGGCCACGGAAACGTCGAGGACGGGCTCGCCGGGCGGGGCCGTCACGGTCACGACGCACGTCGCGATTCCCGTCGCGCCGTCGTCGTCGGTCACCGTCAGCGTCGCCGTGTAGGTCCCGGCGGACGCGTAGGTATGCGACACGGTCGCGCCCGACCCCGTCTGGCCGTCGCCGAAGGACCAGGCGTAGGAAACAATCGTCCCGTCCGAATCCGTCGAGGCCGAGCCGCTGAAGGAGACCGCAAGCGGCGCCGTGCCGGTCGTCGGGCTCGCGGAGGCGTTCGCGACCGGAGGGACGTTCGAGGGCGGCGGTTCCGATACGACGATCGTGACGCCGTTGGTTCCCGTCGCGCCGTCGTCGTCGGTCACGGTAAGCGTCGCCGCGTAGGTCCCGGCGGACGCGTAGGTATGCGACGCGGTCGCGCCCGTCCCCGTCTGGCCGTCGCCGAACACCCAGGCGTAGGAAACGATCGTCCCGTCCGAATCCGTCGAGGCCGAACCGCTGAAGGAGACCGCCAGCGGCGCGATGCCGGCCGTCGGGTTCGCGGAGGCGTTCGCGACCGGAGGAACGTTCGCGGGCGGCGGGTTCGTCAGCGTCACCGTCGCCGAGGACGCCAGTTTGTTGTTCGAATCCGAAAGCTCGGCGATGGTTCCGGCGGCGTCCGCCCAGACTCCGACGTAGTAGGCGCCGTTCACGACGGCCGCGGGTGCGGTCGCAATCGTCGTCGCCGTGCTCGCTTCGCCTGGCGCGAGCGAGGGAATCGCGCGCTGGGCGAGCACCGGGTCCGACGAGCCGATGGAGTTGTCCGTCGAAAGGCGCAGGTCCATCTTCGATACGGGCGAGGCCACAGGACCGTCGTTTCGCACCGTCTCCGTCACGGTGACCGTCCGGCCGGACGCACTCGCCGTCACGGAAACCGCGACGAAGTCCGGCAGGAGCGACAGCGCGCTCGAGGCCTTCGTATTGTTCGACTCGTCGGTCTCGGGGACGGCGTTCCCGCCGTCCGCAATCGCGCCCACCCGCCACGAGCCGGCCGCAAGCCCCGCCGGAATCGCGAACGTCGTCGTCGCCTGGTTCGTCGCGTTGTAGGCGAGCGTGGCCGTCACGTTCCGGCTGCCGAGGAGGACATCGGAGGACGTGATCGTCGCGTCCGCCGAAAGATAGAAATCCACCCGGAACGGCCCCTTGGCCGAAAGCGGCCCCTGGTTCTTCACGGTGTCCTTCACCGCAAGCGTCATCCCCGTCCGCGAGGCCGAAAGCGAGGAAACGATGAGGTCCGCCTTGATGGCAATCGTCCCGGCCGCGACGGCAATATTGTTGGCCTCGTTCGACTCGGCCTGGGTGGATGTCGAATCCACGACGCCGAAGACGTAGTAGTCCCCCGCGACGACCGAGGCGGGAACGGCAAACGCGCTCGTCGCGCCGCTCGTGGCGCCTACGTCCAGGACCGACGTCCGTTCGCGGGTGCCGAGGAAGACGTCCGTCAGGGGCTCCAGGACATTGTCCGTCGAGAGGTAGAACGCCCCGTAGAACGTCCCCGCCGTCGCCACGGTCCCCTGGTTCTTGA
>CAYHQZ010000283.1:0-4528 GCA_964358555.1 uncultured Planctomycetia bacterium
GGCTGTACCAGTTAACCGGCCCCGGGGTGTACCACCCTTATTTCGTTCGTTGATTTTGTTCTGGAAGGCCAGAAAGAATTGATTTATCTCGTTCGGGTGGGCGGGTGGGGATTAAAAAATCCGGGCCCCGGGATGGTCTCCGGGGCCCGTTGAAACGCTTCCGGGATATTTCCGGATCAGTCCGCGTGCTTTTCTCCCTCGCGCCGGATGGACGCGCCGGTGAACTTGATGCCGATGGCGCCGCCGAGGATGCGGTCGCTGAAGGTCATGCCCATGGCCTTTGAGGGAAAAAATTGCCACCATTCTTTAACGTCGGTGTTGGTGGTGACGATCACGGGGCCGGTCTTCTTCTCGGTCCGGTCGAAGACAAGGCGGAAGAGGAAGTCGACCTTCTCGGGGGCAAACGGCATATACGCCAAGTCATCGAGGCAGAGGAGATCTGCGTTGACATATTTCCGGTAAAGCTTGGGGAAGACGTAGGAGTCTTTTGCCTGGAAGAGGGTCTCGACGAGTTCTCGGGTGTTTTCGAAGAAGGCCTTGTAGTCCCTCCGTGCGGCCTCGAAGGCAAGCGTTCGGGCGAGCTTCGTCTTTCCGGTGCCGACCGCGCCCGCAAGGACGATGTTTTTCGGCCGGTCGATGAAGGCGCAGCCGATAAGATCGCGTACCTGGGCGGGATCGACGCCGCGGGAGCGGGCGAGGGTGTCGTCGTAGTTTTCGATGCTGTCGGCGGGGTCGAGGTTTCCCGCCTTGAGGAGGCGCTCGAAGCGCCGCTGTTTGCGGCCGACGGCCTCCTCGTCGAGGAGACCGGCGACGAATTCGAGGATGCCGGTCCCTTCGGCCAGGGCTGCGTGGTAGCGCTCCTCGAAAGCCTCCGCGACGCCGCGGAGCTTGAGCTCGGCGAAGCGCCGGGCGATATGTTCCGGGTTATACGTTTGATCCATGGTCGTCTCCTTTCTTTCCGAAGATGTCGTCGAATCCGTCCGTCGTGCCGATCTCGAGATGCCCGAGCCGGAGCCCGCGCGGTTTTTCCATGGTTTCATCGAAGCGCCGGAGCCCCACCTGGGAGGGATACCGGCGGGAAAGGAGTTCCTCCACGTAAGCGGAGGTGAAGATCCCGTGGGAGGCGGCCTCCTCGAGTGCCCAGGCCATCTGGTCGGCGGTGAAGTGGTCGCACAGCCGCTGGAGGTGTTTCAGGTGCACGGGGTAGATGCCCTTGACCCGCTCCTTGAGGCCCACGAGGAATCGGTCATTTCGGGGGAACATGGCCGCGAAGTGGTCCTCGAGTTGCCCGGCGCTCAGTTTCTTCCTGCTCCGCCGGATCTCGTCGTAGTGGGCCTCGTCGATGACCATCTTTCCCTTGCCCTCGGGGATGTCGTGGGCGGCGATCTTTTCGCCCCGGGCGTTTGCGACGGTGACGCCGCGGGGGGAGATGATGACGGTGACGGTCTTTCCCACGTAGGCAGGGGGTACGGTGTAGGAGTTGCCCATGACCGAGATGAGGCAATCCTTGGCAACGAGCCGCTCCTCGATGCGGGTGGGCAGGAAGTCGACTTCCGGGAGCCGGATAAGGAGGTCGCGCTCTTCCCGCCAGAGATCCACGGGCCGCTTTCGGGTGGTGCCGTGGATACGGCAGTTGCCGGTTGCGGCCGTCTCGTCGGAGAGCCAGTGCCGGAGCTGGGCACGGAGGTCCTCGAGGGAGGAGAATTCCCTGCCGGGGAAGAAGGAGGTATCGAGATACCCAAATGGCCGCTCCACGCGGCCCTTCCTTTCCTTGTCGTAGGGGATGCAGATCCGGGGCCGAAAGCCGTAATGGGCGGCGAATTTCTCGAAGCGCGGGTGGAGGATGACGTTTTCCTTGATGCGGCAGGCGATCACGGGCGTTTGGTTGTCGTAGACGATTTCAGCGGGGCAACCGTCAAAGGCGCGAAATGCCTCGACGTGGCCTTGGAAGAGGGTGTCCTGCTTCTCGTCAAGGAAGGCTTCCAGATACTGGTAGCGGCTGTAGGAAAGGAGCATCGAGAATACGTGGATCTTCGTCTTCGTCCCCGCGATCGAGACCCGATAGGGCGACCAGTCCGACTGGCCCTCCGCGCCGGGCGGCGGCTCGTAGCGGATGAAGGCCTTCCGGGTCATTGTCGTCCCCCGGAGTTTTCGGAGAAGGTCCCCGAGGATGGTCTGCCCGCCGGTAAAGCCCTCCCGCCGAATGACGGTGTAGATGCCCCGGTTGGTCATTTTGGGGATCTTGCTCAACTCCTCGATCCGTTTCCGGAAGGGATCGAGCTTCGAAGGGGCGGGCGGGGGTGCCGCCGACTTCTTCGGGGCTTGCTGCCCCAAGAGCCGCTTCAAGGTGCGGCGGTGAATGCCGAGCGCCCGGGCGATGTGCCTGAGGGGCTTGCCCTCCCCGCGCATCCGCTGGGCGATCGTCTTCAAGGCTTCCCGGTCTTTCATGGGTATTCTTCCTTTCCGGCGCTTGTGAGAGCGCCATAGTGGTGACTTCGTGAGAGATGCGCCGCAGGGCCGCCTCAATGGCCCGCTGCTCGGCGTCGGTGTCTCCGGCGGGGATGGCCCTGCCCCGGAAGCGGCGCAGGGCCTCGATGAGGGCATCTGCCTCCGCGAGGAAGGCGCCGACCTTGCCGGGGAAGACTTGGGCGGAGGCTTCCGTCACCTCCGTCCGCCGGACGAGCGCCGCGGGGTCCCGGGCCGCGCGGGGCCGCTCCTTCTCGGGGAGGGAGGCAACCATCGCGGAGGCCGCCTCCACCTCGGCCACGGTGAGGCCCTGCGTGCGCGAGGCGAGGAAGAGGGGAATCTGGAGGTCCCCGGCAAGACCCGCGATGGCAAAGGCCGCCCGCAGGCCGACCTCCCCGGTCTTGAAGAATTCGAGGACCTCGGGCGCGAGGCGGTCGAGGAGGGAGAGCCGGGTCATGACCCAACTCCGCTTCCTGCCGAGGAGCCGGGCGATCTTCTCCGGGGAAAGCCCTTCGTCCCGGGAAAGGTCCCTCACGATGAGGGCCTCGTCGTAGTAGGTAAGCGTGCGGCGGCGGCCGTTGAGGCGGATGATCATGGCCTTTGCCGTGGCAAGGTCCCAGCCCTCCTGGACGACGGCGGGGACGGAGGCCGCCCCCTGTCTCCGGCAGGCATCCAGCCGCTTGAAGCCGTCCACGACCTCAAACCCGCCGTCGATGGGGATGACGGTGATGGGCTCGGGGAACGGCCGCCGGGGCGCGACGCAGGCCGGGCCCTTGAGGGCGGAGAGGCTCGTCCGGATTTCCCCGAGGGGGATGTCCAAAAGCCTCATGGCCGCCCCTTGGCAAGGAGGGATCCCCGAAACCGCCACGAGGGCAAGAGCGGGAGGGAGAGGACCTGGAAGAAGGGGTAGCGGTAGGCGATGAGATCCTGGTCGACGAGCCCATGGATGGCCCGGTCGAGCTCGTGCATCTCGATTCCGAGGAGGTATGAAATCTTCTCGTGGCTCCAGAAGGACATGCCGAGCCGGTCGGCGGCGGTGACGAGGAAGAAGTAGAGGGCGATTTCCTCCTTGCTCAGGGAGGGGAGAAAATCTTCGGTGATGATTCTCCGGTCGATCCAGGAGAAGCCTTTGGTGACGGTCCGGATCCGGTCTTTGTTGAACGGCGGCGGCGCTTTCATGGGTACCTCCGAAAAAAGTTGGCTTTCCTTCTTGTCTGCGGCCGCGTACAGTGGAACGCTCCAACTCGTGCGTTTTCACGCTTCTTGGGCCGTTTCGGGGGATTTCAAGGATGGGGCGTCAAGGCGTGGACATCGGGGTCTACACCTCGCTCGTGACCCTTGAGCACAAGCAGGAACAGGCCCGGGACGGGAAGGGACGGGAGGCCACCTGGAACATGGGAAGGCTCCCGAAGGACCTCGGGAAGGGGGAGACGCCCGATCGGCTCTTCTTTGCTTGCGACGGCGCCTGGAGGGGCTACTTCATTCTCTCCGCTGACGTCCTCTACAACCCGGAGGACGAGAAGAAGCCCTACTCCCTCATCTTCGACACCACCACCTGGACGCCCATCGCGCCCGTCCCCGTCGAGCGTTTCCGGGGTTTCCGATACCTCAATGACATGCCCCGATAGCGGGGGAGGCTATGCGGCCGGGGCGACCGCTGAGGACCGGCGACGGTGGTACCAAACCGACCGATCAGGTGGGTCACTTTCCCGCCGATAAGTGGTACACTTCCCGACCGACGCTAACACCGCCCACGAAGGCGAGGTTCGCGAAGGCCTCGGACTCGTGCAGGGACCGCAGGGCGAGGGCCTGGAGGTACTCCCTGAGAAGGTTCATTTTCGCCCCCGGATCGGCGAGCGGCCGGATGAGGGCGAGGGCCTCGTCTCTCATAGTTCCACCGTTCCTTCCTCCTCGGTCCGGGCGAGGGCGAGCCAGGTCTCCGCGGCCGCGCGGATCCGCTGCGAGCGGAAGCGCGCGGCGTACTGCCGGAGCCTTTCCGGTTCGACCGAGTCGAAGGCCTGGAAGCCCATCGCCTCCATCCGCGCCCGGTCCCAGGGGCCGC
>CAYHQZ010000284.1:0-4487 GCA_964358555.1 uncultured Planctomycetia bacterium
ACCCCGCGCGAGTCGGCCCTCCTGGAGTTCCTGCTGCGGAACGCCGGCAAACCTGTCAGCCGCACGGCCATCGCCGAGAAGGTCTGGAACTACCACTTCGACTGGGAATCGAACGTCATCGACGTCTTCGTCCGGAACCTCCGGGAAAAGATCGAACGCGCCGGGGAGCCTAAGCTCATCCACACCGTCCGCGGCGTCGGCTACTCGATCCGGGACCCGGGGGCGGTTTGATCCTGCGCACGATCCGGGCCCGGGTGGCCGGCCTCTACCTGCTGCTGCTCGCCGCCGTCTTCGTCCTGTTCGGGGCCTTCCTCTTCTTCTACATGCGCCAGCTCTTCTACGAGGAGTTGGACGGGGAGGTCCTCGAGGAAACGGAGGAAATCACGGCGGCCTTCGTCCGGCACACGCGCGCCAGCGCCCCCAGCGGGGTTCGGGAATTCGAGCGGGAGTTTTTGTCGGCGCTGCCGCGGCGGACGGTCGTGGACATCCGGGGCCCCGCCGGCCGCCCCCCCGTCACCCTTCCGATGAATCTCAAGGACGCGGCCTTCGCGGCCATCCCCGATCCCCCGCGAGCCGAGGCGCCTCCCATACGGCCCTTCACGGTCTCGATCCCGGGCGCGCCTGCCTGGAAGGACGGCCATCGGGCCTTCGCCAATCGGTTCCTCGACGACGCCGGAAACGCCTGGGTCTGCCGCTTCGCGACCCCGCTTCGCCCCGTCCGGGAGCGCCTCGAGCACTTCGTCCGGCGCTACATCGCGGCCTCCCTGTTCCTGTATCTGCTCTTCCTCGGGGGCGGCTGGCTACTCGCGAGGCGGGCTCTCGAGCCGGTCGAACGAATCGCCGAGGCGGCGCGCCGGATCGGGCGCACGACCCTTCACGCGCGAGTTCCGGTTCCGGAGCCCCGCGACGAAATCCGCGCGCTGGCCGAAACCTTGAACGGCCTCCTCGGGCGGGTCGAGGAGGCCTTCCGGGAGGTCGAGCGTGTGACGGCCGACGCGGCCCACGAATTGCGCACGCCCATCGCGCGGATGCGGACGGAGATCGAGCTGGCCATCGGACGGACGCGGGAGCCCCGGGGCGACGCGGAGACCTTCGAGAGCCTGCTTTCCGGCGCCTCCCGCCTCGCGCGCCTCGTCGACGACCTGCTGCTGCTGGCCCGATCGGACGCCGGGGCCATCGCCCCCCGGCTCGAGCCCGTCGCCGTCGGCCCTCTCCTCGAGACCGTCCGCGAGACCGCCGAGGTGCTCGGGGCGCCGCGCGGGATCCGGGTCGCCCTCGAGGCCGTCCCCCCGGGCCTCTCGGCGCGCGGGGAGGCGGGGATGCTGGAGCGGATCCTTTTGAACCTCGCCCACAACGGGATCCTCTATAACCGCGACGGCGGGACCCTTTCGATGTCGGCGGCGGCGTCGGAGGGCTTCGTCCGGATCCGGATCGCCGACGAAGGCGGCGGGATCCCGAAGGACCGCCTGCCGTTTCTCTTCCGCCGGTTCTACCGGGCCGACGAGGCGCGCTCGCCCGGGAAGGGCTCGGGGCTGGGCCTCGCCATCGCCGACGCGCTCGCGCGCGCCCACGGCGGCCGGATCGAGGTCGAAAGCGAGCCCGGCAAGGGCAGCGCCTTCACGGTCGTCCTGCCGGCGGCCGGCGCTTCCGAACCGTCCGCCGCCTGAATGCGCCCGCGGGCCCGCGGGGCCTTGCCCGCCGCGCGTCGCCTCCGTACCCTGGCGGCTCAAGAAAGGAGCCTTCATGGCGAAAACCTGGATCCTTCTGGCGCTCGCGTTGGCGGTCGTCCTCCCCGGCTGCGGCGGAGGCGGCGACGATCCGATCAAGGAACTCACGGCCCTCCTCGAAAGCATCACGGACGAGGCCTCGGCGAAGGCCGCCGTGCCGAAGATCAAGGAGCTTTCCGCCAAGATCAAGGCCAACCCCCCGAAGATCCAGATGAACCCCGGCGACTCGCCCGAGAAGGCCATGGCGGCCCTCCAGGAACAGATGAAGGCGATGGGGCCCCTCATGGCGGCCGCGGCGAAGCTCCAGGCCATCGCCGACAAGGACCCCGAGGTCCGCAAGGCCCTGGATTCCCTCAAGGGCGCGCAGTAGCCGGCCCTTCATCGGCCGCGGAAGCGGCTCGCATAGAATGGGCGCCATGACGCGCGCGCCTGTCCGGGGGTTGCTGCTGTCCGTCCTTCTTGTGTCCGGCTGCTCGAAGGACGGCGATCGGCCGCCGGCGAGCATCCCGCCTGGGCCTGTTCCGGCGACGGCGCCGGGCGTCGCGCCGCCCGGAACGAAGGCGGTTTCCCCGGACGCGCCGAAGCCGCCGGCCGCCGCGCTCACGGAGCGGGAAAAGATCGACCGCCTCCTGGCCGCCATCGAATCCGCCGACGTCGTCTTCATCCGGAACGGCTCCGAGCACGGCCCGAAGGCGGCCGCCAGCCACCTCCGGGGCAAGCTCTCCTCCGCCGGCGATCGGGTGAAGACCGCCCGCGACTTCATCGAGCATCTGGCCTCCCGCTCCTCGTTCTCGGGCAAGCCCTACCTCATCCGGACGAAGGACGGCGCCCAAATCCCCTCCCGCGAGTGGCTTCTCAAGGCGCTCGCGAACATCGAGGCGAGCGAAACGCCCGGGCCGCGATAAGACTTCCCGCCCGCCATGCTCCCGAAACTGAACCGCCGCTGCCCGGCCTGCGGCCGCGAAAGCGAATTCGATTCGGCCTACATCGGCTGCCTGCGCCCCTGCCCGTTTTGCGGCAAGGGCGTCCCGATCGCGGAGGCGCCGGACGGGACCGTCGTCATCCCCCAGTCCCCGCTCGACCGGTGCCGCTGCGGCAAGGAGCGGGAGCCCGTCTGGCGGGGTTGCTTCTTCGCCATCGTTTCGGTCCGGAAGGAGCGCGAATCCTACGGCGTGCTGGCGCTCTTCGGCTTCCTCTTCGGCCTCCTGGGGCATTTGATCGTCGCCTCCCTTCGCCGGGAGGAACCCACCGTGCTCTCCTGGTACGGCTGGACCTGCGAGTCCTGCGAGGGCCGCGTCCGGTGGGCCCGGCGCTTTTTCGTCCTCCGCTGGTTCGTCCTGCCGCTCGCTTTCCTGTCCGGCTTCCTGATCTACGCCGTCATTTTGCTCCTCCGCACCGGCGCTCTGAACCTGGCGGCGGACTTCGAGGAGACCCTAGGCTACGGGCTTCTGCTCTCCATCCCCTCCCTCGTGCTCCTCTTCCTCTTCCAGCGCATCGGGCTATGGGCCGCGGCCCGGCCGCTCCGGGCGTCCCTCAAGGCGGGCCGCGTCACGAAATTCTTCGTCTACCGGAGCCTGGAAGACCTGCCGGGCTGATCCGCCGACGGCCGCCGATTTGGCGGGTTTGAACGGCGGGAGGGAGGAGCGGGGCGTGAAAGACGCGGGTTTTCTGTTGCGGTCCCCTGGGGAGGCGGGTCTAATCAAATAGGAGGTTTCCTCTAAATGGGTGCCTATCGAGTGAGAGCGGCCGTAGGTTTCCTCCTGCTTTTCGCCCCCGTTGCCGCCATGGCCAACGACTTGGCGTTGCCCCCCGGAACCCCCGGTCCGGCGACCCCGGTGACCGGCGCTCCCATCCCGGTCCTCGGCGCCCCGAACACGGTGCCCGGCAGGGGCGCCCCTGGCATGATCCCCGTCTCCGGCGCGCCGAACACGGTGCCGGTCGCGCCCGCCTCCAACGTCCCCGCCCAGGCCGCCCTTGAAAACGTGACCGGGAAGATTTCGAAGGAAGGCGAGCGGATGGTGTTCACGGGCGCGGACGGCGTGCCCTACACCGCCCTCGAGAATCTCGTCCTGGAAGCGGCCGAGGCCAATCCCGACAGCGTCTCCACGCTCGCCCGGTTCCACTCCTACCGGGGCGAAGGCTACGTCGAGTTCTTCGGCCCCCAGCGCGATCCGTATCCGAACCTGGTTCCCGAGGGCGAGAAGTTCAAGGGCGCGGCCGAAATCCTGACGGGCGCGGGCCGGCCGATGATCCGGATCACGGAGCCCGGCCCCAACAACATGAAGACCTTCCCCATGCTCGAGACGGAGTTGCTCGAGAAGTGGGAGGAAGGCCACGCGAAGACCGCAACGCCCGGCGCCCCGCCGACAGTCGCCGCCCCGCCCATCGGCGGCGTCGCGACCAACCTCCCCAAGCCCGCGAACCAGCCTGTGGGTGACGACTACGAGGAGTTCGTGAGCACCGGCTACGAATACAACCCTCAATCGCAGGGCTATTCGATTCGCGGGATTCTCTGCGGGAAATTCACCCAGTACAAGGGCAGGAACTACTTCATCGTCGACACCTGCTACCAGCCCGTCCCGCAGACCGCCTCGGCCGGCAGCCCCGGCACATCGCCCGGCCGGCCGGTCTTCCGGTCCGGCAGTGGCGGCGGCAAGGGCGGGGGCCACAAGGGCGGCAGCGGCCATCACAGCGGCAGCGGCCACAAGAGCGGCAGCGGCGGCAAGAGCTACGGCGGCGGTGGCGGCGGGAAGGGTTACG
>CAYHQZ010000285.1:0-4047 GCA_964358555.1 uncultured Planctomycetia bacterium
ATCGCCCCGCATGTGAGCCCCAACAAGACCTGGGAGGGCTTCATCGGCGGCGTCCTCGCCGCCACCGCGCTCGGCACCGGCCTCTGGTGGGCCACGCCCTTTTCCCCGCTCCAGGCGGCGGGGATGTCGCTCTCCATCTGCCTCATGGGATTCGGAGGGGGGCTCACGATGTCGGCCATCAAGCGCGACCGCGGCGTCAAGGACTACGGCAGCCTCATCGAAGGCCACGGCGGCGTCATGGACCGCATCGACTCCATCTGCTTCGCCGCCCCCGTCTTCTTCCACCTGACCCGCTTCTATTTTACCTAGGCTCGTCCGAATCGCCGGATTCGAGACCGCAGCATGGCAAAAGCCGTCCTTTGCCGCCGGAAGGTAACCTGGAACCTGTCCAGGCATTCCATGCGACCGAGCAGGGGAGGGATGTCGTCGCGGTCGAGGAAGCCGATGGGCGCGGACAGGTTCCAAGGGCCCAGCCGAAGAGGCCAATGCGGGAAGAAGCGGACGCGTTCGCTTCCGCCAATGCCCTTCGAGGGGATGGTCGTTCCGCCACCGAGCCCTTTTGCTCCGAGGCTCTGCAGGAAGAACCGGGGCAGGAGGGTGTAGTCGGCTCCCGTGTCCACGACAGCCTGAACGGGGATCCAGCGCCGGAATTTTCGAGACCAGAATTCGACGGATGCGACGGGGTAGCGGATGAGCCCGAATCGGCGGGATGGGCGCCGCGCGAACGGGAACGAGATTACGCTTGCCACAGGATGAGCGTCTCGTCGGCCGGCGCGTAGACGAACAAGGGCTGGTCGTTCGGATGGCTCCGAATCGCGGCGTCCATCCGCCGGACGGTCGAAGGCCTGGAATCGGCGACGTAGACCTTGCGGGCGAGAATCATGAGGTTCCGGCCTTTGTAGCGGGGGTCGCCCTGGATCCGGCGAAGGAGGCCGGGGCCGGGCGGCTGGCGGGCCGCGCCGTTCCTGGCGCGCGGGCGGTTTTTCGTCATGAACGCTTCTCCTTTTTCCGATTGTATCACCAGCACAAGGCGCTATGGAGGCTGGGCCGCGCCGTTTGCGCTTGCAGATCGTGCTATCGTGAGGGCATGCGCGGCCGGCTCCTGGCGCTTTTCCCTCTCATTCCGATGCCCCGTCCGGACTTCGCCTGGGTGACGTTCCGAAATCTCATCCTCGTCGTCCTGTCGCTCGCGCTCCTCGGCGGCGCTCTTTTCTTCATGCGTCTCTCGCGTTGGCGCCGCTCCCGCCTGGCGCTCGCGAGGACGCGCTCCCTGGTGGAGAGCGTCTTTCTCTGGATCGTCGCCGGGTTGTTCGTCGCGTTTCTCGATTTCGGGATGACGATCGTCCTCGGCCATGCCGGCGACGCCGCGATGACGGGCGGATTCGTCCAGATCTTCTGCCTGTGCCTGCTGGCCTTCCTCTGCACGGGCATCTTCGCCGCGAACCGGCTCCCCCCGGCCGATCCGGAGCCGTCCGAGCGCCGCTGCCCGCCGGTCGCGGAGGGATGATGCCGCCTCGTCGCCGGGCGCTTCTCCTTCTGGCGGGGATGGCGCTCCTCGCGGCGGGGGCGGGGGCGTGGCGGCTTTTGCAGCGGGGCGGTCAGGTTCCGGCCGGGGGCGAGCCGCCGGGTCGGGCGGCCGCTCCGGAAGGGGGGGCGGCGGACGAGGCGGCCTCCTTCGGCGGTCGCGCCACGGTCGCGGAGAGGGTGGCGCAATGCGGGAAGGCGGCGCGGGGGCGGCAGGCGGCGGCGTTCCGGGCGGCCGGGGTTTCGTATCCGCCGGCGCGCTTTCTTCTGGCCGGGTTCAAGGCGGAGCGGGCGCTGCACCTCTTTGCCGCGGATCCCGGTCGGCCGCTCGCCTTCGTGAAGGCCTATCCGATCCTCGCCGCGAGCGGGACGCTCGGGCCGAAATTGCGGGAGGGAGACCGGCAGGTGCCGGAGGGCTTCTACCGGATCGAGTCCTTGAATCCGAACAGCCTCTTTCACCTCTCGCTCCGACTCGATTATCCGAACGCGGCCGATCGCGCCCGGGGCCGAGCGGACGGCCGGACGAGCCTCGGCGGCGACATCATGATCCACGGCGGTAATGCCTCCATCGGCTGCATCGCCGTCGGCGACGTTGCGATCGAGGATCTCTTCGTCCTGGCGGCCGACGCGGGATGGGACAAGGCCCGGGTCGTCCTGTCCCCCGTGGATTTCCGCGCGCGAACCATGCCCTCGGATTTCTCGCCCCCGACGCCCTGGACCGCCGCCCTCCACGCCGACCTGCGCGAGGCCGTGTCCGGCCTGCCCCGGGCTCGTAGGTAGGGGGCGTCGCCTTCCGGGTTTTCGCTTCGGCGGTATCGTAGGGGCCCATGGACACCGCGATCCTGCTCGTCCACTGTCCCGACCAGCGGGGCATCGTCGCCGCGGTCGCGGACTTCCTCTGCCGGCACGAGGGCAACATCCTCCACGCCGATCAGCACCAGGACGCGACGGCGGGGCTCTTCCTCACCCGGATCGAATGGTCGCTCAAGGGCTTCAAGATGGATCTCGGGGGCTTCGAGGCGGCCTTCCGTCCGATCGCGGAGCGCTTCCAAATGGACTGGCGATTGGAGCGCTCGGCCGTCCGGAAGCGCGCGGCCCTGTTCGTCTCGCGCGAGGATCACTGCCTGGCGGACCTGCTGTATCGCTGGAAGTCCGGCGAACTTGTCTGCGACATCCCCCTCGTCGTGAGCAACCACGAGACCGCGCGACCCATCGCGGCGTTCCACGGCGTCCCGTTCCACCACGTCCCCGTCGAGCCTAGCTCGAAGGCCGCCGCCGAGGCGCGCCAGCAGGCGCTCCTGGACGAGCACCGGATCGATTTCGTGATCCTCGCCCGCTACATGCAGGTCCTCTCGCCCGCGTTCGTGGCGAAACACCCGAACCGGATCCTGAATGTCCACCACTCGTTCCTGCCCGCCTTCTCGGGCTCCCGCCCCTACGCCCGCGCCTTCGAGCGGGGGGTGAAGCTTATCGGCGCGACGAGCCACTACGTCACGGAATCGCTCGACGACGGCCCGATCATCGAGCAGGACGTGGTCCGGATCTCGCACCGGGACGGCCTCGACGACCTGCTTCAGAAGGGCCGCGACCTGGAGCGTGTCGTCCTCGCCCGCGCCGTCCGCTGGCACCTGGACCACCGCGTCCTGGTCTACGGGCGCAAGACCGTCGTCTTCGATTAGTATTCCGCAATCGGCATGAACCGGTTCGGGGCCTGGAGGACGCTGACCGCCATCCCCGTGCAGAACGTCCGGCTCGTGATGCAATGGTGGCCCGTCCAGGTTCCGTCCGCGTTCTGGGCCGCGACGAGCTTGTCCCGGACGGCCGGGTACCAGCGCGCCCAGTCCTTCCCGCCCCGCTGGATCATGGTTTCTGTCAGGAGGTGGAAGGAGAGGTATTCCTCGCCGCCGGCCTGCGTGAAGGCCTGGTCGCTCTGGTTTACCAGGCGCAGGACGTCCTCGAAGGCCTTCCGGGCGATCGGGTCGTCGCCCTTCTTCATCGAGTGCAGGACCCGGATTCCGGAGGCGCTCTTGTAGAGATCGAACATCCAGTTTCCGCGATCCCCGCCGATCTGCATGTTGCGCATCTGGGCGACGATGTGCTCCGCCGTCCGCTCGGCCGACGCGCGGACCTTCACCCCGGCCGCCGTGGCGCCGCGCAGGCTGACCCAGCCCATGACGTTGCCGAGCATCGGGGCCCAGGCCTCCTGGCCCCAGCCGCCGCCGGCCTGCTGGGTGCGCGCGGTCACGTCCGTGAGCTTGCGCAGGGCGCGTTCGGCGCGCAAATCGTCGCTCTCGCCGACAACCTGGCTCAAAAAGAGGGCCGCGAAGAAGTTGTCCCCCATCCGGCCGATCTTGTTCTGGATCTGCGAGCCGCCGGGGGCGATCGAGTTGCCCTGGAGCCGGTCGACCGCCTGGATGGTGTAGGCCAGGGCCCGGCGCACGAGAGCCGCCTTGGGGCCCTTCGTGGGGGTGCTGCCGTGGGACATGAGGGTCAGGCCTACGACGGCCGTGTGGCCCGGCTCGG
>CAYHQZ010000285.1:4057-4483 GCA_964358555.1 uncultured Planctomycetia bacterium
GGACCGAGGAGCGGCTGCCCCTGGTCCGCGCCCCATCCGCCGTCGGCGTTGACGCCCTTGCACAGCCACTCGAGGCCGCGTCGGGCGGCGGCTTCGGAGCGCTCGGTCACTTCGCGGAACGAAGGTTCCTCTGGAAAGGCGACCGCGGCCAACGCGAGAAGCAGGGCGAAGACGGGCGCTCGTCGCATGCGGGGGTGCTCCTGTTTCCAGATATGCCGGAGAACTCAACTATGATACGCGAAAACGCGATCGATTCGCAGAATGCGAGCCGGTCGCGGAATTCCTCTGTATAAGACGGCCGAAAGCGACGAAAAGTTCCGGAAAAATCTGGTTTCAGGCGCCCTTCACTCCCTGCCCGTCGCTGGCATCTTGCGGTTGGATCAGGAGTTACTGAACTTTTGCGTCGGGGGTACAAACCGGGCACGG
>CAYHQZ010000286.1:0-4454 GCA_964358555.1 uncultured Planctomycetia bacterium
GAGGTCCAACGCCATGAATTCGTCTACCTGCCGTGGACCTCGCGGAGACCGGGAGCGCGAGACGAGTCCCCACCCCGAGCCCGTGCCCGGTTTACACCCCCGACGAAAAGGTTCGAAGGCTACGCCGTCGCCTGCCCGATTTGCCACTCGAACGCGCGCTTGTAGAAGCCGCTCTCCCGCGCGAGGAGCTCCTCGTGCGTCCCGCGGTCCACGATCCGCCCCCCTTCCAGGACGAGGATCTGGTCGGCGTGCTGGATCGTCGAGAGGCGGTGCGCGATCACGAACGTGAGCCGCCCCTTCATCAGCTCGCGGAGGGCCTCCTGGACGTATCGCTCCGACTCCGCGTCCAGGCTCGAGGTCGCCTCGTCGAGGAGCAGGATCGGCGCGTTCTTCAGGAAGGCCCGCGCGATCGTAACACGCTGGCGCTGGCCGCCGGAGAGGCTCTCGCCGCGCTCGCCGACGACGTAATCGAGACCGCCCGCCACGCGGTCCAGGAATTCCTCCACGTAGGCCGCCTTCGCCGCGACCCGGATTTCCGCGTCCGTCGCCCCCGCCTTCCCGCAGGCGATGTTCTCGCGGATCGACGTGTTGAAGAGGAAGGGGTCCTGGCTGACCAGGGCGATGAGGCCGAGGAGGCTCTTGCGCTTCACCTTCTGCAGGTCCACCCCGTCCACCCGGATCACGCCCTGCGTCGGCCGGTAAAACCGGGTCAGCAGGTCCAAGAGCGTCGTCTTCCCCGCGCCCGTGGGCCCGACGATCGCGACGACCTGGCCGCGCATCGCCTCGAACGAAACCTCGGAGAGGACCGGGTTCGCGCCGTCGTAGGAGAACGACAGGCGTTCCACCCCGAGGCGGTGGATGTCCCGCGGGGCGTCGACCGCGTCCGGAGGCTCCGGCTCCAGGGGGTTCTCGTCCACGAGGGCGAACAGACGCTCCGCCGCGGGCGCCCCCTCCTGGAGGACGTTGATCGCCGCCGCGAGCTTCTTCATGGAGCCGTAGGCTTGCCGGCTCCACATCGCGAACCCCACGACGATCGTGATCGACACGGGGAAGATGTAGCTGAACACGATGATCCCGAGCCCCGGAACCAGGATCGCCATGCACTCGACGAACCCCTTCATCCAGCCCCGCGCGGCGAGCGTCCCCTTCACGTCCTTCAGGATCCCCTCGTCCGTCCGGGACAATTCCCCGAGTTTCTGCGGCTCCAGGCCGAAGGCCTTGATCTCGCGGATCCCGGCGAGCATCTGGGACATCGAATCGGTGAGGGCCGCCTGCTTCTGAAGGCGTCGCTTCGTGAATTTCTTCACGCGCCGTCCGAAGACCAGGAAGACCACCGCGAAGATCGGGAAGATCACGAAGACGAGCAGGGAGACCCGCCAGTCGATCAGGACGCCGCCAACGAGGACGGCGAGGATCTTGGGGGGCTCGACGAGGAAGTCCCCGAAGAGCTGCGTCACGCCCCTGTGCAGCTGCTGGAGATCATTCGTCATCCGGCTGATGATCTCGCCGCTGCGCCGCCGGTCGTGGAACGAGAGCGGCAGGCGGATCAGGTGCGCCCAGATCTTCCGGCGGATGTCGATCAGGATCCGCCAGGAGAAGTGCCCCTCGTTGTATTGGATGAACCAGGCGCACAGGACCCCGATGCTCGTCACGCCCGCGAGGATGATGAGGAAGGGGACGATGTCGGCGGGGTCGCGATTTCCCCGGATCCCCGTGTAGTCCCGGAAGATCCCGTAGAAATTCTCCACGCTCGGCGACTTCGCCCCCGGGAAGAGCCCGTCGGCGTTGACGGCCTTCAAAAGGAAGATCACGAGCAACGGATTGAGCACCGTGAGAAGGGCGTCGCCGGCGATGAAGATGTAATAGCACCAGAGCCGCCGGAAATAGGGGCGGACGTGGCCGAAGACCCTCGGCCAGATCGAGAAGGCCCGGAAGAACCTCCGCAGGGCTTCCATCCGCGCCATCTTAGGGCCTGGGCGGGGATCGGGGAGATCGGGGCGACGGGGTCAGCCGGCCTTCGTCCAGTCCCGCCCCCAGGGGCAGGCGAGCCGGATCCGCTCGAGCCAGGCGCGGCGCTCGCCCCCCGAACACGAGGGATCGGCCTTAAGGGCGCGAAAGGCCTCCGCGCGGGCGAGGAGCAAGAGCGCCCGGTCCCGGACGGGGTCGGCCACGCGAAGGGATCCGAATCCGGACTGGCGCGTCCCGAGCAGATCCCCGAAGCCCCGAATCCGCAGGTCCTCCTCCGCCAGGAGGAATCCGTCCGTCGTGGACGCAAACGCTTTCAGGCGCTCCCGGGCGGTTCCCGTGCGCGCGTCGGAGACCGCCACGCAGACGCCGGGACGGTCCCCGCGCCCGACCCGCCCGCGCAGCTGGTGCAACTGGGCGAGCCCGAAGCGCTCGGCGTGCTCGATCACGATCGCCGTCGCGTCCGGGACGTCGAGCCCCACCTCGATGACGACGGTCGCGACGAGGACGCGGATGCTTCCTTCGCGGAATTCCGCGAGCGTCCGATCCCGCTGGGCGGCCTCCACCCTCCCGTGGACGAGCCCCGACGGGATCCCGGCGAACTCATGCGACGAGAGGCGCGCGTGCATCTCCTCCGCCGACTTCAGCGCCAGCGCGTCGGAGGGCGAAATCAGCGGATAGACCACGAACAGCCGCCCGCCTGCCTCGACCGATTCCCGCAGATCCCGCCAGATGTTCGGCATGTCCCGGCCCTTCGCCCACGTCGTCCGGACGGGGATGCGCCCGGGCGGCAGCTCGTCCAGGATCGAGAGGTCCAGGTCCCCGTAGGCCGTGAGCGCCAGCGTCCGAGGTATTGGCGTCGCGGTCGTCAGCAGGAGGTGCGGGCGCTCCCCCTTCGAAAGCAGCGCCGAACGCGCCTCGACGCCGAACTTGTGCTGCTCGTCGACGACGCACAACGCCAGATTCGGCAGTTCCGTGCGCTCGGAAAAGAGCGCGTGCGTCCCCACCGCGATCATCGCGCCCTTTGAAAACGCCGCGAGCGCCGACCGCCGGCGCTCGCCCGCCACGGAGCCCGTGAGAAGCGCCACGGGGACGCCCAGCGTGCTTGCGAACCGCGAGAGGCTGCGCGCGTGCTGGGCGGCGAGGATTTCCGTCGGCGCCATCATCGCGCCAAGCCTTCCCTGGAGCGCCGCCGCCAGGAGCGCGTAGGCGGCCACGGCGGTCTTCCCCGAACCCACGTCCCCCTGCAAAAGCCTGCTCATCGGATGCGGCCGGACGAGGTCGGCGCGGATCTCGGAAATCGCCCGGGCCTGGGCGGCCGTCGGCCTAAACGGGAACGCCGAAAGGATCCGCCGGTGCAGATCGTCGGAAACGGGCAGCGGCGCCGTCCGGACATCCTCCCCGTCCTTTCGCGCCAGCGCGATCCCGCCCTGCAGGACGAAGAGTTCCTCGAAGGCGAGGCGAGCCCTTGCGGCCGCCGCGGCCGTTTCGTCCGGGGGCGCGTGCACCCGCCGGATCGCGTCTCCTGCGCCCGGCCAGCCCCGCTCGCGCAGGAAATCCGCCCCGAGAATCTCGGACACGCGCCCGGCGAATCCGTCCACCGCCTCCCGCACGATCCGCCGCAGGACCGATCCCGGCAGCCCCTCCGTCAGCGGATACACCGGCACGAGGGCGCCGGCCTCGGCTCCCGGACCTTGGACCTTAGACCTTAGACCTTGGACCTCTTCTTCTTCCACCTCCTCCGCATGCGGGTTCACCATCTGCAGGCCCTTGTAGTCGGTGACCTTTCCCGAGAAGGCGAAGTGCGACCGGATCCCGATCTGGTCCCGGCGCCAGGCCTGGTTGAAGAAAACCACCTTCAGCCGGCCCGACCCGTCCTCGAGGACGATCTCGACGCGGCTGCGACGCCACCCGAACCGCGAGAGCCTCCGGGACAAAACGAGCCCCGCGACCTCGGCCTCGTCGCCCGGCGCCAGATCCCCGATCCGCTTGCGCGCCATGGCACGGCGATATTCCCGCGGTATCAGCCAGAGAAGGTCCGCCACCGTCCGGACCCCTAGATTCTCCAGGAACCCCGCCCGGATCGGCCCGACGCCGGGCAGTTCCCCCGCCGGAATCTCGAACGGGGATCTCCCGCCCGAAGCCCGCGGAAAAACGGCTTCCGGCGTCGGTCGAATTCGCGCTACTCCTCCGCCGCGTCCGCGGCGGACTTCTCCCGGATCGCCTTCTCGATGGAGTCGAGAACGCTGGGGTTTTCCTGGAGGAACGCGATCGACTTGTCGCGCCCGGCCCCGAGTTGGGACTTCCCGAAGGAATACCACGACCCCGATCGCTCGACGACGCCGAGGCTCGCGCCAAGATCGAGGGTGTCGCCCGAACGCGAAATCCCCTTGCCGAAGAGGATGTCGAACTCCACCTTCCGGAAGGGCGGCGCGACCTTGTTCTTCACGACCTTCACCTGGACGTGGTTTCCGACGGACTCCTCGCCC
>CAYHQZ010000287.1:0-4436 GCA_964358555.1 uncultured Planctomycetia bacterium
CGAGCGGCGCCGGCTCGTCGTGGGACCGCTCGGCGGCGGCGTCGCGGGCGATCTCGGGGGCTTCGTCGCGGCGACCTACCGCCGCGGCGTTCCCTTCTTCCAGGTTCCGACGTCGCTTCTCGCGAACGTGGACGCCGCCGTCGGCGGCAAGGTCGCGGTGGACCTCATTGCCAAGAACCAGGTCGGGGCCTTCCACCAGCCCTTCCTCGTACTGGTGGACTTAGAGACCCTGCGCACCCTTCCGCCCGCGGAAGTCCGCTCCGCCCTCGCGGAGGTCGCGAAATACGGCGTCATCGCGGACGCGCGCATCCTGGACCTGCTGGAGCGGGAGACGAACCGGATCCTCGCCAAGGACCCGGACGTCCTCGGACGAATCGTCCGGCGCTCCTACGAAATCAAGGCGTCGTTCGTCCGTTCCGACGAGCGCGACACGCGCGGGATCCGGGCCGCCCTCAACTTCGGCCATACCTTCGGCCACGCGCTCGAACAGGTACTAGGCTTCCGTTGGCGCCACGGCGAGGCGGTCGCCGTCGGGATGCTGATGGCCTCCGACCTCGAGGCCTCGATGGCCGGGCGCGCCCCGGACTATCGCGCCCGCCTGGAAACCATCCTGGCGCGGCTGGGGCTGCCGACGCGCGCACCCGACGTCGAGCCCCGCAAGGTCCTCGAGGCGATGCGCCACGACAAGAAATTCGTCTCCGGACGGAACCGCTTCGTCCTCTCCTCGCGCGCGGGGTCCTTCCGCCTCGCCGAGGGCGTACCCTGGCCGCTCGTGCGGAAGGCCGTTGAGGGCCGGCTCGGGCGCGCGGAGCGCTCGCCTTGAGATTTCTCTCCTGGATCGGCCGCCAGCCCTGGGGCCGCGCGCTGCTCTCGGGCCTGCTCCTGTGGGCCTCGTATCCCCCGCTCGATCTCGGATTCCTCGCACCGATCGCATTGGCGCCCTGGTGGGCGGCGCTGCTTTCGCGCGACCGCCCGACCGCGCTTGCGTCCTTCCTGCTCGGCGCCGGCTTCTTTTTCGCCTCCCTCGGCTGGCTCGCCCATGTCACCGTCGCCGGATGGATCGTGCTCTGCCTCTACCTCGGCCTCTATTTCCTCGCCTTCGATCGGTTGTCCCGGGCGATCCTCAATCTCGGCGTGCCCCCGATCCTCGCGCTGCCCATCCTCTGGGGCGCCCTCGAGCACGTCCGGATCATCGCGTTCACGGGATTCCCGTGGCTCGCGCTCGGGCATGCGGGCTGGCGGATGGATCTCGTGCTGCAGACGGCGGACCTGTTCGGAATCACTGGGATCACCCTCCTGTTCGCCCTGACGAACGCGTTCGCCGCCGAGGCGGCCTCGCCTGCGCCCCCCGGCGAACCGGCCCGGCCGCGAAGGCTCCGGCGGACCCTTCTTGCCGCCGCGTGGCTGGCCGCCCTGGGCTATGGGATGGCCCGCGCCTCGAGCCTCGTCCTCGAGGACGGCCCCCGGATCGTCGCGCTCCAGGAGAACGTGCCCCAATCCATCGAGACGAAGTTCCCGGGCGATGAGGTCCTGAAGCGCCTCATCGAAACGACCGGAACCGTCCGGCCGGGCGAGGCCGACCTGATCGTCTGGCCCGAGACGATGGTCTTCCGGCCCCTCGACCACCCCCGCTTTCCCTGGGTCGCCGACCGGATCCGCGCGGCCGCGGATCGGGCGGGCTGCCCCATCCTCGCGGGGGCGTTCGGAATGTCGAAGCCCGCGCAGCCGGACGGGAAGTTCGGCGTCCGGAACTGCGCCTGGCTCGTCCGTCCGGGCGGCGCGGCCCTCGAGCGCTACGACAAGATGCATCTCGTCCCGTTCGGGGAATACATCCCCCTTCGCAAGACCTTCCCGTTCTTCGCCCGGCTCGTCCCCTTCGAGATGGAGGATCTGGAAATAGGCGACGAGGCCACCCGGTTTTCCCTCGGCCGCTGGACGTTCGCGGCCGCGATCTGTTTCGAGGACACCGTCGCTAGCGTCGTCCGGCGCCTCGCCTCGCCGGATGCATCGGGCAGGAAAATCGACTTCCTGGCGAATCTTTCCAACGACGGCTGGTTCGCCACGTCCTGGGAACTGGACGACCACCTCGCCGCCTCCGTCTTCCGGGCCGTCGAGCATCGCATCTCCATCGTGCGCTCCGTCAACACGGGGGCGACCGCCGCCATCGACCCGCTCGGCCGCATCACGCGGATCCGCCTCGCGAACGGAACCGATCGGGGCGGGACCGGCATCCTGCGCGCGAGGCTTTCCGTCAGCCCCGCGATCACCCTTTACGCCCGGATCGGCGATCTCCTCCCCTGGGCCTGCATCGCGATCTCGATCCTCGCCCTGGTTCTTTCCGCTGCAACGCGCTCGCGGCGCGCGCCTCCGAATCCCCTATAGCGAAGGCGCATTCGCCCGCCAGCGATCGAAAGCGCGGCGCGCGTTGTCGATCCGGCCGGACTCGAGGAACGAATACCGCCGGCCGTCGCCCAGGATTACGTGATCAGACAGCGGGATCCCGAGAACGCCGCCCGAAAAGACGAGATGGTCGGTCAGCGACTCGTCCTGCGGAGAAGGCGTCGGATCCCCCGACGGGTGGTTGTGGATCGCGATGACGGATGCCGCTTGCGCGCGGAGGGCCCGATGGAAGACCTCGCGCGGATAGACGGGCACCTCCCCGACCGTGCCGGCGGAGATATCGGCCTCCTCGAGGACGCGGCGGGCCGCGTCGAGAAATAGCGCAAGAAAGACCTCCTTCTTTCGATCGCGCAGCCGCAGCCCCCACCGCGCCGCGACATCGTCGGGGCCCCGGACGGGAGCGGCCCGATCGGAGGGCTGCTCCGGAAGACGGCGGGCGATTTCCAACGCGGCCCGGATCGCGGCGCTCTTGGCGCGGCCCACGCCTGGGATCCGATCCCACTCGGAAGGGTCCAGGTCCGCCATGTTCCGAAACGATCGGAACCGCTCCAGGATGGAGCGCGCAAGGTCCACCGCCGTCACCCCCCGCCGGCCCGTCCGGAGCAGGATCGCGAGAAGTTCCGAGTCCGTAAGCGCCCGCTCCCCCCGCGTCGCGAGCTTTTCCCGGGGACGGTCCTCGACGGGCCATTCCCGGAGCACGGGGAACGGCATTGCGGACGTTCTGGCGATTTCGGACATTTCGGACCCCGGAGATTCTAGGAACCTTCGGCCAGTTGTCTATAATCCCGTCGTGCTCGGCGCCTTCCTGTTCACATGCCTTCTGGGCGCGGCGCCGCCGCCACCCGAACTCCTTCCGCCCCCGCCCCCGCCCGAACGGCCCCACGCGGTCGTTCTCATCGAAGGCTCGCGCGTCGAGGGGCTCGTCCTGGAAAAGGACGGGGATTCGATCTACGTCGAGACCGAGGAGGGCGTCCGACGGATCCAGACGGCCCTCATCGACCTCTCCCAGAGCCGCATCCCGCCCCTCCGCGACATCCCGGAGGTGGACCAGGTCCACCGCGCGTTCCGCGCGACGCTCGATCTCAAGAAAGCCGAGGACTGCGCCCGTCTGGGCGTTTGGCTGCTCCGTCGCTCCGAGTGGCGGATGGAAAACGACGAGGCAGGCTCCGGCTACTGGGAGGGCATGCGCTGGCTCGAGCGGGCCGTCGAGATCGACCCTGGGTGCGAGATGGCCAGGACGGCTCTCGGCTTCTGGCGCGAGCGGGAGGGCTGGTCGAGCCGTCCGGAGCGGCGCTTCCTGCAGCACCAGCGCGAGAACGGATTCGTCCTCTTCCAGGGCAAGTGGGTCTCCGCCGCCGAGCAGGCCCGGCTCCAGGAGCCCCCCGTCCCCTCCGAGAACGAGGACGGTCCCGGAGAGCGGAGCGTCTGGGATTTGAACCGCCGGTTCGGATCCGAGGCCCCGCGCGACGTCCCCATCGAGAAACTCCGCGCGCTCTGGGACGAGAATTACAAGGACAAGCCCGTCTCCTGGCGCGGCTGGCTGGACGCCATCGTGGACGCGAAGAAGGAACCCCACCGGGTCCCGGCGGAGATCCTGCGCGCGCTCTCCGCGGGCGGCGACCCGCCCCCCGCCAAGCGCGCCGAGTGGCGCGACCAGGCCGACGAGGACGCGGAAGGCCTCTGGATCTTCCAAGTCAAGTTCGTGAAGTCCGGCGGCTGGGACCCCGCCAAGGTCCCGGGCGGCCTGTGGCGTCACGACCGCGTGTGGGTCCTGCTCGTCGTCCGGGGCGGCCCCGGCAAGCGCCTCGACGGATTCCGCGAGGGCGACCCGATCGGCTTCACCGGCCGGCTCACCACCTTCGCCCGCGAGGGCGACCGGATCTTCTTCGCGGTCGAGGCGGACCCCTTCGACGTCTGGCGGGAGTTCATCCGCCCGCCGATCCTGGACCCGATGTCGCCGAGGCATCCGGAGGTCCTTGCGGATCCCAAGAACCCGGAATTCCCCCCGACCCCGGCCCCCCGGAAATGGGACGGAA
>CAYHQZ010000288.1:0-4359 GCA_964358555.1 uncultured Planctomycetia bacterium
TACAGGGGTCGGCGCCGCCATGCCGAAATCGAGAGGTCGGACGCAAAAGTTCAGTCGTTACATGCTCGTTACCAACGCCCGTCGGCCCGCCGGCTACGCTTCGGGCATGGGGCTTGCCGAACCAGGACGAAAAGGGCGCCTCTTTGTTGCGGAAGCCTCCAGAACCGATTCTCTCGCCGGGGGTTGCGCGATTTTTCGGCCCTCGGCCCCGGGGGTTTCGGCATCCCCGCTCCGTATGCGCGCTTCGGGGATCCGCTTTTTCTCCATTTTTATGAACTTTGTTCGGATTGAAACCGTCTATCATCCCAGAGGTTTGAACCCAGGCCTCTAAAGGAATACCGCATGACGCGTTCCGTTGCCGGTTCCGTCCTTCTGGCCCTGGTGCTGTGCGGAGCCGGCCGCTACGACCCGCCGCTGCCGCCCGTTTCGATCCATCGCGTCGATTATTCGGGCGAGGCGGGCGACGATAGCGCCCGGATCACGGCGGACGTTTCGTGGGAAACGTTCACGGACGACTGGACGGAGCTTTCAGTCCCGGCGGGGGACCAGGTGCTGGAGACGTTCGTTCCCCTGAAGGGCGCCGATCCTAGGCTCGTCCGGAAAGGGAACGCCAGCGCGATCCTCTGCATGGGCCGCTCGAAGTGGCGCGGCCGGTTCGTGTTCAAGGTCCCGGTCCGCAAGGAAGGCCCCGCCCGCAGCTTCTCTTTCGCGGGATTCGACGCGCCCATGGGCTTAGGAGAGCTGACCCTGCCGGGCAAGGGGCTCGAGGTCATGGCGGACGCCGATCTGCCCATCGAGGCCGCGGCCTCGGGGGGCTCGACGCGCGTCACCTTCGCCGCCGGCGCCACCGTCGCGCTGACCTGGTTTCCGACCGCGAAGAAGAGCGAAGTGCCCGTCCCGCTCAAGGTCCTCGAGCGGACGCTCTACCGGGTCCGTCCGGAGGGCGTCCGGGGGGAGTCGAGGCTCGACTTCGAGGCGCGCCGCTGGCGGCTCTCCGAGGTCTCGATCCGCATTCCCGCCGGCTTTTCCGCCGTCTCCGTCGAGGGCCTCGGCGTCCGCGACTGGCGCCAGGAAAAGGGGACGCCCACGCTTCGCGTCCGGTTCGGCGCGGGCGCGGCGCGCGAGCCGGTCCTTAGGATTTCGCTGGAATCCCCGCTGCCGGCCAAGGACATTTCCTTCCCGCCGCTCGAAGTCTTGGGCGCGCGGGAGCACCGCGGATACGTGGCCGTCGCCGCGCCGGAGGAGATCGACCTGCGCGAGGCGGCCGTGCGCGGGTTCGATCGGCTGGAGGCGGGCGCCATCGAGGAGCAGTTCGGGCGCGTGGCCGAGGGGGTCCGGCTCGGCTACCGGTTCGCCTCGCCCGCCTCGTCGCTTTCGATCGCGCTCTCGCGAAGGGTCCCGATGAAGGCCGCGCGGATCGAATCCCTCTACGCGATGGAGAAGGGCGTGCTGACGCTGTCCGCCCACGCCCGGTTCCGGGTGGAGTCGCTCAAGACCGCCGATTTTGAACTCCAGGTTCCGAAGCCCCTCTCGGTCCTCGACGTGCGAGGAGCCGATCTCAAGGACTGGGCCCAGAAGGGCGAGACCCTCCTGCTCACGACCCGATCGAAGGTCCTCGGCGAGACGGTCTTCGAGATCGAGGCGCAGTCCCCCTTCGAGCCCGGCAAGCCCTTCGTCCTGCCGAGGATTTCGGCCGAGGGCGCCGGCACCGAGTCCGGCGTCGTTGGCATCGCGGCCGCCCCCGACCTCGCGGCGCTCCCGGAATCGAACTTAGGCCTCGTCCAGATCGAGCCTTCCACGCTGCCCGAATGGATGCGCAAGGCCGCGCTTGCCTGGCGCCACCCGGATAGGAGTTGGGCGATTTCGCTCAAGGTCGAGCCGGTGACCCCCGAGATCCGCGTCCAGTCCTTCGATCACGTGACGCTCGAGTCCGATCGCGCAGTGCGAAAGACGCTGCACCGCCTCGATGTCCGCCGGGCCCCGGTGTTCGCGGTCGACATCCTGCTGCCCGAGGGCTGGTCGCTGCTCGACCTTAGCAGCCGGGCGATGCGGGACTGGCGGGTGGAGCCCGCGACGCGGAGGCTTCGCGTGGAACTCTCCTCCGGCGCGACGGGGACGTTCGACATCGAGGTCTCCCTGGAGCGCCGGCTCGAGGCGGGCAAGCCGATGACGCTGGAGGCCGTGCGGATCGCCGCGGCCTCCCGTGAGCGCGCCTGGATCGCGGTGCAGCCCGGGACGGACATGGAGCCGGTCCCCGTCGCCGGCAGCACCGGCACTCGCGAGGCTACGCCCTCGGAGGCGCCGGCGGAGCTGGCCGCCCTCGGCCCCGTGGGGTCGGCCTACGAGGCCGTGGCCCCCGGATGGAAACTCGTCGCGGGCGTGCGTCCCGTGGAACCGAGGATCGAAGCCGACGTGTCGACGTTCCTGCGGGCGCGCCGGGGCCAGGCCTCCGTCTCGGCCCGGATCGACTACCGGATCGAGCGCGCCGGGGCGAAGACGCTCAAGGTGAGGATCCCGAAGGAGGCGGTGAACGCCGACATCACGGGCGAGGGCATCAAGGACAAGCGCCCCGTCGACGGCGACTGGATCGTCGAGTTCTACGAGAAGCGGCGCGGCCCCTACCGGCTGGATCTGCGCTGGAACCAGATCCTGGCGGGCGACGGGACGGCCGCCTCCGTCCTGCCCCCGGAGCCGATCGGGGCCTTCCGCGTCCAGGGCACGGTCGGGGTCCTGCCCGAGGGCGTTTCGACGGAGATTGCGGACTGCACCCCGCCCGCCGGGATGCGGCCGGTCGCCCCCGGGGACGGGATGGCCGAGTTTGCGTCCTGGGCCGGCGCGGAGCCGGTCCGCCTGTTCCGCTACGGCCCGTCCACGCCCGCCCTGCCGCTCTCAATCGCGCTGAAAACCCACGAGCGCTCGAGCGGCGAAGGCGCGCTCATCCGGAGCCTCGAGGTCTATTCGCTCGTGAAAAAGGACGGCGAGATCGTCCACTACCTCTGGGGCTCCGTCGAGAACGCCTCGAGGGCGTTTTTGAAGATCCGGATCCCCGACAAGTCGCTGTGGGGCGCCTACGTCGCGGGCCGGCCCGTGAAGGCGGCGTTCGACGAGAGCGGCCGCGTGATGATTCCGATCTCGCGCGAGGTGTCGGGCTCGGCTACGTCGGAGATCGAGGTGATCTGGGCCGAGAAGCGCGAGCGGTTCGGGCTCGCCGGGCGGCTCGACCTGACGGCCCCGAAGCTTTCGACCCTCCAGTACGCCGGCGGCCGGGCCGAGGAGCAGGAGCTGCAGGTCGCCCAGATCGACTGGCAGATCCTCGTCCCCGAGGGCTACCACCTCGCGCGCGAGGGGGGCAACCTCCGGTCCGTCTACCTCGACCCCCGGATGACGCCCCCGTCGTTCGCCTCGCTGGCGCTGGGGGCGGCCGGGAACGCGGCGACGAACGCCTGGGAGGCGATCCCCCTGGGCGTGAAGAGGGGATTTCTCTACGGGATCTACGTAGGCCTCCTCGCGGTCGTCGCCTATCTCCTCTTCCTCTTCGCGAAGGCCTACGGACGGATGCCGTCGCGCAAGACCGTGGCCGTCGCCGCGCCGCTGCTGATCGTTGGCGGGATCGTTCTCCTCGTTCTCCAGGTGACGGCGAAGAGTCCCGCTCGGTATCAGCATGCGCCCAGATTCGCGTCCGCAAGGAACGCCTACGCCCCGAAGGGCGACCCGATGCGGTTCACCGATCGGGAGATCTCCCTCCGAGCCGATGCAGCTCCGCCCCCGCCGCCGGTCGCGAAGGTGGCGCCCCCCTTGTCGCCGGCCGAGCAGAACTTCACGCTCGGCCAGGGCCAGCGGCAGATGTTCGAGCGGGGCGGAACGAGGAGGAATTCGGGGAAGCCGGCGAACGCGCCTACGGACAGAGGGTGGCAGACGAAGGAGTCGGGCGAGATTCTGGCCAACATCGAGCTTGAGTCGCCCGACAAGCCCGCCGACATCGAGATCTCCACCCTCAACGATCATCTCGAAACGCCGGACATCAACGGCCCGAGCCCCGAGGACAAACTCAAGGAGGAAACGGCGCGCGAGAGCCAAAAACTCGAAGGCGAGGAGGCGCAGCGGGTCCAGCGGGAGATGGCGACGATCCGCGATCGCATCCGCGCCGAGCGCAAGGCGCGCGACGACGCCGAAAAATCGAGGCTCGCGGAGCTCGAGCGCCAGAAGGAGGAGGTAATCGCCGATCACATGGAAACGCAGGACGAGGTCGTGAACATGCAGGCCCTCGCGAAGGGCGAGGAGGATGCGATTTCCAATCTCCCGCTCGGGGGGGTGGGGCAGTTCGATCAGTCGGGTGTCGGGGGCGGAGGCGCCAAGGCG
>CAYHQZ010000289.1:0-4301 GCA_964358555.1 uncultured Planctomycetia bacterium
GTGTCAACGCCTACAAGGCCTCCGTCGGGGTCGAGCCGGGAACGAGCGCGAACCTCCTCGCCCCGGAAACGACCTCCGTCTTCGCGACCCCCGGCCAGATCCGCTCGACCCTCGAGTCCAACAGCCAACTTTCGGGGGCGACGAGGGCGGATCGCGACAAGTCCTGGGCGAGGCTCTCCCCGTTCCTCACCCCCTGGGCCTATGTCGACGCCGGCTCGACCCGCGCGCCGATCAACGTGAACACGGCACCGCTCGAGGTTCTCCTCGCCGTCTTCAACATGATCTCGATCCCGTCGCTCGCCGACGCCTCGCCGATGCCGGACCTGGGGCTTCCGAATCCCGGGAATCGCCTGACGCTTGCCACCTGCCAAGGCCAGCTCATCGGCCAGATCCTGAAGAAGCGCTACGCCGCCGCCCGGGTCAGCGAGGGCGCGGCCGGGACGGCCGACGCCTATTTCAAGATTCACACCCCCCGCACAGTTACCGTCCCGGCTCCGGCCAACACACCCGCGCCCCCGCAGACAAGCGGAGCCAGCTCGGGGGAGACGAACCTTTTCGCGACCTACGCCTTCCAGGACATGGACGACTGGGAAAAGTTGATCGGCGACATGGCTCCCGTGAACGGCCAGGACGGCCGGACGTCGGGCGCGATGACGGGGCAGTTGTCCGAGCGGGCGGCCAACGACATCCTGAACAACGTCGTCTTCTTCTACGACCGCGAGCAGGCCGCCGGGGACAAGGAGTCCCTCTACCTGCCCCCGCCGAACGGCGACGTTGCGAACACGAGCGCCGACGCGGGCTCCGCGTTCGCGCACGACCGGGAACTCATCAAGGCCAAGCCCGACCTCGCCGATCCCTTGACCTGGCAGAAGGAGCCCTCGGACTTCCTCTACAAGTACGATTTCGACGGCACGGACAGCGCCGGCGCCGCGAGCGCCTGGACCAGCGAGCCCGACGGGGACCTCAAGGAATACGGGAAGCGGACGACCGGGGACGTGGACGGATCCTGGGCGTCCCAGTCCGATCCCGACGCCGCCCGGACCGTCGAGGCGGGCACCCGCTCGCGGATCTTCGAGATCATCGTCGAATCCGAGGTCGTCTTCCTGAAATACGAAGGCATCAACCTCCTGCGGACGGAGATTCTCGCCTCCCGCCGGCTCCACGCCGTCTTCGATCGCGGGAACAGCCGCTTCCTCTACTTCCGCTGGGTTCCGAGCCAATCCTCCGATCGCCTCGGCCCCTTCGGCGGGACCGCGAACGCGAACTTCGACAATTACATCAAGTTCGGATTCGCGCCGTAGCGGGATGATTCGCCGTCGCGCGCCACAGGGCCGTCGGTGCCGATGCGATGGCTAGGCGACATCCTACCTGCATTCGTATTTTACGCGCGGAGAGAGGACGAAACGCAAAGGCATCCACAACAGGAACAGCCAGAACGCGGTATTTGCCGTTGCGAAAAGGGAAAACGCCACCCCAAGGAATATCGGGCCCGAGAGCGTCATGGATAGGAAGGAATATCCAATCGCGATGGCGCTGACTGCCGTGCAGCACATTGCGTAAATAATCGGGATGGCGGTAATCGAAGGAGCCCAATGGCTCCTGCTTCGCAAGCCAATGCCGCCGGAAAACAGCAATATTCCGGAAATTGCCTGAAAGCACGCCGAGGCAATGAACAGGATTTCCATCCATCCGGATGGCGATGCAGAGGAATCCGTCGCACTCGCATTCGACGGCATGCCAATGGATGCAAACACGAAAAGAAAGCCGGATGAGGATATGAAAGCCATGACGCCCAATAGCGCCGAGATGGCGCCAAAGCGCGATATCTTGCGCAGGAACAGTTCGTTTTCGTTTCCGGTCCGCAGGCGCAGTTCGCATTCTGCGCCTGCAACGATATGCGGAGAATGCACGCCACGGTCCGAACCGGCGATGCGCATGAGCGCGGCCGTCGTCTGGTGATTCCGCATGTTTATCGGGATGTGTCGATGACTGAAAAGCGTCCGAGGTGCTGCACGGCGGATTCTATCGATCGCGTCGGAGGGTTCAAGGCGGGGATCGTGCGATGGAAGGGGAGAACCGGAGGCGATTTTTCCGCTGTCGCGCATAATGGGGGCCATGCAAAAAGAGGGATGCCCGGGCGGCGCGAACGGATGGCGGCTCGAGGGGATGCTGGAGGTCCTCCGGGGCCGGCGCAGCGTCCGGCGGTTTCGGGACGAGCCGCTGGATAGGGCGCTTCTCGAGGGCCTTGTGGAGGCCGCGACCTGGGCGCCATCGGCTGGGAATCGTCAGGATTGGTTCTTTTCGGTCGTGACGGAGCCGGACCTCCGGGCGAAAGTATCGGAGGCCGTTCGGC
This sequence comes from uncultured Planctomycetia bacterium, assembly GCA_964358555.1. Taxonomy (GTDB): domain Bacteria; phylum Planctomycetota; class CAYHQZ01; order CAYHQZ01; family CAYHQZ01; genus CAYHQZ01. Next base: position 2,354 of record CAYHQZ010000289.1, read on the forward strand.
GGCGCTGGGAGGAGATCCTCCGGGCGAACGACAGCCGCGGCGCCGTGGGGGAGGCGGCGCGCTATGTCCAGAAGTACTCGGACCTCTCGACGGCAAGCGCGATCGTCGCGGTTTCCTGCCGGAAGACCGACGCGATCCAGCGAGCGCTGCTCGGCGAGGATGCCGACATCTTCGGGGGCGGGGTGCTCTCCGCCGCGATGGCGGCCCAGAACCTCCTGCTTGCCGCGCATGCATCCGGCCTCGGCAGCTGCTGCCTCACAGGCCCCATGGCCGCCGCGGAAGAGCTGCACCGTCTCCTCGGATTGGATCGCCGCCAGCGCCTCGTCTGTCTCGTCGCCCTCGGCCGTCCCGCGGACGGCGCCGCCCCGCTCGCGCCCGCGCGCAAGCCCGTCTCCGAGGTGTCGAAGTTTTTCGGGTGAGGGGCGGCCGGTTCACGCCCGGCCGGCGGGCGCTGCCGGGTAGTCCACTCGCATGAGGCACAGGCCCTTGGCCTCCGCCGTCTCGCCGGCGGCGCGGCGGTCGCGGGCGTAGACGACCTCGCGGATCCAGTCGGGCGGGTGCTTGCCTCGGCCGATGTCGAGGAGCGTGCCGGCGATGGCGCGGACCATGTTGTAAAGAAAGCCGTTCGCCTCGACGTCGAGATGGATTCGCGCTTCGTCGCGCGCAAGAAGGATGGAGGAAATCCGCCGGACGGCGTTTTTGTTGGGCTCGATCTCGCTTGCGAACGATCGGAAGTCGTGCTCGCCTTCGAGATGCGCGGCCGCCGCCTGCATGGCGGGAAGATCCAGGGGCGTCGGGACGTGGCAGACGTACCGGCGCTCCAGGACCGGCCGGACCGGATCGTTCCAGAACGTGTAGCGGTAGCGCTTCGACTTCGCCGAGGTGCGGGCGTGAAAGTCGGGGGCGGCCTCGGAAGCCTCGAGGATCGCGATGTCCTCGGGGAGGTAGAAGTTCGCGGATCGGAGGATTTCGGCAGGCGCGCGCGCCGCGTCGGTATCGAAGTGGACGACCTGGCCTTGGGCATGGACGCCGGCGTCGGTCCGGCCCGATCCGGCGATGGTCACGGCTCCCGCGACTCGCGCGAGCGCCTTTTCCAGTTCCTCCTGGATGGTCCTCCCGTTCGGCTGGCGCTGGAAGCCCGAGTAGGCGGTGCCATCATAGGCGACCGTCAGGCGAACTCGCGGCATCGGCCGCTATATTACGCCCGCGGGAACAGGCGCTCGGCGATTTGGACGGCGTTGAGCGCGGCGCCCTTGCGCAGCTGGTCGCCCGCGGCGAGGAGCGCCAGGCCCGTCTGATTGGGCATCGAGATGTCCTGGCGGATCCGGCCGACGAGGACGGGGTCCTTGCCGGTCGCCTCGATCGGCATCGGGAAGGTGTTGGTCTTGCGATCGTCCACGACCTGCACACCCTCCGCGGACGAGAGGATCCGGCGCGCCTCGGCCTCGGGGAAGGGGCGGTCGAATTCCAGGTTGATAGCCTCCGTGTGGGCCCGGAGCACCGCGACCCGCACGCAGGTCGTCGAGATCCGGATGTCGGGCGCGTGGAAGATCTTCCGGGTCTCGTAGAGCATCTTGTTCTCCTCCTCGTTGTAGCCGTTCTCCGCGACGGCGGAGTTGTGGGAGAAGAGGTTGAACGCGATCCGGTGGGGGAAGGCCTGGGGCTTGACGGTCTTTCCGGCGAGCACGTCCCGGGTCTGGTCGATTAATTCCTGCATCGCCTTCGCGCCGGCGCCGGAGGCCGCCTGGTAGGTCGCGACGACCATCCGGCGGACGGGGTTTGCCCGGTGCAGCGGCCAGACGGGGACGGCCATGATGATGGTCGAGCAGTTGGGGTTCGCGATGATGCCGGGGTGGTTTTTCAGATCGCCCGGGTTCACCTCGGGGATGACCAGCGGGATCTTCGGGTCCATCCGGAAGGCGCTGGAGTTGTCCACGACGACGACGCC
>CAYHQZ010000290.1:0-4271 GCA_964358555.1 uncultured Planctomycetia bacterium
GAGGGCCGCGGGCCGGGGGCGCGCCCGGCGGGGGGCGGGCGCCGCCTCCGCCGGCCCCGAGGTCTCGTTCCCCGTCCTCATCGAGCGCCGCGAGATCCGGACCGGGCATGGGGGGCGGACCGTCGGATGGGCGGGGGTTCCGGACCGGTTCCGGGAGGCCGAGGCCCGGGGGATCGACTGGGCGTCGGAAGCCAAGGCGGGGGGGCTCGCGAAATTCTGGCGCTCGTCGCTCGCGGAGAATCGGACCCGGTTCGGCTTGTCGGCGGAGAGCGCCCCTGCGGAGGAAAATCCCCTCCGGGCCGCCCCGGGGGAGGAGCCCCGGCTTCTCGTCGGGCGCGAACTCGCCGAGATCCTGGGGCTGGAAATCGGGGACCGGATTGTGCTTGCGACCCTCTCCCCGAATCCCGACGAGGAGACGATGACGAGGCAGACCTTCCGGATCGCGGGGACGCTGAAAAGCGGCCACTACCGGTTCGATTCGAAGGCGCTGATCGGGGATTTTGCCGCGATGTCGGCGTTCTTCCGGCCGGCCGTCCGCTGCGAGTCCGTCCGGATCGCGGCTGCCCCCGGCGTGAGCCTGGAAGCCCTGCGGGATCGGGTCGCCGCCGCCGCGGCCGCCCCGGCGAACGCGGCGGCGCGCTTCGAGGCGATGACGTGGAAGGATCGCCACCGCCTCTTCCTTGCGGCCCTCACGCTGGAGCACCACCTTTCGGTGTTCATCCTCGCGCTCCTCGGCGGCGTCATCCTCGCGGGCCTCTACAGCCTGCTGTCGCTGCTCGTCTTCGAGAAGACCCGCGACATCGGGATCCTGCGCGCCGTGGGGCTGACGCGCGCCCGGACGGCGGGGGTATTCCTCCTGGCGGGGGCCTGGGTCGGCATTCCCGGGGCGGCGGTCGGGGCGTTCGGGGGGGTGCTGTTGAGCGTGCATACGGGGTGGTGGTCCTCGATCATTTTCCCGCGGACGATCTATTACCTCGATCAGATCCCGACGGTTATCGAGCCGGCGGCCATCGCGCTCTTCGCCGTCCTTGCGGCCGGGGCGTCGCTGCTCGCCAGCGCCATCCCGGCGCTGCGGGTTCTCCGGATGACGACGGCGGAGACCCTGGTCTACGAATGAGGGATTCGCCGCCATGATGAAGAAGCGAACCCTCGAATCTGCCTGGGAGTTCCTTCGGGATGCCTGGGAGGGATTGCTTCGCGGGGAGTTAACGGCGTGGCTTTTTCTCGGGATTTCGATCCTGCTTTTTTCCGTTGCGACCCCGCCGCTTCGGCGCCAGCTGTTCTTTCTCGTTCGGGTCGTGTTCTGCCGGCAGACCTGGCGGCTCCTCCCGCTCTCGATGCGCCTCCTTCGCGCCCGGATCCTGAATCTCATCCCGATGGTCTGCATCGCCCTCGGGGTGACGGTCGTCATCGCCGTCACGGGCGTGATGGCGGGATACGAGGTCGTCGTCGGAAGGATCATCCGCTCGTTCACGGGCGATCTCGTGATTTCGTTGCGGGTCCGGGGCGCCTCCCTCGAGGAGATCCAGCGGGCCGCCGCGGGGGTTTCCGGCGTGAAGGCCGCGGCCCCGGAGCGGATCGTCTCGGGGCTCGTCCAGCCCTTCGGGGAGGGCGGCGGGCTTTCCTTCTTCACCGCCAAGGGGATCGATTGGGAGTCCGAGCGGGCATTCGACGCGGTGCCGGCCTTCATCCGGGCGGCCGGCGGCGACGCCGAGGCCGTCTCGAACGCGTTTTCGGAGAAGGATCCGAAACGCCCCCCCGCGATCCTCGGCGCGGGGCTGGCGCGCGCCATCGGCGCGAAGGCGGGGGATCGGATCCGCCTCTTCTCGGTGACCAACGATCCGGACGCGCCGTCGGCCTCGAAGGACGTCCGGGTGGCCGGGCTGTTCTCGACCGGCTATGCCGACTACGACGACCACGCCGTCCTGATTCCCATGCAGGCGGCGCGCGCCCTTACGGTGGGGGCGCGCGCCCCGGAGGCGGTTCGGATCCGGATCCGGCCGGATGCGCGGGTGGAGGACGTTGCCGTCGCGCTGAAGGAACGCTTCCGCGATCATGGCATCCGGACCTGGTGGGAGGCGGACAACAACCTCTTCGCGTCGCTGGCGCTGCAGCAGATGGTGTGGCGGCTCGTTCTCTTCGGCTTTTTCGCGGTCTCGGGGCTCCTCGTGCTGTTCGTGCTCGTCGTGCGCGTGCGGGAATACCGCAAGAGCATCGGGGTGCTCCGATCGGTCGGTGCGACCGCGGAGGGGATTGCGGGGGTCTTCCTGGCCCAGGGGCTCGTCCAGGGGATCGGCGGGGCGATCCTGGGTCTCGCGGCGGGGTGGCTCTTCCTCGACCGCATCGAGGACGTGCGGGCCTTTCTCGGATGGGCGATGGACGCCGAGGTGTTCCCGCGCGAGATCTACCGGCTCGACCAGCTGCCCGCCCTTGTGGATAAGGCCCGGTTTGCGATCGTGGGGCTTTCGGCCATCATGGTCGGCGTGTTCGCCAGCATCCTGCCCGCCCTGCGCTCCGCGCGGATGGAGCCCGTCGAGGCGCTCCGGGGGGACTTGGCATGAGCGTTCCGCTCGTTCGCGCCGAGGGCGTCGAGAAGGTCTACCGGCTCGGCCACGCCGAGATCCAGGTCCTGCGGGGCGTGGACATCTCGCTCGCCGAAGGGGAGATCGTGATCCTCCGCGGCAAGTCCGGCGCCGGGAAGAGCACGCTTTTGCACATCCTGGGGCTTTTGGACCGGCCGTGGCCTGCGGGCCGGGTCATGTTCGAGGGCGCCGACGTCTCCGCCCTTTCCGAGCGGGAGCGGGCCGCGTTCCGGAACCGCGCGATCGGATTCATCTTCCAGTTCTACCACCTCCTGCCCGAATTCTCCGCGCGCGAGAACATCATGATCCCGGCGCTGATTTCGGGGACCCTGGCGCGGCGCGACGCGACGGCCCGCGCCGACGAACTCCTGGAGGCGGTCGAACTCTCGGACCGCGCCCGCCACCGCCCCTCCGAGCTCTCCGGCGGCGAGCGCCAGCGCGTCGCCATCGCGCGGGCCCTCATGATGAAGCCGCGCCTTCTCCTCGCCGACGAGCCGACAGGCAACCTCGACACGAAAACCGGCGAGGCGATCCGCGATCTCCTTTGGGACTTGAACAAGAAGGAGGGCTCCACCCTCCTCGTCGCCACCCACGAGGAGCGCCTCCAGGCGTCCGCCGACCGGGTCCTCCGGATCGCCGACGGAAAGATCGTCAACGGGGCGTGATCCCCCGCACGGCATGGCGCGACTCGCCCGCTTCCGTTCACCCGCCTGCGCCCGTCGCGTAGTCCCGGATCCATCGCACGAGCTCGGCTTCGGCGGGGCGTTCCAGGATCTTCGCGGCGCCGGCCCGCAGGTAGGCGAGGTCCAGCCGGCCCTTCTGCACCGCGAGGATGCCGCGGACGTCGCGCAAGTCCTTGTCGCGGTGGAAGGCCATCTTCAACAGGATCAGATCCTCGGCCGTGGTGATCGGGATGAGACGGCCCTCGAACGGCAGGGGGACGGCCCGGCGGAGGATGGCATCCTGGAGCGGGATGTGGGGGACGAAGAATTCGGCCTTGATTCCGTCCCGATAGGCCGTGAAGAGTTTCTGCTCGCGGATCTCCTCGAGCATCGGGCCGACCTCGACGGGGTGGAAGGCATCCCCGGCGCCTTTCTGCGCGAAGCCCGCGCCGTTCAGGGCGTCGGCGAATTCCTGGGCGCGGAGGGCGGGCAGGAGGACGAGGAGGTCCACGTCCTGTGTGGCGCGGACGACGCCCCAGTAGTTGTTCGCCAGCGCCCCGCCGAATGCGTGCTTCAGGCCCATCCGGTCGAGAACGTCCTCGAGGAAATGGACCAGCGGGATCAGGCGGGGGGGGAGGCTCATGCGACGGGTGCTCCGTCGGGGTCCGCCGCCTCCGCGGCGAGGGCCCCCCCGCCGGTTTCCGCCCGCCGGACATTGCGCCACCACGGCTCGCGGCGCGCCTCGAGGGCGTCCCCGATGCGAAGGCGCCGGCGTTGCTCTTCCTCCGACAGGGTGGACCACGCCGCGCCGACCATCGAGAGGATGTCCTTGAAGACCTCGATTCGTTCCTCCGGCGTCATGTCTCGGAAGCGCGCGGCCTCCTCGATCAAGGCAGCGTCGTCCGGCTCCCGCCAGAGTTCTCGCATGGGCGGCTCCCGCAAACCAGTATACAACCGGCCGCGGCCTTTCCGCCGTTAGGGCTCGAGACAGAATAAATGTCGCATTTGGCGGCGGTGATTTCGGAGC
>CAYHQZ010000291.1:0-2325 GCA_964358555.1 uncultured Planctomycetia bacterium
GGAAAGGAGCGCTAAGGCCTCGCGCACGCGGGGCGGGACCGCGGCCGGGTCCTCTGCGCCCTCGAACGGGCCAACGAGTGCCCCCTCGGAGCCGGCGCGCTGGCGGGTTCGACGCTGCCCCTCGACCGGCGCCGGACGGCGAGGCTGCTCGGCTTCGCGCGGCCCGTCGCCAATTCCATCGACGCGGTCTCCGCGCGGGACTTCGCAGCGGAGTTTCTCTTCGCCCTCTCGATGCTCTCGATCCATCTGTCCCAGTGGGCCGAGGAGATGGTGCTCTGGGCCACGGAGGAGTTCGGCTTCCTGGATCTGCCCGAGGAGGTCTGCACGGGCTCCAGCCTGATGCCCCAGAAGAAGAACCCGGACACGCTGGAACTCATCCGCGGGAAGTCCGCGCGGGTCCTGGGGAATCTCGTCCGGATGCTGGCGCTCCTGAAGGGGCTGCCGAGCGGCTACAACCGGGACCTCCAGGAGGACAAGGAGGCCCTCTTCGACGCCTACGACACGACGGCCGCCTGCCTGGAGCAGGCGCGGATCGTGGTCGGGGGGATTCGGTTCCGGGTGGACCGCATCCGCCAGGTCCTCGACGCCGGCTTCCTCGATGCGACGGCCCTCGCGGAGCACCTCGTGACGAAGGGGGTTCCGTTCCGGGACGCCCACGGCTGGGTCGGCCGCTGGGTGCGCTCCTGCATCGCGCGGCGAAAGATGCTGAAGGATTTGTCCCTCGAGGTCTTCCGGGAGGCGTCGCCCCGGATCGACCGTTCCGTCTACAAGGTCCTTGGCGCCGAGAACGTCGTCGCGGCCTACAAGACCGAGGGCTCCGCCGGATTCCGGGAGGCGGCGGCCGCCATCCGCCGTTGGGAAAAGAACCTATGCAAGCGGTCCCGAAACCACCGGGCCTGCCGGCCATGATCCGATCGCTCGCCGGCGCGTCCGCCGTCGCGCTCGCGTTCGCCCTGTCCGCCTGTTCGGGGACGGATGCGATCGCCGACTCCGCGGCGGAAATCCTCGCGGCGGCCGAGCGAGGCGACGCGGAGGCCCAGACCGCGGTCGCCGGCAACCTGGAATGGGGGGACGGCATGCCTCGGGACGAGGCGGCGGCCGCGATCTGGTACCGGAAGGCCGCCGACCAGGGGCGCTCCGAGGCGCAGTTCGCCCTCGGGTCGCTCTATGCCGCAGGAAGAGGCGTCGCGCGGGACGACGCCGCCGCGGCCGCCCTTTTCCGGCAGGCCGCCGCCCAGGGACACCCCGGCGCGCAGTTTTTTCTCGCCCGCGTCCTCGCCGAGGGGCGCGGGGTCGCGCGGGACGACGCCGCCGCGGCCGCCCTTTTCCGGCAGGCCGCGGATCGGGGTCATCCGGCGTCCGCTCTTTTGCTGGCGAGGATGCTCTCCCGCGGGATCGGGGTTGCGCGCGACGAAGCGGAGGCCGTGCGAAGGCTCGCGCAGGCCGCCGTGCGAGCCGACGCCCGGGCGCAGTTCGAACTCGGCCTCGCACTGGAGTCGGGGCGTGGTGTTGCGCGCGACGAGGCGGCGGCGGCCGAATGCTATCGGAAGGCCGCCTCGCAGGGGATTTCGGAGGCCCGATTGGCCCTTGCGGCGATGCTCCGCGAAGGCCGCGGGCTGCCTCGGGACGAAGCGGAAGCCCTCCGCCTGGAACGAGAGTCGGCCGGAAAGCCCGATGCCGTCGCGCAGTTCGAGCTCGCGGAGGCGCTCGAGTCCGGCGCGGGCGTTCCCCGCGACGACGCGGCCGCGCTGGAATCCTGCCGCCGGGCCGCCGAGCAGGGGCTTGCGAGCGCGCAGTTCAACCTCGCCGCCGCCTACGAGTTCGGCATCGTGGTCGCGCGGGATCCCGCGCAGGCGGCCGCGTGGTACCGCCGGGCCGCCGACCAGGGAGATCCGGACGCCGAATGCAAGATGGGATGCCTCTTCGAGGAGGGATCCGGGGTCTCGCGCGATCCTACGCAGGCGCTCGCTTGGTACCGGAAGGCCGCCGAGATGGGCGACCCGGTCGCGCAGCAGTATCTCGCGATCCTGCTAACGTCCGGGGACGGCGCGGAGGCGGACGGCGCGGAGGCGGCCCGATGGTTCCGGGAAGCGGCCCTCCGGGGCAGCGCGGAAGCGCAGGAACGGCTGGCCGGGATGTACGAGGCCGGGGAGGGGGTTTTGGAGGACCTCGCCGAGGCCGTCGCGTGGTACCGGAAAGCCGCTTCCCAGGGGCGGGCCGAATCCCAGTACCGGCTCGGTGTCTTCCACGAGGACGGGGTCGGCGTCGCGCGCGCCGCGGCGGCGGCGGCGGGGTGGGTCCGCCGAGCCGCGCCCCACCGCCAAC
>CAYHQZ010000291.1:2335-4267 GCA_964358555.1 uncultured Planctomycetia bacterium
ATTCCACAGGGAGCCTGAACCATGACGACTTCAGACAACGCCGCGTTGCTTGAACAGCAGATCGACCAATGGAGGAGTTACCTCCGTCGCCGACAGGCGATCCACACCGTCGACGTTGCCGAACTCGAAGACCATCTGCGCGCGCAGGTCACCCTCGCCCTTCTCCATGTGGAGGGGCGGGGCGTTCCGCGCGACGACAAGGAGGCCCGCGTCTGGTTTGAGAAGGCGGCCGAACAGGGGGACGCCTTCTCGATCGAGGCCCTGCAGTGGCGGCCGTGAGCGTTTCGGGCAAGCGCGGTAGGATGTCGCCCATGAGCACCCCGTTCGCCGTTCTCTCCCGCCCGATCCGGATCGCGGCCCTGGCCATCGTCTTCTTCCTGCTCCCCGCCTGCGCCGGCACGCTCGCTTCCGCCGACCCTTCGACGGTCCGGGCGCGGGCCGAGGCAGGCGACCGGGAGGCGCAATACGAGATGGGGTGCCGCGCCCAGCACGGGATCGGCGGCGTCCCGCGGGACCTCGCGGAGGCCGTGCGGTGGTACCGGCGCGCGGCGGACGCGGCCCTGCCGGCGGCCCAATACAACCTCGGCGTCATGCTCGTCGGGGGCCTCGGCGCGGAGAAAGACGAGACGGAGGCCGCCCGGATGTTCTTGCGCGCCGCGGAGCGAGGCCTGGCGCCGGCGCAATACGCCTTGAGCGTCCTGTTCGACCAGGGCGTCGGCGTCGAGCGGGATCCGGCGCAGGCGTTCGAATGGTGCCGGAAGGCCGCGACCCAGGGCCACGCCGACGCGCAATACAACATGGGCGTCTCCTACGAGAAGGGCCTGGGCGTCGAGAAGGACCTCGCGGAAGCGATGGAATGGTTCCGCCTCGCGGCGGCCCAAGGCGAGGCCTCCGCGATCCAGGCGCTCGAGCGGATGGGGAAGTAGGCGCGCCCGTGCGGCGGTCCGGCCGCCGGGGGGCGGGCTTCGTGTAGACTGCCGCGCGCCATGACGGGAATCGCCGACGGATTCCTATATCGGGGCGGGCGGCTTTTTTGCGAGGAGGTCCCCGCGGCAGATCTTGCCGGGCGGTTCGGGACGCCGCTCTACGTTTACTCGGCGGCTTCGATCCGGTCCCGCTTTCGTACGATCTCGGAGGCCTTCGGGCCGGAGGGGGCGCTCGTCTGCTACTCGGTCAAGGCGAACGGCAACCTCTCCGTGCTGCGGCTCCTGAAGGACGAGGGCAGCGGCTTCGACATCGTTTCCGGCGGCGAGCTTACGCGGCTGCGGCGGGTCGGGGCGGACTTCTCGAAGGTCGTTTACGCGGGCGTGGGCAAGACCGCCGACGAGATCCGCGCGGCGATCCGGGCGGGGGTGTTGCTCTTCAACGTGGAGTCGGAGCCGGAGCTCGCGGCCCTCGACGCGCTTGCGTCCGGGCGCGGCTCGCGAGCCGGGGCGGCCCTGCGGATCAATCCCGATCTCGAGGCGGGGGGGCACGCCCACATCTCGACGGGAAAGCACGGCCACAAGTTCGGCCTGCCGCTCGCCGAGGCCCGCGCGGCGGCGAAGGCGGCCCTCGGGATGCGCGGCGTGGAGATCGCCGGTGTCCATCTCCACATCGGCTCGCAGATCACCGAGACCGGGCCGCACGCGGAGGCCGCGCGGATCGGAGCCGCGTTCGCAGACGAACTGCGGAACCTGGGCCATCCGATCCGATATCTGAACCTCGGCGGGGGGTTCGGGATCGACTACCGCGGCGGGGAGGCTAAGCCCGTCGCCGAGTTCGCAGAGGCGGTCCGGCCGGCGGTAAAGGCGTCGGGGCTGCGTTTGATTCTCGAGCCGGGGCGGTTTTTGGTCGGCGCCGCCGGCGTCCTGCTCGCGCGCGTGCTCTACGTGAAGAAGAGCGCGGGCAAGCGCTTCGTCATTGTGGACGCCGCGATGAACGACCTGATCC
>CAYHQZ010000292.1:0-4245 GCA_964358555.1 uncultured Planctomycetia bacterium
CGATCAGCGAGGTGGTCCCGGTGGACGTGAGCCTCCCCGGCTGCCCCTCGACCCCCGAGATGGTTGCGGAAGCGCTGACGGCCCTTCTCACCGGAAAGGCGTTCTCGCTTCCCACCAAGAGCGTCTGCGACGACTGCCCGGTGATCCGGGAGAAGAAGGCGGTCTCCACGCTGAAGCGTAATCTCCAGGCGCCCGAATTCACGGTCGGCCGCCCGTTGAAGGAGATGCGGTGCCTCATGGAACTGGGGATCCTCTGTCTGGGGCCGGCCACCCGCACGGGCTGCGGGGGCAGCGAGGGGACGCCGCGCTGCATCCGGGCCTACCAGCCGTGCGAGGGCTGCTTCGGGCCGATTTCGGAGAAGGCGAACCCCATGGTGGACATGATGGGGGCCCTTTCCACCGTCGGGCTCGATCCGAAGAACCTCGCCGACCGGGCCGCAACGTTCAACCGTTTTGCCGGCGCAGGCCGCTTGCGGCCGCTGCCGAAGAGGTGAGCCATGGGAAAAACTCTCACGATACAGCCTGTCACACGGATCGAAGGACACGCGAAAATCACGATCAAGCTGGACGACGCGGGAAACGTGGACACCGCCCGTGTCAACGTCATCGAACTGCGGGGGTTCGAGCGGTTCTGCATCGGCAGGCCCGTGGAAGACATGCCGCGCATCACCCCCCGCATCTGCGGGGTGTGCCCCTGGTCCCACCACCTGGCGGCCGCCAAGGCCTGCGACGCCGTTTTCGGTGTGGAGCCGCCGCCGACGGGGCGCATGTTGAGGGACCTGTGCAACAGCATTGCCTACATGGAGGAGCACATCCTCCACTTCTACTTCCTTGCGGGGGCCGACTTCCTCCTCGGCCCGGGCGCCGACTACTCCGTCCGCAACGTCATCGGCATCCTCAAGGCGGCCCCGGACGTCGCGCGCAGGGTGGTGAAGGTGCGGCACATGTGCGCCAAGATGCTCGAGATGATCGCGGGCAAATCGATCCATCCCCAGGCGGCCGTCCCCGGCGGCTTCAGCAAGCCGATGTCCGCCGAGGAACGCGACAAACTCAAGCCCATGGCGAACGAGGCCCTGGAGCTCGCCAAGTTCTCCATCGCGTTCGCCAAGGAGAACATCTTCCCGAAGTACCTCGACGTGGTGAAAACCCTGGGCGTCATCAACACGGGGTTCCTGGGCACGGTGGGCGCGAACGGCGCTTTCAACGTCTACGACGGCAAGCTCCGCCTCATGGCTCCCGACGGCTCCTACGAGGATTTCGCCTACGACAAATACACCGACTTCATCGCCGAGCACATCGAGTCGTGGAGCTACCTCAAGTTCCCGTACGCGAAGAAGTGGGGAGCGTTCTCGATGGGGCTTGAGAAGCCAAGCGGCATCTACCGGACCAACACGCTGGCCCGGATCAACGTCTGCGACTCCATCGACACCCCGCTTGCCAACGAGGAGCTTGCGGAGTTCCGGCAGAAATTCGGCCGGCCGGCCCAGCTCACCCTGCTCTACCACTGGGCGCGCCTGATCGAGCTGCTCTACAACGCGGAGAACGCCGTTCGCCTGCTCGACGCGCCCGAGATCACAAGCCCGGAGACCCGGGTGAAGGTGACCCCGCGGGCGGCCCGCGGGGTGGGATGCGTGGAGGCGCCGCGCGGGACGCTCATCCACGATTACACGACTGACGCCGACGGGATGGTGACCAACGTGAACCTGATCGTCGGGACGACGCACAACAACGCGCCGATCAACATGTCGGTCACCCAGGCGGCCAAAAGCCTGATCAAGGGCGGCAAGTACGACCAGGGGATCCTGAACACGGTCGAGATGACCATCCGCGCCTATGACCCCTGCTTCTCCTGCGCCACCCACCGCCTGGACGGCAAATTGGCCGTGAAGGTGGACATCGTCGACCCTGACGGGAAGGTGCTGGACACGCTGGCGAATTGAAACCGCATGGAGGAGAGGGCGGTGTCGTGAACCCGGAAGATGACGCCGCCCTTCCCGATTTCTGCCGCAAGCCGACGCTGATCCTGGGCGTGGGCAACATCCTGTTCGGCGACGACGGCTTCGGCTGCGCGGTCGTCGACTACATCGAAAAGAACACCCAGGTGCCTCCCCACGTCTGCATGCTCGACGTCGGTACGGGCGTGCGCAACCTCCTGTTCACCCTTGTCATAAGCCCTGTCCGTCCCCGGCGGCTGCTGGTGCTGGACGCGGTCGACGCGGGCCGGGCCCCCGGCGAGCTGTTCGAGATCGATCCTTCGGAAATTCCTCCGGTCAAGCTCGACGACTTCTCGATGCACCAGATCCCCACTTCGAACATGCTCCTGGAGCTGCAGGATCAGCGCGGGATCGAGGTGCGGGTGCTTGCCTGCCAGACCGGACCGCTGCCGGAAGAGGTGCGCCCCGGCCTGTCCGAGCCCGTGGCCCGCGCCGTCCCGGAGGCCGCCGCCCGGATCGCGGCGGAGTATTTCGGAGAGGCGCCGGGCGAAGGGGAAGGATAGGTCCCCGCCACCGGGCAGCGCAACGCCCAGTGCTCGTAGGTCTTCTCGGTCCGGTGGGAATAGCCGCGACATCTTACCTCGGTGCGGAGGCGATCGATCAGCGCCGTGAATTCCTCCCGGAGATTCGCATCCCTGATCCGGTCCCTGAAGGAAGCATCGGCCGTGACCCTGTCTCTCCGTGGAACGGCCGGGAAAGCGTCTACAAGGGCGGCGCCCGCGTCGGCGGCCGGCACCGTTTTCGCGCGCCATGCCCACGAAGCCGCCCAGTCGGCCTTCAGGACATCGCGGCAATAGATCTTGAGGGCATCGGCGGCCTGAAGAACCTGCCAGCGGCGAATCCCGGGTTCGGTGTCAAGTTCATCCAGGAAGGCCGCCAATTCCTCCGGGCCCCGGGCCTCCAGCGGCACGCCGGAGACGAAATGCACGAAGCGGTCGACCCATCGCTGATACGATCTCAGCCGATGCTCGGCCACTCCAGAACTCGAGAGGACTGCTTGGTAGATGCGATTCTTGTCCATGGCGCGACGCCTTCCCCCGCGATAGAAGAAGATGAATTGCACGATTTCCCGTGCACGATTTCCCGTGTCACGATTTCCCGTTGACTATATTTGCAGCAAGAAATATGCTCAGCGGACACGAAATGATGGCAAAAAGCCGAAATCAAGAATTAATCGAGCCAAAAAACCGAAGATCGTGCGCGGGCAGACAGGAACTCTGATAGTAACATGCAATATCACCTGTAATAACAACAGGTTATGTCATGTATTTTCCATCGTGCCTCGATCGGAATTGCTCATGGAAGAGTTCCCCGCCGTTTCCTGTTTTCCCAAAAAACCGCAAGCAATTTGAATTTAACCGCATCCGTCCCTACTGGTATTGGCCTAAACAGCAACTCAAAATATTGGTCTATCCAGCAACAAGATTTATTGGTCTATACAGCCAACGCCCAATACACTGTTAGCCAGTCAATTATGAAAGGAGACATCTATGGGGCACAATGAGGAACAAACGGAGTTAATTTTCAATCCAAGAGATATTTACAAGATTGTTCTTGATACCAGAAATTTTGAAATATCAATGTTTTGGCAAAGATCTAATTATTTATTGGTATTGAATTCAGCAATCGCGTTGGGATTTTTCCAATTGAAAGGAAACATTTATTATTCGGTGGGCTTGGCAATATTTGGCTTATGGTCATCCATAATTTGGCTAAGGTTATGCTTGGGTGCGAAATTTTGGCAAGACAGATGGGAGCATAGACTTGAAGTCATTGAGCTAAAGTTTATAAAGGAAAAAAGGATGTCAGAAGATTTAAAAATGTTTTCCGCTGATTGGGACACTATATACGCAGACGTGGAAGCAAGTATAAAAAGAAGTAAACACAAGGGTTTTAGACGTTTGATGGATTGCCTCGTTCTATATAAGCCATCGGTATCATACGCAATGATGTTGTTATCAATGAGCTTTATACTCGGCTGGTTTATAGTATTGATTGTAATAATTGTCAAAAGTGCTGGCTAACTACGGCTTGAAGCTGACGGCTCGCCTTGGTTAAATCCTGAGCGCCCGCAGCTTAAGCCGAGCGTTCGGCAGACTTATCGGGGGAACGGAAGAGAGATGGGAATACAACATAAATGGACGCAATCAGAAAAGGTCATCGCGCGTCGGGCTTTCGACCGCGCCTATGAAAAGGAATGCATGAACATATTGAATAAAGTCAAAGAAATGTTATCCGAGCTGAAGAGTCC
>CAYHQZ010000293.1:0-4231 GCA_964358555.1 uncultured Planctomycetia bacterium
GCCGCTGGTGACCTCGGGGAAGTTGTGTTTTCCGGCAGTCCCGCCTGGCTGCGCGGATCGCGGCCATGAGGCCCGCCGGCCCGGCGCCCGCGATCGCGACGTCGAATGAAGCGTCCAAGAGACCCCATGCTACCCCCGCCGCCCCGTTTCCGCGGGAGAAAAGGCCCTCCATGACTTTGGACCTTGGACGTTGGACCTTAGACTTTTCGTTTCCATGTCCGCCCGCATCGGCGTCATCACCCTCGACGGCTCTGCCGGCTCCGGCAAGAGCACGGTGGCGCGGATGCTGTCGGAGCGCCTCGGGATCCCGCACCTCGACACCGGGGCGATGTACCGGGCCGTCACGTGGGCGGCGCTCCGCGAGGGGATCCCCTTCGAGCACTCGCGCCGGGTCGCCGCCCTCGTGAAGCGCCTCTGCTTCCGGATGGGGCCGGACGGGCTCGATATCCGCCTGGGCCGCCGCCGGCCCGGAGGCGAACTCCGAGCGCCCGAGGTTTCGAGGGCCATCCACGGCGTCTCGCACAACCGCGCCGTCCGACGGGCCCTCATCCGGATCCAGCGCGCGGCGGCCCGGTCGGTTTCCGGGCTCGTCGCCGACGGCCGCGACATGGGATCGGTCGTCTTTCCGGACGCCCGCTGGAAGTTCTTCCTCGACGCCGACGCCTCCGTCCGCGCCCGCCGGATCCGCCGGGACCTTGCGCGAAAGGGGATCCTCCGGCCGCTTTCCGAGGTTCTGCGGGATCTCAAGCGCCGGGATGCGGGCGACCGATCCGCCGTCGTGACCCCGACCGTCGTCCCGCCCGGGGCGATCCGGATTCGGACGAGCCTTCTGACGCCCGCGGAGACGCTGCGCCGGATCCTCCGGCGAATCTTGCCCCGCCGATGAGCGCGATTGCGTCGGCGCTTCGCCGCCCCCTCTGGCCCGGGGGGCCGGGCTACTTCGTCCTCCGGGCGATCTCGCAGTGGATTGCCGCGACGGGGCTGGGGCTTTCGATCGAGGGCGGCGAGCGCGTTCCCGCGGGCGGATTCGTCCTGGCCTCGAACCACCAATCCTTCCTGGACCCCTGGCTGTTGGGGGCGGCCTGCCCGCGCCCGGTCCGGTTCCTCGCCCGGCGATCGCTCTTCCGAAACCCCGTCTTCGGCCTTCTCATCCGGTCGCTCGGCGCGATCCCGCTCGGCTCCGATGGCGACGATCAGCCGGGCTCGGCGGGGATCCGGGGCGCCGTCGAGGCGATTCGGGAGGGCTGCGGCATGGTCATCTTCCCGGAGGGCTCCCGGGGGGTCCGAGGGGTATTGCGCGAATTCCGGCGCGGCGCCCTCTTCCTTGCCCGCCAGGCGGACGTCCCCGTGGTGCCCGTGTGCGTCGACGGATGCTGGCGGGCCTGGCCCCCGGGCCGCCTGCTTCCGAGGCCTTCGCCCGTTCGCATCTCCTTCGGCGAGCCCGTCCGCCTGGAGGCCCTCGGGGACGATCCGGCGGGGGCCGTCCGGGCCCGGGTCGAAGACCTCCTTGCAACATGAGGGAGACCTTCCTATAATCCGCCCCCTCATAGATGCCTAACCTCGTTCTCCTCGAAGACCACGGCGTCGATGTCCGAGACATCGAACAGGAAATCGACGCAATCCTCGGCTCCCCGTCTGACGTCGACCGCCTCCACGAGCAGGCCGTCACCCCCTTCGCCGTCGGGAAGATCGTGAAGGGGCGCGTGCTTCACGTCTCCGATACGGAGATCGTGGTGGACGTCGGCTACAAGTCCGAGGCCCTCCTCGAGCGCTTCGAATGGGGCGAAGGCGAGGTCAAGGAAGGGGACGAGGTCGAGGTCCTGGTCGAGCAGATCGACGACATGGCCGGCCTGATCTCGATTTCCAAGCAGCGGGCCGACCGCATCCGGGGCTGGGAGCGGATCGTCTCCGAGAAGCGCGAGGGCGATACCGTCCGCGGGAAGGTCGTGAAGAAGATCAAGGGCGGCCTCCTCGTCGACATCGGGGTGCCCGTCTTCCTTCCCGCCTCCCAGATCGCCATCCGGCGCGTCCCGGACATCGGGGAGTTCGTCGGCCAGGAGATCGAGTGCAAGGTTCTCAAGGTCGATTCGGAGCGGCGCAATATCGTCGTCTCCCGCCGCCGCCTCCTCGAGGAGCAGCGCGAGAAGCAGAAGAAGGACCTCCTGGACAGCATCCAGCCTGGCGAAATCCGGGTCGGCGAGGTCAAGAACCTCGCGGACTTCGGCGCCTTCATCGACCTCGGCGGGATCGACGGCCTCTTGCACATCACCGACATGGCGTGGGGCCGCATCGGCCATCCGTCCGAGATGCTGCAGGTCGGCCAGCGCCTCGAGGTCATGGTCCTCGACGTGGACCGGGCCAAGGAGAAGATCTCGCTGGGCCTGAAGCAGAAGGGCGCGAGCCCCTGGGAGCATGTCGAAGGCAAATACCCCGTCGGGACCCGCGTGAAGGGCAAGGTCGTCAATATCGTCTCCTACGGCTCCTTCGTGAAGCTCGAGGACGGGATCGAGGGATTGGTCCACATTTCCGAGATGTCCTGGACGAAGCGGATCAACCACCCGACCGAGGTGGTGAAGATTGGCGACGAGGCCGAGGTCGTGATCCTCGGGATCAACCGCGAGAAGCAGGAGATCTCCCTCGGGATGAAGCAGGCGGGGGTCAACCCCTGGACCCAGGTCAAGGAAAAGTACCCCGTCGGGACCCGCGTGAAGGGCAAGATCCGGAACCTCACCTCCTACGGCGCCTTTGTCGAGATCGAGGAGGGCATCGACGGACTCCTGCATGTCTCCGACATGTCCTGGACGAAGAAGGTCGCCCAGCCCTCCGAGGTCGTGAAGAAGAGCGTCGAGGTCGAGTGCATCGTCCTTTCGGTCGATCCCGAGAAGAAGCGCATCGCGCTGGGCTTGAAGCAGCTCCAGGAAAACCCCTGGGAGACGTCCATCCCCGAGAAGTTCCCCGTCCGCAGCATCGTCACCGGGACGGTCACGAAGATCACGAACTTCGGCGTCTTCGTCGAGCTCGAGCCCGGTCTCGAGGGCTTGCTGCACATCTCCGAGTTGTCCGACCGGAAAGTCGACAAGCCGGAGGAGGTCGTGAAGGTCGGCGACGTCGTCGACGTCCGCATCCTTCGCGTCGATCCCGACGAGCGCAAGATCGGGCTTTCCCTCAAGAAGACCAAGGGGCCCGCTCCCGCCGCCACGACCCGCAAGCGGCAAGAGGACGAGCCGCCCCTATAACGGGAGCGGGAGCGCCCCGAAGGGCCGCGATACCGATGTGCGGCGTGGTCGGCTATGTCGGGCGCGAGGACGCGCTGCCGATCCTGTTGGAGGGGCTTCGGCGCCTTGAATACCGCGGCTACGACTCCGCGGGGGCGGCGGTTCTCGGGGCCGGCGGGATCCGGGTGTGCAAGCTCCCCGGCCGGGTGGACGACCTCGCGCGCGCTTCCGCGGGGGCGGATCTCTCCGGCACCCTCGGGATCGCCCACACCCGCTGGGCCACCCACGGGGCCGTGACGCAGGCGAATGCCCATCCCCACCTCGACTGCGAAGGGAAACTCGCGATCGTCCACAACGGGATCATCGAACGGGCGGCGGCCCACCGCTCAAGGCTCGCGCTCGCCGGCCACCGGTTCGTCTCGGAGACCGATTCCGAGGTCATCGCCCACGAGATCGAGGACGCCCTCGAGGGGCGCGACCCCCGAAGCGATCTCGCCGGCGCGGTCGCCTCCGCGCTCTCGAAGTTCCCGCACGACGCCTGGGCGGTCGCCGCGATCCACGCGAACGTCCCGGACACGATCGTGGTCGCGCGCAACCGAAGCCCGCTGGTCGCGGGCGCGGGCGCGGACGGCTCGATCTGGATCGCCTCCGATCCTTTGGCCCTGGCCGCGCGGATCCCCTGGGTGCTGGCCCTCAAGGACGGAGACGTTGTGAAACTGCAGCGCGGGAGTTCCAGCGCCTGGGTGATGAATCTGTTGAGGACAAGGAAGGATGGAGAAGACGATTGGAAGATGGTCCCGTTAATTCTCCATGAGGCGCAATTTGGGAATCCGCTTCCGACAGAGGAGCAGGTCGAAAAAGGCGATTTCCCGAAGTCGCAGAAAAAGTTGATTCAAGAAATGCGCAGCGCTTTCAAATCCTTGAATCCCCCCGCGTTCGTCCGCGTGCCCTCCACGCACTCCGTCGCCGACAAGGGCGAGTGGCCCCACTTCATGCTCAAGGAGATCCACGAGCAG
>CAYHQZ010000294.1:0-4211 GCA_964358555.1 uncultured Planctomycetia bacterium
CGGCGCCACGACGCTGGACGAGTACCGCCAGCACATCGAGAAGGACGCCGCCCTCGAGCGGCGGTTCCAGCCCATCGTCGTGGGCGAGCCCTCCGTGGAGGACACGATCGCGATCCTGCGCGGCCTGAAGGAGCGCTACGAGGTCCACCACGGTGTCCGGATCCAGGACGAGGCCCTCGTCGCCGCCGCGACGCTGTCGGCCCGCTACATCACGGAGCGGTTCCTGCCCGACAAGGCCATCGACCTCGTGGACGAGGCGGCTTCGCACATCCGGATGGAAATCGACTCGATGCCCTCGGAGGTGGACGCCATCGAGCGGCGACGGATGCAGACCGAGGTCGAGATCGCGGCGCTCAAGAAGGAGACGGACGCCGCCTCCGCGGCGCGCCGCGGGCGCCTGGAAAAGACGCTCGCGGACCTGAAGGAGGAGGGCAGCCGGCTGAAAGCCCAGTGGGAATCCGAGAAGGGCGTCGTCCAGGCGATCCGGGGCGCGAAGCAGCGCCTCGAGGCGCTGGGCACCGAGGAGGAGCGCGCCACCCGCCAGGGCAACCTCGAGAGGGTCGCCGAGATCCGTTATAGCCTTCGGCCGGGCCTCCAGAAGGAGATCGACGTCCAAAACGACCGGCTGCGGGCCCTCCAGAAGAACGCGGCGCTCCTGAAGGAGGAGGTCGGCGAGGAGGACGTGGCCGAGGTCGTCGCACGCTGGACCGGGATCCCCGTCTCGCGGATGCTCGAGGGCGAACGCGAGAAACTTTTGAAGATGGAGGAGCGGATCTCGAAGCGCGTCGTGGGGCAGGCGGCGGCCGTCACGGCCGTCTCGAAGGCGATCCGCCGCGCCCGCTCGGGCCTGCAGGACCCGAACCGGCCGGCCGGCGTCTTCCTCTTCCTGGGGCCCACGGGCGTGGGGAAGACCGAACTTGCGAAGGCGCTGGCCGAGTTCCTCTTCGATTCCGAGCAGGCCCTCGTCCGGGTCGACATGTCGGAATACATGGAGAAGCACACGGTCTCGCGGATGCTGGGCGCCCCGCCAGGCTACATCGGCTACGAGGAGGGCGGCGCGCTGACCGAGCAGGTCCGGAGGCGCCCCTACGCGGTCGTGCTCTTCGACGAGGTCGAGAAGGCCCACGACGAGGTCCTGAACGTGCTGCTGCAGATGTTCGACGACGGCCGGCTCACCGACGGCCAGGGCCGCACCGTGAACTTCCGCAACTGCGTCATCATCCTCACCTCGAATCTCGGCAGCCGGGAGATCTTCGACGCGGTGGAGGCCGGCCGCGCCGAGGAGGGCGAGAAGGAGGCGCTGGCGCTGCTGCGCCGCCGGTTTAGGCCTGAATTCCTGAACCGGATCGACGAGACCATCCCCTTCCATCCCCTGGGGCGGGACGAGATCCGGAAGATCGTGGACATCCAGTTGGAGCGCGTGCGAATGCTCCTCGCCGCCCGCTCGATCTCGCTGGACGTCTCCGACGAGGCGAAGGACCTGCTCGCGAAGGAGGGCTTCGATCCGCAGTTCGGGGCGCGACCCTTGAAGCGCGTCGTCCAGACGCAAATCGTCGACGCCCTCGCGGAACGGCTCCTCCAGGGCGCCGTGAAGGACGGCGAGCGGGTGAAGGTGGGCGTCAAGAAAGGCGAGATCGACTTCGGGAAGGGGGCCTGATGACTCGCGCGTCGGGGGAGGGGCGCGGCCCTAGGCTCCCGGTCTCCGCGCGGTCCACGGAAGGTAGACGAATTCATGGCGTTGGACCGCGCTCCGACAGGTCGCTACGGTCCGCGCCCCGCCCCCTCCTGGGTCTTCAATCAAAACCATCGTCGGGATCGCTGTCCATCGCGCTCGTGCAAATGAGATGTTCGCCGAAGCCCGGCGAGAACCTCAAGAAGGCCGTCTCGCGGATCGGGGAGGCGGCGCGGCGGGGGGCGGGGCTCGTCTGCCTGCCCGAGCTCTTTCGGACGCGCTACTTCTGCCAGGCGGAGGACCCCGCGGCCTTCGACCTCGCGGAGACGGTCCCCGGCCCCACGACGGACGCCCTCGCGCACGCAGCGAAACGCCACCGCGTCGCCGTCATCGGATCGGTGTTCGAGCGGCGGGCGGCGGGAATCCACCACAACACCGCCGTCGCGATCGACGCAACCGGGCGCATCGCCTCCGTCTACCGAAAGATGCACATCCCGGACGATCCCCGCTTCTACGAGAAATACTATTTCGTCCCAGGCGACCTCGGCGTCCCCGTCGCCGCCCTCGGCGGGGCCTCCGTCTCCGTCCTCGTCTGCTGGGATCAGTGGTTTCCCGAGGCGGCGAGGCTCGCGGCGCTCGCCGGGGCGCAGGTCCTCCTCTACCCCACCGCCATCGGCTGGCACCGCGAGGACCCGGCCGCCCTCCGCGCCGCGCAGGCGGACGCATGGCGGACGATCCAGCGCGCTCACGCCATTGCGAACGGGGTGTTCGTCGCGAGCGTGAACCGCGTCGGCGTCGAGGGCGACCTCGAGTTCTGGGGCGGCTCGTTCGTCTCGGACCCCTTCGGCCGCGTCCTCGCGGAATCAGGCGCGAGCGGCGAGGCCCTGCTCCTCGCGCGCCTCGACCTCGCCGAGATCGATCGAACCCGGCGGCTCTGGCCTTTCCTGCGCGACCGCCGGATCGACGCCTACGGGGGGCTGCTGCGGCGGCACGGATCTCCCTAGCCATGCGCCGCGTTCCGCTCTCGCTTCCGGTTCCCGGGGCCGTCCTCGACGCGGTCCTCTTCGAGCCGGACGGCGCCGCGTCGCTCGGCGTGGTCTTCTCGCACGGCTGGGGGGGCTCGCACCGATTCGACGATCTGCTCGAGCGGCTCGCGGGAAACGGCGTGGCGGGCCTGCGGTTCTTCCAACGCGGGTTCGCGCCCTCGACCGGCGCGCCGGACCTCGCGCGCTGGCCGGACGACATGATTTCCGCCGCCGCGGTCCTGGAATCCCGCGGCCTCGGCGTCTGGTTCGGCGGCCAGAGCACCGGCGCCACGATGGCCATCGCCGCCTGCGCGCGCCGCCCCTCCGCCCGCGGCTTCTTCGCCATCGCCCCGTTCGCCTCGATTCCCGAAATCCTGCGCGACAACCCCGACGCCCGAATCGCGCTGGCGCGGCGGTTCGGAACGCTCTCGAGGGAGGCGGAGGAGGCCTCGGACGCAAGAAGGCACCTCGCGGCGATCGGCGGAAGGCCCGGCCTCGTCGTTTCCTCGCGCGCCGACGACACCGTTCCCTTCGCCCACGGCGAGGAAGTCGCGAAAGCGGGCGGACCAAACATCCGGTTTCTCGCCCTCGACCGCGGCAACCACGTCCTCTCCGACGTGGACCGCGCGCCCGTGTTCGAGGCCGTCGAAGCGCTCCTCGGAATCGGCGGCCGGCCGGCCTG
The DNA here is from genome assembly GCA_964358555.1 of uncultured Planctomycetia bacterium. GTDB lineage: Bacteria > Planctomycetota > CAYHQZ01 > CAYHQZ01 > CAYHQZ01 > CAYHQZ01. The sequence goes on from CAYHQZ010000294.1 coordinate 3,380, forward strand.
ACGTCCGGGACGCGGAACCGGCCCCGCGCCTATTCCTTCAAGTCGTCGGCAATCGTTCCGAACTGCTCCAGGGCGGCTTCCAGATCGTCGGCGATATCTTTCGCAATGACTTCGGGGGCGGGGAGGTTCGCGGATTCCTCCAGGGATTCGTCCTTGAGCCAGAAGATGTCCAGGTTCACCTTGTCGCGCTTCAGGAGGTCCTCGTAGGCATATGCCTTGAATCGCTCGGTTTCCACGCGGTGGTGGCGGTCCTCGTGGGTCGTCTTCTTGCCGGCCTTCGCGGCGGCGGGGCCTGCGTTTCCGAACCAGCAGGCCACGAAGTCGTCGAGGTCGGAGCGCTTCAGGGTGCTTTCCTTGAGCGTGAAGTGCATATTGGTCCGCAGATCGTAGATCCAGAGCTTCTGGGTCCACGGCGTTTCGCTGGCGGGCTTGCGGTCGAAGAAGAGGACGTTCGCCTTCACGCCCTGGGCGTAGAAGATGCCGGTGGGCAGCCTCAGCAGGGTATGGACGTCGGCCTGCTTCAGGATTTCGCGGCGGATCGTCTCCCCCGCCCCGCCCTCGAAGAGGACATTGTCCGGCAGGACCACGGCCGCGCGGCCGTGCTGCTTCAGGATGGTGAAGATGTGCTGGAGGAAATTCAGCTGTTTGTTGCTCGTAGACGCCCAGAAATCGTCGCGGTTGATGACGAGCGACTCCTTCTGCTGATCCCCCGCCTCGTTCACGATGGTGACGCTGCTCTTCTTCCCGAACGGCGGATTCGCCAGCACCATGTCGTACTCGCCGTGCTTCCCCGCCAGCGCGTCCTTCGTGACCACAGGCAGCCCCTCATCCG
>CAYHQZ010000295.1:0-4207 GCA_964358555.1 uncultured Planctomycetia bacterium
CCAACGCCATGAATTCGTCTACCTTTCGTGGACCGCGAGGAGACCGGGAGCAAGAGCCGAGCCCCCGCCCCTCGCCCGGACCCGGTTTATCGCCCTGCCGCGGGAATAAGAAACAGGAGATCCTTGGCATGTTCATGGAACCCCGGAGGCGCAGGGAAGATGTAGACTTTCCGCGCCCGCCGGAGGGCGGGATGCGCGCATGCTCGGCTCCGTTCGCACCTCGATGAAAAGGAGATTGTCCATGGCTCGTTCCGTCCGCCGTCCGGTTTCCGTTCTTTCGCCCCGCCGGGTCCTCCCGGCCCTCGCCGCATTCGCCTTCCTCGCCGCCGTTCCCGTGCCGGCGTCCGCGCCGCCGCCGCGCGTCCCGGCGGCGACGAAGCGCCCGGCGAAGGCGGAGCCCCAGGTCGATCGCTCGTCCCGGCTTCCCGCCATCCCGGAGTTCAAGAACCCGCCGAAGCCCACGACGCAGGTCCTTCTCGTCGTGCCCCGCGCCCGCCGGATTCCCTTCGCGGACTGGCTCCGCCTGTTCGGGAAGACCACCGAGGGGACCACGACCTTCCCGACGAAGGCGCCCCCCTTCGACGGAGGGGAAGGCGCGGGCTCCTCGTCGGGGGAACTTTCGGTTGCGGCGGAGGACAAGGGAATCGGCATGACGGACAGCGCCTCCATCTACTGGGACTTCCACTACGACGGAAAGGACATCATCGACGTGGACGTCGCCGCCCAGATAGGCCTTCTCTATTCCGACTGCTCGGCGGCGGGCGGCGAATGCGGCGGCGGGTTCTCCACGGTGACCCTCACGCTCACCGCGGAGGACAGGACCGGCGGCCAGTCGTTGAGCTGCCGCATCTATCGGGACGCCATGGGCATGGCGGCCTTCTTCCCCGCGTTCGGCCAGTCCTACACGGACCCGCGCCTGCCCATCCGCCTCCAGCCCGGCCGCGATTACCGGTTCACGATGTGCCTCTTCGCGAGCGCCTGCGCCTACTCCGATCCGGGCACGAAGTCCTCGCGGGGCGAAGCCGCGGCGACGGGGCGCGCGACCATCCAGTCCCTCTCGCTCATTCCCACGAACGGCCCGCGGGTCGAGGCGACCATCGAGACGGTCTATCCGGGCGGCTACGACACCTATGACGAGTATGAAAAGCTCCTGCTCCGGTTCGCGAAGCGGCCGTATTTTCCCGTCGGCGCCGTCGTGCACTTCTCCATCGGGGGGCAGTACGCCGCCGCGGACTCGAGCATCCGGGTTTTGCTGCGGGGAGGGGGGAAGCTGACGCTTTTGAAGCCTGACATGTTCGTCGGCACCGGATTCAAGATGGAGCAGGTGGCCGCGCACGAGATCAAGATCACCCCGCCCCCGCCCGCGGGGAGCCTCGGCGGATGGGACTTCAGCCTGCCCGTGTTCATGGACACCGAAATGGACCCGACCGTCTACAGTCTGGACCCGGGCGACAAGATCCTCGCGCCTTTCCAGCACATGTGCGCGCGCCTGGAATTCCGGGCGCCCGAGCGGCCGAAGATGGTCGTTCCGAACAACCGCCTCGTGAACATCATGGACGTCGGGCGCTGGTGCATCGTGATGGCGGAAGAGAACGTCGTGCCCCTCTTCAAGGCCTCCGGCCTCACGGCGTCGAAGCCCGTGCCGGTCTATTACGCGGCGCCGCCGGGGGTCCGCGCCGCGCCTCCCTCCGTTCCCGGCTGGCAGGTGAAGGTCGTGCCGTGGGAGAAGCTCGCCCCGCCGGCGCTCAAGGACTCGAAGTCCCCGCTCGTCGCGGTGAACCTCGCGGCCCTCGCCGACCTCTACGCGGTCCGCCTGCCGGCGTCGCCGGACTCCGAGGGGAAGGGCGCCTCCGGTTCGGACGATCGCTCTCCCTCGGCGGGACCGGAGCCGGCCGAGCCCCGAATGCCCGCGAACAAGAAGGGGCTTACGCTGAAGGAGCCGACGCTCCCCGCGAACAAGAAGGGCCTCGCGGCGAAGGAGCCGGTCCATCCCAAGCTCCCCGCGAACAAGAAGGGGCTTACGCTGAAGGAGCCGAACTTCCAGTTCCTCGCCGGCAAGACCCTCGTCGCCGCGCCGTTCAACCGCGGCATCTACAAGGGGAACGTCCAGGCGCAATCGGATCTCCTCGACCGGCTGAACGAGCGCTTCTCGCAATGGATGGAGGACCTGAAGATGAAGCGCGAGGAACGCCCCCAGCTCATCCTCCACGTCACGGACGACGGCGAGTACATCACGGGCAAGAGCCTCCTCGAGGACATCGAGGAGAAGGGCGCGCTCCTCGCGCTCCAGGAAGCCTTCGGCGGGGATTCCCACGCGGCGCACATCGGCGGCGGGGGCAGCAAGCCGCCATCGCTCGTCATCATGTGGCCCCACCTGAAGCTCTACGCGAAGCAGTACGACATCTACATCAAGGGAATCGCGGCGAACGGCCAGGCCTTCAAGTGCACGTCGGAGGACGAGATGGGCTTCTGGACGTTCTTCGACTTCGTGCCGCACCCGCCCGACATCGTCATCCCGCTCATCCCCTTCTTCCCGGGGATGAACTTCTCGAACTGACGGGTCCCGGTTTATCGCCCCGCCGGCTCGGTCGCGGCGGCGGGGACCTTCTTCGTGCGCGTGACGGAGCCTTCGACGCGGATCTGGAAGCGCTTGAAGAGGAGGGGCTTGGGGATTGCGTAGCGGAAGGCGCGCGTTCCGCTGGGCGCGAGCGTGCCGGGGGTCGCCTCGGGGTGCGCGCGGATGACCTTGTCGGAGCCGTCGAGAAGCTCCAGCAGGATCCGCGATGTCTCCACGGTTTCGGGGGTGCCGTTGCGGATCTCGCCCTCGACGTCGTAGGACTCGTCGGCCCGGCGCGTCAGCCGGCAGGTCTCCACGTGCAGCGAATTCGCCTCGGCGGGGGAGGCCTTGTAGGAAAGGGATGCCGGCAGGCCGGGCTTTCCGGGGACGGCCACGGGGATCGGCAGCGTGGGATCGGGGGCGGGCAGCGGCGCGGGCTCCGGAACCTTCACGGCGGGCTTCGGGGGATCGGGCATCGCGGGATCGATTGTCATCCCCTCGATCGGCGTCTCGCCTTCCTCGCTCTCCTGCGGCTGGTAGGTGTAGCGGATCTGGCAGGCGACGCGGTCTACGTCGGCGTACCAGCGGGAGTCGGGGAATTTCGACGAGAAATCCTTCCACTGGCCGGGCGCGACCGTCCGGTCGGAGAGCGGGATCGTGAAGGACGAGCCGCCGCCGTCGGGGGACGAGCAGTCCATCTCGATGGAGACGCTCGCGAGGGGGATGTCGCCCGCGTTCTGGTAGCGGCCGCGCACGACGAGCAGGCCCGTCGAGGGATCGAAGTCGGCGCGCAGGGCCGAGAACCGGACGGGCTTCGAGTCCTTGAGGCCCGCGTTCAGCAGATCCGAGGGCGGCGTCTTCTCGGTGCGACGGATGACGAAGCCGCCGGGATTCCCCGCCGTCCGATCGCCGCCGCGCGAGGGACCGGAGGGCGCCATCGCCCCGTCGGGATCGCCCACGCCGCCGGAGAACACGTCCGTCTTCTGCTCGCCGTTCTGCCGGAACTTGACCGTGATCGCCCAGGAGCCGACGAGCCGAAGGCCCGGGAGCGTCAGCCGGAACGGGACGGCGCCGCCGGGGCGGATCGTCCCGAGCATTTCGCCCGGCGCATGCACGGCGCCTGCGGCGCCGGGGGCCGCGGCGTCGGCCTCGACGGTCACGTTCTCGAGGGCGCCGCCCGTGGGGTTGCAGACGGAGCCCGTGAAGACGGCGGCCCCGAGGGCGTTGGTGCCGGCCTTCGCGTAGCGCTGGGTTGCGATTCCGAGGCTGTCGAGGGAGACCACGTGGTCCTCGGTCGCGGCGGGGACGGCGCCCTTTCCCGGTTTTGCCGAAGGCTTCGGCCGTTTCGCGGCCGGCGGCGGCTTCTTGTCGCGCGCGCCCCTCTTCTGGGCCGCGCCGGCGGGGAGGCTCGCCAGGAAGCCCGCGGCAAGGGCGCCCGCGAGCGCGAGGCGCAGGACGGCGCGCGGATCCCGTCGTTTCATTCCGTGTCCCTTCGCATGCCCTTCCCACGGGCATGCTACGCGAAGGGGCGCGGGGGGAGAAGGAGAGCGATGATTGCGGCGCCGACCCCTGTATTCCTGGCACGAAGAATAAGAAGGGCGAGGGGCGGGGGCTCGGATCGTGGCGACCTGTCGACGCGCGGTCCAACGC
>CAYHQZ010000296.1:0-4171 GCA_964358555.1 uncultured Planctomycetia bacterium
CGGTCCAACGCCATGAATTCGTCTACCTGCCGTGGACCGCGCGGAGACCGGGAGCGCGAGCCGAGCCCCCACCCCTCGCCCGTGCCCGGTTTGAATCCCAGATACGGAACGCCGCCGCCTACCCCTTGATCTTCGGGAGCTCCTCGCGCTGGACGCTCGCGATCCAGGCGAGCTCGTCCGGCGAGAGGGGGGCGGCGTTCGCGGCCGCGACGTTTTGCTCGGCTTGGGCGGCCGTGCGGGCGCCGGGGATGACCACAGACACCGCGTCGAACGAGAGGACGTAGCGGATGGCCGCCTGCGAAAGCGAGCGATTTGGCTTCGCGAGCGGCTCGAAGAGGCGGGCCTTCCGGACCATCGATCTCCACTTCGATTCGGGCCACTCGAGCCGGTGATCGTCGCCCGAGAAAGGCCGCGCGTCCTCGCGATACTTCCCCGAGAGCGTCCCCGACGCCAGCGGCACCCGCACGATGATCGCGACCCCCTTCGCCTTCGCCGCCGGCAAGAGCTCGGATGCCACGCCGGGCTCCAGGAGGTTCAAGAGGACCTGGAGGCTCGAAAGCCCCGGCGCCTTCTCCATCGCGAGCAGGCCGAGCGCGGGCGAGCCCTCGATCGAGACGCCGTAGGCCCGGATCTTTCCCTTGCGCTTGAAGTCCTCGAGGATCCCGAAGACGGCCCCGCCGCGCAGCACCGCCTCGGGCGGCCCGTGGAGCTGCCACAGGTCGAGGACCTCGCGCTTCAGGTTCTTGAGGCTCCAGTCGCAGTGCTCCTCCATCCAAGGCCGATCGAAGTGCTTGCGCCCGTCCGGCGTCCAGAGGTTGTTGCCGACCTTCGTTGCGACGAACGCCTTCGACTTAGCCTCCGCGAGCACCTCGCCGATGAGCTTCTCGCTGCGCCCCACCCCGTAGGTGTCCGAGGTGTCGAAAAAGTCCACCCCCAATTCCAGCGCCCGCCGGATCGCGGCGCGCGAAGCCTCGTCGTCGGAGGGCCCCCAGCGCCCCCCGATGGCCCACCCCCCGAACCCGATTTCGGAAACGGCCCGGCCGGCGGAGCCGAAGGGGCGTTTCTGCATGGCAGCAGTCTAGCCCCCTTGCTTTCCCCTGCCCGTCGACGTATGTTCATTTTATGAACACCGAGGCCGCCCGCCCCCCCGAGGCCGCGGATCTGCGGGCCCTCGAGATCCTCTCCACCCTGGAGACGGGAGGCGACGTCACCCAGCGTTCGCTTTCCACGCGCCTAGGCGTCGCCTTGGGCCTGGTGAACGCCTTCCTGAAGCGCCTCGCCCGCAAAGGCTACATCAAAGTCACCACCGCCCCCGGCCGCCGGATCCGCTACTGGCTCACCCCCAAAGGCTTCACCGAAAAGTCCCGCCTCACCGTCGAGTACCTCCGCTACTCCTTCCAGTTCTACCGCGACGCCCGCGCGCGCCTCCGCAAAGACCTCGAAGCCGCCGCCAAGGCGGGTGCAAAGCGTGCGGTCCTCCTCGGGACGGGGGAGATGGCGGAGATTGCGTATCTGGCCTTGCGGGAGACCCCTGTCGCGCTTTCCGAGATCGTCGGAACCGGCGGCGGGAAGTTCCTCGGCCATTCCGTCCTTTCCGAAGCCGACTTATCCCGCCTCGATTTCGATCTTGTCCTGCTGGCCGATCCTTCCGTGGCAGGCCTCGTGCCCGAGTGCCGCCGCCGCGGGGCGATTGTTCTCGACCCCTTCACCCTTCTTCCCGCGTGAGGTGATTCATGAAACTCTCCGGCGCATCCATTCTCGTGACGGGCGGGACCGGCTCGTTCGGCCGGGCCTTCGTCGGGCGGCTTCTGGAATCGGCGGATCCGCGGCGCGTGGCCGTGTTCTCCCGCGACGAGTGGAAGCAGAACGAGATGGCGAAGGCGTTCCCCGACAAGCGGCTCCGCTTCTTCCTGGGCGATGTCCGCGACAAGGATCGCCTCCTGCGCGCCTTCGACGGCGTGGACATCGTCGTGCACGCGGCCGCGCTGAAGCAGATCCCCGCCTGCGAATACAATCCCTTTGAGGCGGTGAAGACGAACATCCTCGGCGCCCAGAACATCGTCGAAGCGGCGATCGATAGGGGCGTGCCGCGCGTCGTGGCCCTCTCGACCGACAAGGCCGCGAATCCCGTGAACCTCTACGGCGCCACCAAGCTCTGCGCCGAGAAGATTTTCGTCAACGGCAACGCCTACGTGGGGACCCACCCGACCCGTTTCGCCTGCGTCCGCTACGGCAACGTCGTCGGCTCGCGCGGCAGCGTGATCCCGCTGTTCCTCGAGCAGAAGAAAAAAGGCCTGCTGACGATTACGGACAGCCGGATGACCCGGTTCTGGATTTCCCTCAAGGAGTCCGTGGACTTGGTGCTCTTCGCCCTGGAACGCATGCAGGGCGGCGAGATCTTCATCCCGAAGATCCCGAGCATGAAGGTCGCGGATCTCGCGGCGGCTCTCGCCCCCGGGTGTCCCCTGAAGGAGATCGGGATCCGCCCCGGCGAGAAGCTCCATGAGGTCCTGCTTTCGGAGGAGGACAGCCGGGATGGCTGGGATCTCGGGCCCCATTACATGTTTCGTTCGGGCGCGGCGACCCTGCCAGAGTGGAACCCGCCGGCGAGCCCCCGCCTGCCGGTCGGCTTCCGCTACGCGAGCGACACGAACACCCGATGGCTCGGGATCGAGGACCTGCGTCGCCTCGTCCCCCGCGTCGAACTGGAGGGGGCGGAGGCGCCGTGATTCCCTACGGTCGCCATTCCCTCGACAAGACGGATTTCGAGGCCGTCGCGGCGGCGCTCCGGGGGGAACGGATCACGCAGGGCCCGACGGTGGAGGCCTTTGAAGCCGCAGTTGCGGCCCGGGTCGAGGCCCGGCACGTCGTCGCCTTCTCGAGCGGCACTTCCGCGCTCTACGCGGCCGCCGACGCCCTGGGGCTGTCCCCCGGCGACGAGGTCATCACGACGCCCAACACGTTCGTCGCGACCGCGAACGCGATCGTCCACGCGGGAGCGCGCCCCGTCCTTGCGGATATCGATTCGGAAACCGGTTCCATCGATCCGGCCGAGGTCGAAGCGAGAATCACGCCGCGGACGCGCGCCATCCTGGCGATGGACTACGCGGGCCATCCCTGCGACTACGCCCGCCTGGGCGCCCTCGCCGCCGCCCGCGGGATTCCGCTCCTCGCCGACGCCTGTCACGCCTTCGGCGCCGAGATATCACCCGGCGGCGTCCGGACGCCCGTCGGCAGCGGGCGCCTCGCCGCGATGTCGGTCTTCTCCTTCCACCCCGTGAAGACGATGACGACGGGGGAGGGGGGCGCCGTCACCACCGACGATCCGGATTTCGCGGGCCGCCTCCGACGCTTCCGGGACCACGGCCTCGCGCGGGAATCCGGCGGCTGGGAGCATCCGGAGGAGGCGGGCGGCTGGTACTACGAGATGCAGTCCCTCGGCGGAAACCACCGGATCACGGACTTCCAGTGCGCCCTCGGCCTTTCGCAACTGGGAAAACTGGACGGCTTCCTCGCCCGCCGCCGCGCGATCGCAGAGCGTTACGCCCGCCTCCTGGCCGGCTTCCCGGGCCTTCGCCTTCCCGCCGTCCGGCCGGGCGCCCGGCCGGCGTGGCATCTCTACGTCGTGCGGATCGACGGCGGCGCCCAGCGCCGTCGCCTCGTCTTCGATCGCCTGCGCGCGGCCGGGATCGGCGTCCAGGTGCACTACGTCCCCGTCCACCTGCATCCCTACTACCGCCGTCTCCTCGGGACCGCGCGCGGGTCGTTCCCGAAGGCGGAGGCCTTCTACGACGCCTGTGTGAGCCTGCCGATCTTCCCCGGGCTTACGGACGAGGAGCAGGACCGGACGGCGGACGCGCTCCGGAGGGCCCTCGCGTGATCGCATTCGTCTGCGGCGGGGGAAAAGGCGTCGGCTGGGGCCACGTCGCCCGCTGCATCCGCCTCGCCGAGGCGCTGCGCCGCCGGGGCCGCCGCTCCGTCTTCCTCGCGCGCGACGCCGAGCGGGAACCCAAAGCCTTCCTGCGCGCCTCCCGCTTCCCCTGCCGCTCCTTCCACGGCGATCCCTTGCGGGCCCTCGCCCGCCTCCGAGGCCGGGTCTCCGTCCTCGTCGTGGACGACTACGCCGCAGGGCAGGCGTTTTTCCGGAGATGCCGGTCGGCGTTCCCCGGCG
>CAYHQZ010000297.1:0-4165 GCA_964358555.1 uncultured Planctomycetia bacterium
GCGCTCTTCCTGACGGGAATCTATTTCGCGCTGCCGCCTCTGGGGGCGGCGCGGGGGCAGGGGTCTATGGTCTAAGGTCTAAGGTCTTCAGCCGGGGGGTGCGGCTCGCGGAACGGGGCGGCGGGAGCGATAATCCCTGGGGGAAACATGACGCCATCCGCGATTGCCCTCGGCTGCGGCCTTCTTGTCGCGGCGCTTGCGGAGCCGCTGGTGCCGGACGTCCTCCAGGAGCTCGACGCGGCCAGGCGTCTGCTCGAGGAGGGGCATCCCTCCCTTGCGCTTGCCAAGGTCCGGGCGGCTTCCGAGCGCGCCGAGAAGCCGATCCCGTGGCCCGCGTCGGGGCAGTTCGAGGCCATGGCCGCCCGAGCCTGCATCGAGAAGGCGAAGGCGATCGCTCCCATCCTCGTGCGCTCGTATCCCGATCCGGGACCCGGAGGGCTCGCGGAGGCGCGGCGGCTCTCGCTTCTCGCGGAAGAGGCCTGCGAGCGGGTCCGGTTCCGGGCGTCGCGGGACGGCTTTCTGCCCGAGATGGGGGAGGCCTCCCTGGATCCCCTTCGGATCCCCGAGGTCCGGTTCCTCGGCGCGCAGGCTTCGCTACTTGCGGGGCTCGCCCTCGAGCGCGAAGGCTCGGCCGACAAGAACGCGCCGCTCGAGCGCGCCGTTTCCGCGTTCACCGCCATCTCCGAGGAGGGCGCAGGCTCGCCGAGCGCCGTCTGGGCCGCCGTGTTCCGCGCCCGGGCGCTCCTGGCCGCGAGCCGCCCCGCCGAATCCGTGGAGGTTCTCGACGCCGTCCAATCGCTTGTCGCCGGACCCGCCGCGACACGCGAGACGCGGGAGGCCCTTGAGCGGACGTTGGCGCGAATCCGGCCGTCGGCGACGCACCTCCGCGCGCTCGCCGCCCTCGCGCGCGGGGATTCCCGGGAGGCCGGGCGGATGTTCGCGGAGGGGGAGGCGGGATTGGGCGAGGATTCGGAGCTGCTGCTGCTTTCGGGCCGGATCGAACAGTCCGGAATCCTTGCCGCCGAGGGGCGGGAGGCGGAGGCCGAGGAGGCTTTGGGCTCGATCCTGGATCGCGAGGATGCCTGGACGGAGATGGGGCGCGCGCTGCTCTCCCTGCATTTTCCGGGCCGCCGGACGGCGAGGGAGTGGCGGGAGATCGCGGCGAAGGCGGCGGCCGACGGAAACGCCGACGACGCGCGGCGGGCGGAATCGGAAGCCGCCCGAAAAGCCGTCGAGGAACCGGATGGCGTGATTCTTTCGGAAATCCTGCGTTCCCGGGCCGAGAAGTTCCGCGCGGAGGGAATGGCCCCGGAAGCCGCCGAAGCGGCATGGACGGCCTGGCGTGCCCATCCGGATTCTCCCGAGGGCGAGAGCACCCTCCGGATTGCCCTCAACGCGACGATCCCGTCCCCGGATCCCTCGGCCGTGATGGCGGACCCCGACGACCGGCGCCGGGCGGTCGGGATCGCCGAGGCCTTCCTCGCGCGCTATCCCGCGGGCGACGCCGTTCCGGAGGCGCGGCTCCTGATCGGCCTGGCGCGGAAGGTCGAGGGAGATGGGGAGGGGGCGCTGCGCGCGTTGGAGGCCGTGCCCGAGCGTTCCGGCGCCCGGGGCGAGGCGCTCCTGGCGGTTGCCGAGATCCGTCTCGGGGAGAATCCTCCGCGTTCGAAGGAGGCCCTCGAGGCCTTCCTCGGGATCGGGCGGTGGGCCGGCGCGCGGTCGAAGGCCGAAACCGGAAGGGTTCGCAACCTGGAGGCCTTGGCGCGGCTGCGAGGCGCCCTCCTCGCACGTTCGCTCGGGCGCGACGGGGAGGCGGTCCACCTCGCCGAAGCCGCGCTCGTGTCGGGAGTGTCGGCCCCGGCGGATCAGGCGCGGCTGCGCGTCGTGGTCGCGGCCGGCAGGGCCGCGCTCGGGGACGCGGACGCGAGCGCGGAGGCGGCGCGCGCCCTGATTCGCGAGTTTCCGGGGAGCGGGGAGGCGGCCGAGGCGGCTCTTTCGGTCGTGGCCCTCCTCGATCGAAGGCTCGACGATCTTTCGAGAAAGCCCGGCGATCCGGGGGCCCGCGCGGCGGACGAGGGATTCCGCGAGTTTTTCGCGGAGGCGGCCTCCCGCTTGCCGCCCGAGGGGCGGTATGCCCTCCATCTGCGGATCGGGGACCGATCGCTTTCGCTCGGGCACGGGGACCTCGCCCTCCAGTCCTATCGGCAGGCCCTCGCCGCTCTCGAGCGCGAGCCCGAGGCCATGCGCGCCCGGGAGGAATCGGGCCTGCGCTACCGGATTGCCCGCGCGTGCAGCGCGGTCGGGCGGCACGACGAGGCGGTCGCAATCCTCTCCGCCCTCGCTCGCCAGCGGCCGACGTCCGAGGCGGCCTGGGTCCGCGAGGCCCTCGCGGAAGCCCTCGAACGGAAGGGGGATTTCCGGGAGGCGGCCCGGGCCTGGCGGGATCTTTCGCTAGGCGTTGAAAGCCCGCGGCAGGCGGCGTCCCCGTTCTCGGCCGCCATCCGGGCGGCCCGGGCGGCTCTGCGGGTCCCCGATGCTTCCTTCGCCCTCAAGGTCATCGAGGATGTCCTCGCGAAAAGGGGCGGGCCCGCGGCCCTGCGGCGGTCGGATCCGGCCGCGCCGGCCGCGTGGGCGGCGGTGCTCGCCGAGATCGCTCGGGCCTCGCCCGGGGAGGCGGCCGCGGCGGAGGCGCTGCGCAAGTCGCTGGCCGCGCCCTGACGCGCAAGACGCGCCCTGCCGTTGGCGCGCGCGGCGGAGCCGCTACACTCCCGCCTTCATCGAAACCCGAAGGAGAAACCCCATGGCGAACGCGAAGGCGTGGAAGGCGGCGGAAATCGAATCGATGGTTCAGAAGGCGTTGGCGGAGGGGAAGACCGGCGCGAACCTCCTGAAGAAGGACGAGGGCCTCGGTTACGGCCTCATCCTTACGCGCTTCAAGGCCCGGAAGGCCGTGCCCGAGCTGCACGAGGCGGCCGACGACGTCTACTACATCGTCAAGGGAGAAGGCGAGGTCACGATTGGCGGCGAGCTTCTCGAGAAGGAATCGAAGGGCCCCGGGGAGTGGAGCGCCAAGGGGATCGCCAACGCCCAAAAGGTGGCCGTCCGCGCCGGCGACGTCGTCTCGATCCCGCGCGGGACGCCCCACATGATGGGCTGCGCCGGCGACCTCGATTACTTCATCGTGAAGGTCCATTAGGCGCCCCTGGGGTAGCCTGTCGTCCGGAATGGATCTCGGAACCGACGTCCGGACGGACGAGGAACTCGTCGCCGCGGCGAACGCAGGCGTTGCGGGCGCCTTCGAGGCGCTCTATCTTCGATACCGGGACTGGGCCGTCTCGCTTGCGTTGCGCTTCACGCATGATCGCCATCTCGCGTTCGACGTCCTGCAGGAGGCGTTCCTGTATCTCTGGGGAAAATTTCCAGGGCTCGTCCTGACCGCAAAACTGACGACGCTTTTGTACCCAGCCGTGAGGAACCTCTCGATTCAGGCCCGGCGGAAGGCCCGCGGAAACGCGGGGGATTCGTCCCTCGACGGGATCCCCGCGCCCGAGCCGGAATCCCCGTCCTCCCGGTCGGATCTTGCGGAGATCCTGAAGTCCCTTCCGGCGGACGCGCGCGAGACGCTGATCCTGCGGTTCGTGGACGGGCTTTCGCTCGCCGAGATCGCCGCGGCCCTCGGCATCCCGGTCGGGACCGTGAAGTCGCGCCTCCACAACGCCGTCGCGGCCATCCGGGCGGACGTGCGAACGCGTGTGTATTTCGAGGGGGAATGAACCTTTCCGGCCCTTTGCGCGCTGAAGGGGATGATGGAACCGAACGCGCGGGGACCGGCCGGGGCGGACGAGCCCGGAATTCCCAAGAGACTCCAAGAGGCGCTGGCGGCCTTGCGGGCGCGTCCCGTTCCCGTTCCCGAACCGGTTGAGCGGGCGATCCTTGCGGCGGCGGACGCGAAGGCCGCGGAGATCCGGCGGGCCGGGGGGACGGCCGGCCGATCGAGGATCGTCCGGTTCGTCCGATGGACGGCCGCGGCGGCGGCGTGTCTTGCGCTGGCGGCGCTGTCGGCGTGGCTGTTCGTCCCCGGGCGGACGTTCGCGCGGGCGGCCCTGAACCGCGACGGGCGGGTGGATGTCCTCGACGCGTTCCTGCTGGCGCGCAGGCTCGCGGC
>CAYHQZ010000298.1:0-4142 GCA_964358555.1 uncultured Planctomycetia bacterium
GGGTCTCGAACACGCCCCGGGGCGCCCCCGCGTGGGCCGCGGCCGGGGCGATCGAGATCATTGCGACCGTCCTTACCCTTTCGGAGGGGTTTGTCCCCCCCACGCTCGGCCTGGAGGAGCCGGATCCCGCCTGCGATCTCGACTACGTTCCCGGCCGGGCCCGCCCTTTCTCGGGCCGGATCGCGATTTCAAACTCCTACGGAATCGGCGGGGCGAACGCGTGCGTCGTTCTCAAGAAATGGGAGGGGCCGTGAGCAACCCAAAGGTCCAAGGTCCAAGGTCCAAGGTCTAAGGTCGATGACCCCGCTCTCGATCCTCTCCGCGGCGGTCCTGACGCCGTTTGGATCCGACCTCGAGCTTCTGCTGGAACGGCTTCGGGCGGGGCCGGCGCCGGGCGACGCGCCGCGGCGAATTCCGGACGCCGACATCGACGCCGCCGCGGGTAGCGCGCCCTCGTATCGCGACCGCGCCTCGTCGATGCTTCTCGGGGCCGCGAGGCTTTCGCTCGCAGGCTTCGGCATCCGCCCCCCCGTTCCCGACCCCGAGCGCTTCGGCCTCGTCACGGGAAGCCACCGCGGCCCCCTCGACTCCTACGCCCTCTTTCACCGCAAGATCCAGGAGGCCGGCCCGCGGCTCGCCCCGCCGCTCCTGTTCGCGCACGGCTATCCCAACGCGCCGAACACCCTCGCCTCGATCGCGCTGGGAATCCGCGGCCCGAACCTCTCGTTCTCCGCCGGACGCGTCTCGGGCCTGTCCGCCCTCATGCACGGCGCGATCCAGATCGAACAGGGGCGGGCCGACCGCGTCCTCGTGGCGGCGTTCGAGACGGTTCCCGCGGCGTGGGACAATCCCGCGGCGAGCGCATCCGGGGCATCCGGCTTCTCCGAGATCGCCGTCGCAATCCTCCTCGCGCCCGCCGGGGACGGCCCGCGGCTCCTGTCGGTCGCCGAGTCGGGCGGGGCCGACGCTGCGCTCGCGCTCGCCACGGCCGCCGCGGAGGCGATGCTCCGGTCCGGCGCGGCGGGGGTGGGATCCATCCTCGCCTCCCTCCCCTCCCCGCCCGCGTCGGCCGGCGCCGTGCGGAGGTTCCATCTAGAATCCTTCTTCGGCGACGCGGGCGGCGCGCTCGGCCTTCTCGGGGTCGCGCTCGACGCCGCCTCGATTCGCGCCTCGCGCTCGGGTTCGATCCTCGTCGCATCCGCGGATGCGGGCGGCGAGGCGGCCGCGGCGGTGATCGGGTAGCCGGGAACGGGCTTTCGGCGCGCCTAGAAGTCCAGCCCCTTCGCCGCCGCGATCCCCTTGTCGAAGGGGTGCTTCACGGCCTTCATCTCGGTGACGAGATCGGCGAGGCGGAGGATCGCGCGCGGCGCGTTCCGTCCCGTGAGGATGACGTGCACGCCCGCCGGTCTCGAGCGGATCGCGACGACAAGCGTCCGGACCGGCAGGAGGCCGTAGGCCATCGCGACGTTCGCCTCGTCGAGAACGACGAGGCCGTGACGCCCGTCCGCAAGATAGCCCTTCGCGCGTCTGAATGCGCGAAGGACGCTTGCCTCCTCCCGCGCGCGGTCGCGGCTTTCCCAGGTAAAAGGGTCCCCCTCGGAATGGATCGCGATGCGATTTCCGAACCGGCGGAGGGCCTTGGTTTCCCCGCTCGGCCAACCCCCCTTCAGGAACTGGACGACGGCGACCCGAATCCCCTGCCCGAGGGCGCGCAACGCCACGCCGAGGGCCGCGGTGGTCTTTCCCTTGCCGTTTCCCGTGAAGACGAGGACGACTCCCCGCGAGGCGGTTCGGGCGACGGCACGCGGCCTTCGACGGGGAATTCGCACAACCGGCTCCCGGGATCCGCGCCGGCGGGCGCTAGCCCTTCAGCGCCTCGTCGAGGGCTGTGGAGTAGTCCTCGCGCGAGCGCAATCCGACGATTCGCGCCACGGGGGCGCCCTTTGAAAACAGGATCACGCAGGGGATGTTGGTGATCTTGTATTCCATGGCGGTGTCGGGGCTGTCGTCCGTGTTGAGCTTTCCGATTTTCGCGCGGCCCTTGTAATCCGTCGCGACCTCCTCGAGTACGGGCCCGAGGCGCCGGCAGGGCATGCACCAGGGTGCCCAGAAATCCAAGAGGACCGGGAGGGGGCACTGGAGGACTTCCGCTTCAAAGTTCTGGTCTGTGATCTCGATCGTGTCTGGGCTCATCGGGGGATGTCTCCTGTGAAATCCGGCCTGGATTCTGGCGTTTCGGGTGCCGGCCCGCAAGAAAGGATTCGGATGTCCCCGAACGGGGAATCCTGCTCGATCCGGACCCGTCGCTGGCGGACGAGCTCGAGGAGGGCGATGAATATCCCGATCCCGCGGGAGCGTTCGCCTGCCTCCCGGAAGAGGGAAAAGAAGGAGAGCGTCCCTTCCGATTCGAGGCGGCGGACGACCTCGTCCATCACGTCCCCGACGGGGCGGTCGTCGTACACGAGACGCACCGGGAGGGACATCATGATTTCCTGGAGAAGGCGGGCGTAGGCGGCCACGAGGTCGAAGAGGCCGACCTCCTCGAGGGGCACGTCCGCGGGGTCCTCCAGCAATTCCGACTCGATGCGCAGCCCGGCCCGGCGCCGCTGGTCCCGGCGCAGGCGGATGAGAACCTCGGCCTGGGCCTTCACCTGGCGGAATTCCAGAAGCCTCCGGATCAGATCGATCCTCGGATCCTCGCCCTCCTCCTCGTCCTCGGGCCCCGGCGGCGGGGCCGGAAGGAGCATGCGCGTCTTGATCTCGACGAGGGTGGCCGCAAGGACCAGGAATTCGGCGGCCGTCTCGAGGTCCATCGGGCTCATCGCGCGGACGGCGATGAGATACTCGTCGGTGATCTTGGCGACGGGAATCTCGAGGATGTCGAGCTCGTGGCGCCGGACGAGGTAGAGCAGCAAATCCAGCGGTCCCGTGAATTGTCGCAGGGAGACCCGGATGGCGGAGGCATCATCCTCGCCGAGCATCGGCGACGGGGTCGCGTGGGGTTCGGCCGTCACGGGGGCAATCTAGCCGCGGGACGCCGCCCCCTCAAGGCGGGATTCTCGAATTGACACCACGCGGGTGCTCTTCCTAGGATGAAGGCAATGGAAAGGCTCCGGAACCGGAGACACGACATGGGGATCCTTCGATGCTTCTGTCTGGGCGCGTGCGTTCTCTTCGCGCTTCCCGCCGCGTCCCGCGCGGATCGGGTCCGCCTCAAGGACGGCAAGACCCTGACCGGCATCATCACGAAGGAGGAGGACATCCTCCTGATCCTCCTCACGGAGCAGGGCGAGCAGGTCATCGATCGGAACCAGATCTCGGATCGGCAGAAGGACCCGCCGGACGTCAACGAACTGATTCGCTCCAACATCCAGCTCCGCCAGGAAAACCAGCAGCTCCGGAAGGGCGTGACCGTCCCTTCCGTCGAGCGCCTCCCCGAGTCGAACCAGCCGTCGGCCCTCGCCGAGGTCCAGGCCGGGCTGAAAAGGCTCGAGGCACGGCTCGAGGAGATTTCCTCGCGCCTGGGCGCCCTGCAGGCAACGCTTGCGGCCCTGCCGGCGCCGTCTTTGCCCGGCAACCCGGCGACGGCGGCGAACCCGACGCCGATGGGCGTCCCGGGTCCGCTCCCTGCCGGCAAGCGGCCGAACGAGCCGCTCGTGAAGGTGGTCCGCTCCAACTGCTATTTCTATACCCCTCCACCCCCTGCCCAGCCGTTTTTCAGCGTGAACGGGGAGATCCAGAACGTGGGCGGCGTTCCCGCCAAGAACATCGTCATCACGATCTTTTTCAAGGATCCGAAGGGCGGGATCATCGACTCGAAGCGCGAGGAGATGATGAAGGGACGGACCCTGCGTCCCAACGGGAAATGCCCGTTCATGATCTCCCCGGACGCCAGCCGGATGAGCCGGCCCCCCGTGGACAAGGGCGAGGATCCGAAATACGAGATCGAGATCGAGTCCGAGCCTGCCCCCGAGGCCGAGGCTCCATCGCCGGGGGCTTCCCCCCCGGCCTCCCCGTCCTGACCTGCGGACGGCTCGCCGCTATAATCCGCCCGGGATTCCACGGGTGCGCCGCATCGCTTTCATGAACCAGAAGGGCGGTGTGGGCAAGACCACCACTGTCGTGAACCTGGGGTCCGCCCT
>CAYHQZ010000299.1:0-4073 GCA_964358555.1 uncultured Planctomycetia bacterium
TGCGCGCGGCCTACGGGACCGGCATCACGGCGCCGTCGTTCTCGCAGACGACGGGGACGTTCGGCAACCCCAACCTCTCCCCCGAAAAGAGCCGCTCGTTCGAAATCGGCGTGGATCAGGCGCTCTGGAAGGACCGCGTGCACCTGCACGCGACGGCGTTCCAGATGGACATGGACGACCTGATCCTCTTCAAGATCCTCTCCTACTATCCGATGTTCCAGGGGACGTTCGTGAACGCCGGCTCCGCGCGCTCGCGCGGGATCGAGCTGTCCGCCGACGCCGACCTCGGGCGCGGCTTTTCGGCCGACGCGGGCGTCACGTTCCTGCAGACCCGGGCGCTCAAGGCGAAGGAGCCCGCCGCCCCGACGTTTATCGAGGGCGAGCCGCTGCTGCGCCGGCCTTCCGTCGCGGGCTTCGCGGGGCTGCACTACAAGTGGAAGGACCGCCTGCGGCTGCACCTCGTCGCCCACGGGGTCGGCCCCCGGAAGGACTCCTCCTACGTCTACGGCCGCCCCGCGCGCGAGACGAACCCCGGCTACGTCCGGTTCGATTTCTCGGGCGAGTACGAGATTGCGAAGGGGCTGCTGCTCTTCGGGCGCCTCGAGAATCTCTTCAACAAGCGCTACGAGGAGGTCCTCGGGTTCCCCGCCGACCGGCGCGGCGCCGCGATCGGAATCCAGTGGACGAGGGAGTTCTAGGATGAGATTGCCGATCTACGCCTCGATGGCCCTCCACGCCGCCGCGTTCGCCGCCGCGGCCGCCGTCGGGATCGGCGCCCTCGCCCTTCGCGAGCCGGCCCCGCCCGACTGGACGTTCGCCATCGCGCCAACGGATACGAACCTGCCCGCGGGCGCGGAACCGATCCGCGCGCAGCCGCTCCCGCTCGTCGCGGAGGTCCGGCCGGAATCCTGGACGCCTCCTTCGCTTCCCGCCCCGGACGCCAATCCCCTCGACGAGCCCAAGCCCACGGACCCGACGCCTTCGATCCCGCTCGACGAGCCCGGGGCCGGCCCGGCGCCTGTCGCCTGGGCGCCGCCCTCCGCGCCCGCGACGCCCGGCGGGAGCGAAGCCCCGCCGGAAGGCGCGAGCGCCGCGAACGCGGCCCCCCGCTATCCCGAGGCGGCGCGGCGGCGGGGCGTCGAGGGGACGGTCTCGATCCGCCTGCACGTCGCCCCCGACGGGCGCGTGATCCGGGCCGAGGTGGCGCGCTCGTCCGGCTCGGCGCTGCTCGACGAGGCGGCGCGCGAGGCCCTCTCGACCTGGGGGGGGCCGCCCGCGCGCGACGGCCGGCCGCTCGAGAGCGCCATCCGGTTCGCCCTGCAGGACGGGAGGGCGGCCTCCGCGGAGGCGAGGCCGTGAGGGCGCGCGGCGGCCTCCTCGCGCTCGCCGCGCTGGCCCTCGCGGCCGGCTGCGGGCGCGAGCCGCCGGACTCGCGCGGCCTGCGGCAGGTTTCGGACGGCACCGGCGAGCGCGTCCGGGTGCCCGCGAAGCCCGCCCGGATCGTCTCCTGCTCGCTCGCCTCCGATGAGATCCTCCTCGCCCTCGTCGGAACGGAGCGCCTGGCGGCGGTGACAGCGCTGGCCGCGGATCCCGCGCGCTCCTCCGCCGCGGAGGAGGCGAAGCGCGTGCCGCGGCAGATATCTTCGCTCGCCGCCGAGGCCGAGACGCTGCTCGCCCTCAAGCCCGATCTCGTCGTGATTTCGCCCTACAACACCCCGGAGGCCGTCGAGGTCCTCCGGCGCGCCGGGGCGCCGATCTTCAGGCTCGCCCCGCTCGACTCCCTGGAAGGCATCAGGAAGAACGTCCGCCTCCTGGGCGAAGCCGCCGGCGAGCCGGAGGGCGCGGCCCGGATTCTCGCCGAATTCGAGGCCCTGCTCGCGCTCGCCCGCCCGCCCAAGGGCGCGCGGACGCCCTCGGTCCTCGCGGTCTCGACGGACGGATGGGTCTTCGGGCCGAAGACGATCCCGGACGATCTGCTGGCCGCGGCCGGCGCCCGGAACGCCGCGCGGGAAAGCGGCCCCGCGGCGGGGGGCCTGGAATCCATCCACGCCGCCGACCCGGACGTCATCCTGATCCTCGCCACACTCGACGAGCCCCTGCCCGCCGCGTCGCACCCGGCCTGGAAGGCGTTGCGCGCCGTGCGGGAGGGCCGCGCGATCCGCTTGCCTTCGCGCGAGACGCTATCCGCCTCCCAGCACGCGGCCGAAGGCTGCGAGCGGATCGCGGAGGCGATCCGGAAGGCGGTCGCAGGCCCGTGACGCGCGCGCGCGCCGGCTGGATCGCCGCGTTCGCGGCCCTCGCAACGCTCGCGGCGGCCTCGATCTTTTTCGGGCCGCTGCCGGCCTCGCCGCAAGACGTCCTCGCGATCCTGGCGGCGAAGGCGGGATTCGGGACGGTCCGGCCGGACGACCCGCTCGTCGCGATCGTCTGGGACCTCCGGATTCCCCGGACGATCCTCGCGATCCTCGTCGGCGCGGCGCTCGCGATGTCGGGAGCGGCGCTGCAGGGGATTTTCCGGAATCCCCTCGTGGACGCGGGGCTTCTGGGCGTGTCCAGCGGGGCCGCGCTCGGCGCGGTCTCGGCGTTCTTCCTGGGGCTCACGGCCGCGGGCCTGCTCGTCCTGCCCGCCTCGGCCGTCGCCGGCGCGTTTGCGGCGGGCATCGCCGTCTGGGCCCTCGGGGGGCGCGCGGGATGCTCGCCCACGCGGCTGCTCTTGTCGGGCGTCGCCGTGGGGGCGCTGGCCTCGTCCATCGCTTCGCTCCTGCTTTCGCTCAAGGGCCCCGAGGCGCTGCCCGCGATCCTCTTCTGGCTCTTCGGCGGCTTCGAGGCCCCGACCCACGACCACGTCCTCTTCGCCCTGCCGGGAATCGCCGCCGGCTGCGCCGCCCTCCGGATCGCGGCCCGGCCGCTCGATTTGCTTTCGCTAGGGGACGCACGGGCGTCGGCCCTCGGGGTCTCGCCCTCGCGCGTGCGGGCGGGCGTCATCGCGGCGACCTCGCTCGCCGTCGGCACCTCCGTCGCCGTCGCCGGGCCCGTCGTGTTCGTCGGGCTCATGGTCCCCCACGTCCTGCGGGGGCTCGCCGGCCCCGCCCACGCCCGCCTGCTGCCGGCGAGCGCGCTTGGCGGCGCGATCCTCGTGCTCGCCGCCGACCTCGCCTCCCGGCTCCTCTTCCCCGCCGGCACGCTCCGCCTCGGCGTGGTCACGGTCCTCCTCGGCGGGCCCTTCTTCCTCTGGCTCCTCGCCCGCGCCGACCGGGAGGGAGGGCTGGCGGGATGAGCACGACGATCCTTTCGGCCGAGGGCGTCGCGCTCGTTCGCAACGGCTTCCGCCTCGGCCCCGTGACGCTCTCGGCCGCCGCCGGCGAGCGGATCGGGATCGTGGGGCCGAACGGCGCGGGGAAATCGACTTTTCTTTCGCTGCTCGCGGGACTCGAGCGGCCCTCGGAAGGGCGCGTCCTCCTCGACGGCGTCCCCCTCTCGTCGCTCGGCGCCCGCGCCCGGGCGCGCCGCCTCGCCTTCCTGCCGCAGGAGCCGGCCTGCGCGTTTCCCTTCGAGGTGCGGAACATCGTCGCGATGGGCCGCCACCCCCACGGCCGGGGCGACGCGCCAGCCGACCGCGACGCCGTGGCGGCGGCCCTCCGGGACTGCGACCTCGAATTCCTCGCCGCCCGCCCGGTGACAAGCCTCTCCGGCGGCGAGCGCAAGCGCGTCTTCTTGGCCCAGTGCCTCGCCCAAACGCCCGCCGTCCTGCTCCTCGACGAGCCGACCGCGCACCTTGATTTCCTGCACGCCTCCGCCTTCGAATCCGCCCTCCGATCCGCCGCCGAGCGCGGGATGGCCGTGATCTTCGCCACCCACGACCTCCCCTTCGCCGCTCGCGCCTGCGACCGCGCCCTCCTGCTCTCCTCCGGCCTTCCGTTCGCCCAAGGCCCGGCCGCCGCCATCGAAGTTGATGATGCTCAGGACGAGTGGCACGTCGGGAGTAGCGGTCAGATAATCCATGGAATAAGTGAAGAGCGTGGCCCGCTTGTCGGACAAGCGCACCGGCTGGAAGTTGTCCTTCTCATGACAAC
>CAYHQZ010000300.1:0-4064 GCA_964358555.1 uncultured Planctomycetia bacterium
GTGGAAGGGGTGACCCGCCTATTTCCCGATCAGGACGACGGTGCTCCTCGGATTCACGACGTAGCGATCGGGGGGATCGAGAAGGACCTCATCGCCTTCCCGCACGGAACGAAACGGGGGTACGCCGACCAGAGTCTGGTCGCGCCGGGTCGTAAACGGTGTTGACGGGGGATATTCCGGTCACGTATACCTGAGCGGTAAATCTTCCGTAGTCGCGAGATAGAGATGCCCGAGCGCAATGAAGAGAGAAAGATCCGCATCCGGCGGCCGAAACGATGAGGAAGCTCGGCGCCTTGGACGAGCTTCGCCTGGCAACCTGCCTGACGCCGCATGGCCGCCTCCTGCTCGCGCCCTCGGACGACGCGCCCGCGCTGGAAGAAGCGCTCGCGCGGCGCATCGGACAGGCATTCGCCCGGGGCGCGGGTCATGGGCTCCTGAGGCTCGGAGCCGCCGAGGTCGGCCACGTCCTCCCTCCGGCCTTCGCCTACTGGCGGGATCTCGGCGCCCGCTGGGTCACCGCGCTGTGCACCAGGCCCGATATCGAAGAGCGCCGTCCGGACATCCCGCCGCCGTCCGGGAAGGACCTCGATGCCCTCGCATCGGCGGCCCCCTTGATGCCGGGCGCGGAGTACCTGACGGTCGATGCGCTCCGCTCGCTCTGGGCTGAGATCGGCGATGCCTTCTCCGTCGAGCACGCCGAGTCGGGGGCGACGGTCCAGGACTTCCTCAAGACACTGAACCCGGCATGGAACGTCGTGGGCAGGGTGCACTTCAACCTCGCCGAGAACCGCAAGGACGAGCGGGCGCCCTTCGCATTCCTCGCGACCTACACGAACCGGCTCTCGGCGCACGGCAAGGCCCAGCACCTGCCCCTCGGCCAAGCCCTGCGCGAGTATGCGGGCGCGGCCAATAAGGCGCGCCTCCTCTCGCTGCTGCTCCCGGTCCAGCGCGCCGGCGAGCGGTGCGCCTGGCTCAAGCGGATGGTCGACGCGGGCGAGATCTTCCATCCGTTGCGCTGGTCTCCCCAGGACGCTGTCCGCTTCCTCGGCGACGTCCCCGATCTGGAGCGCGCCGGCGTCGTGGTCCGCATGCCCGCGACCTGGAAGGCGGGTCGCCCGGCGCGACCGCGGGTGACTGCCACCGTCGGAGGGAAGGCGCCCTCGGGGCTCGGCAAGGACGCGCTGCTCGACTTCCGCATGGAGGTCACGCTCGACGGCGAGCGACTGACCCCCGCAGAGGAGAGGGAGATCCTGGCCGGCGCCGGCGGGCTCGCGCTCATCCGCGGCCAGTGGGTCGAGGTCGACCGGGAACGGCTCGAACGGATGATGGAGCGGTTCCGGGAGGCCGAGCGGCTCGCGGCCGACGGCGGGCTCACGTTCGCCAAGGCCATGCGGATGCTTGCCGGCGCGGACGTGACGGAGAACGGAGCCGCCACCGGCGACGATCCTGACTGGTCCCGCGTCGTCGCGGGCCCGTGGCTCGCCGAGACGCTGAAAGGGCTGCGCTCGCCCGAGGGGCTCGCGAAGATCGATCCCGGTCGCAAACTGCACGGCACCCTGCGGCCCTACCAGCACGTCGGCGTCCGCTGGCTCCACCTGCTTTCACAACTCGGCCTCGGGGCTTGTCTCGCAGACGACATGGGCCTCGGCAAGACCATCCAGGTGCTTTCGCTGCTTCTCGCGCAACGCGACGAGCCGGACATGAAGAGGCGGCCGAGCCTTCTCGTGGCCCCGGCATCCATTCTCGCCAACTGGGCCGCGGAGATCGAGCGGTTCGCGCCTACCCTTACGGCCATGGTCGCGCATCCCTCGACCATGGCGGCGGACGAACTGAAGTCACTCGAACCCGAGAATCTCAACGCAGTGGACCTCGTGATTACGAGCTACGGCTCGCTTCTGCGCATCCCCTGGCTCGCGGGCATCTCCTGGCGCTTCGTGGTTCTCGACGAGGCCCAGGCGATCAAGAACCCGGAGGCCAAGCAAACCCGTGAAGTGAAGAAGCTCATGGCGCGGACGCGGATCGCGCTCACCGGCACGCCCATCGAGAACCGCCTCGGCGACCTGTGGTCGATCTTCGATTTCATAAACCCGGGGCTGCTCGGTTCGGCCAAGGAGTTCACGAACTACACCAAGCGCCTCGCGGACAAGCCGGGGAGCTCCTACGGCCCGCTGCGCGACCTCTTGCGGCCGTACATCCTGCGGCGCCTCAAGACCGACAGGTCCGTCATCTCGGATCTCCCCGACAAGACGGAGGTCAAGGCCTTCTGCCATCTCAGCCGCAAGCAGGCCGCGCTCTACCAGCAGGCCGTGAAGGAGCTGACCGAGCGGCTCGATGACGCCGAGGGGATTCGGCGGAAAGGCGTGGTGCTCGCCTTCCTCATGCGTTTCAAGCAGATCTGCAACCATCCCTCGCAGTGGATCGGCGACGGCGCATGGGCCGAGGACGACAGCGGGAAGTGGGGGCGCCTGCGGGAGCTGTGCGAGGTCATCGCGGCCAAGCAGGAAAAAGCGCTCGTCTTCACGCAGTTCCGCGAGGTGACCGCGCCGCTCGCGTCGTTCCTGGGCGGGGTGTTCGGCCGTCCCGGGCTCGTCCTGCACGGCGAGACCGAGGTGAAGAAACGCAAGGATCTGGTCAAGCGCTTCCAGGAGGACGAGTCGGTTCCCTTCTTCGTGCTCTCGCTCAAGGCGGGCGGCTCGGGGCTCAACCTCACCGCCGCATCGCACGTGGTGCACTTCGATCGCTGGTGGAATCCGGCGGTCGAGAACCAGGCCACCGACCGGGCGTTCCGCATCGGGCAGACGAAGAACGTCCTGGTCCACAAGTTCGTCTGCCGGGGAACCGTCGAGGAGAAGATCGATGATCTTATCGAATCGAAGAAACAGCTCTCGAAGGAGCTGCTGGAAGGCGGCGCCGAGCTGAACCTGACCGAGCTGAAAGACGAGGAGCTGCTCAGGCTCGTCGCGCTCGATCTCAATACCGCGATGAAGGAGTGAGGCATGTGGTACGAGTGGAGACCCTACGTTTCCGTTGCCGAGCGGCGGCGCGAGGCCGTGCGGGATATGCAGAAGCTCAAGAAGAAGGGACATCCGGTGTCGCCGGTCGTGATCGAGGGCCGCACCATCGCCCGGACCTTCTGGGGCAAGGCCTGGTGCGACAACCTCGAGCGCTACAGCGACTTTTCGAACCGCCTGCCGCGCGGCCGCACATACGTGCGCAACGGCTCGGTGCTCGACCTCCAGATCGCGCCCGGCGAGGTGAAGGCGCTGGTCAGCGGCTCGGAGATCTACAAGGTGTCGGTGAAGGTGTCGGCCGTGCCGAAGGTGTGCTGGACCTCCATCTGCACCGACTGCGCGGGCGCGATCGACTCGCTCGTGGAGCTCCTGCAGGGGCGGTTCTCCAAGGGGGTCATGGAGCGCATCTGCCGGCAGAAGACGGGGCTGTTTCCCGCGCCCGCCGAGATCGGGTTCTCGTGCAGCTGCCCGGACTGGGCTTCGATGTGCAAGCACGTCGCGTCCGTGTTCTACGGCATCGGCGCCCGGCTCGATGAGCGGCCCGAGCTCCTCTTCAAGCTGCGCAAGGTCGACGAAAAGGACCTGATCGCCAAGGCCGCCAGCGGCCTGCCCTTGTCGAAGAAGGGCCACGCGGAAGGCAAGGTCTTGGCGGCCGAGGGCCTGTCGGATCTCTTCGGGTTGGAGATCGCCGCGACCGGAGAAGACCCGGCGCCCGAATCCGCGGAGGAACCGGCCAGGCCGGCCCGACGTCGGCGTGCGGCGAAGGCATCGGCCGATGCCGAAAACACGGTTCCGGACGCAAGGACAACGAAGACGCGAGGGCGGAAGTCTTCGTCGTCGGTCAAAAGGAAGACGTCAAGGTCCCGGGCCAGGCCGAAGACGTGGAAGCGGAGCACGGCAAAGCGATGAGCAGGTAGACCTGAAGCGCGCGACCATCCGCAAGTCACCTCCAGTTTCTCCAGCGGGCTGTCAACGAGGGTGTGACCCGATAGGAATTATCCCTGGATCTCCAGGAAAATAGTGTGTAATAATCAGTTAAGTGGTTTATGGGAC
>CAYHQZ010000301.1:0-4032 GCA_964358555.1 uncultured Planctomycetia bacterium
CCCCCCCCCCCCCCCCCCCCCCCCCCCCCCCCCCCCCCCCCCCCCCCCCCGCGTTCTCGACCTCACGGGGATGAAGCGGGTGCTCGAGTTCAACCGGGACGACGGGTTCGTGCGGGTCGAGGCGGGGCTCGAGTGGAAGAGGCTCATCGACTTTCTCGAGCAAGACGGGTTCCAGCCGGGGGCGAATCCTTCCAGCGGGGTTTCGGCGACGGTGGGCGGATACATCGGGACGGGGGGCGGGGCGGGGATTGGGGTGCCGCGATACGGGGTGCTGGGGAATCAGCTGCTTTCGCTCAAGGTGGTCCGGATGGACGGGACGGTTCTCGACCTGAATCCCTGGGAGTCCGCGGCGCTGGCGGGGTCGGAGGGGACGCTGGGGATTGTGGTGGAGGCTACGCTCAAGGTGTTCCCGAAGCCGAAGGAACGCTTCCGGTTCTTCGCGTTTTCAACGCTTGAAGCGGGGGCGGCCGCGCTTTCGGCGGTCGCGGCGATGCGGCCTTACTTCTTGCACTTTTTCGACCAGGGGGCCATCCGGCTCTTGAACCGCAGCGGGGCGCACTTCAAGGACGCGGCGTTCACGATGCTGGCGATCCTGCAGGGAACGGACGCGGAGCTCGACTTGCAGGACGCGGCGCTCAAGGACATCTGCCGGGGGGCCGAGACCTATACGGAGGAAGAGGCGCGGGAGGAGTGGAAGGATCGGTACAACATCGAGCTCAAGTTCAAGAGGCTGGGGCCCACGCTCATGGTCCAGGAGCTGCGGCTGCCGATGGGGCAGTTGCTTTCGGTCCTGGGCGAACTGAAGAGCCTCCTCGCGGGCTACGACTGGGGCGTTCAGAGTCTGGGCAGCGACGAGGGCGCCATCTGCCTCCTCATCTTCATCCTCACCGACGAGCGAAACCCCAAGGTCTTCTTCAAGGCCATGTCGCTCGCGGGGCCGGTTCCGAAGATCGGCTACCGCCACGAAGGCACGGTCTACGGAATTTCGCTGCACAACGGCGCGCACTTAGGAAGGATCCACTCGGCCTCCGCGGTCCGCGCCATGCGGGAGATGAAGGCTCGCTGGGATCCCGAGAACCTCCTCAATCCCTGCAAGACGGTCTGGTCCCGGATTCCGCCGCCGTTCGTAAGCCTCGCCATGGTGGCCATGCGGCTCATGCCGGGGCTCACGGCGCTGGGGATGTCCGTCGCGGAGAGGATGCCGCTGTCGCTCATCCGGATCGGCCTCAAACTCACGGGAGGGCGGCTCCGATGACGACCCCCTACCGGCCGACGCAGAAGGTCATCCAGGAAATCCGGGAGGACCTCTTTGCCTGCGCGTCCTGCGGCTACTGCCGGTTCGGATGCCCGGTCTTCCAGACGGCCGGGTTCGAGCGGGTAACGCCGCGCGGGCGGATCCTGGCGCTGAAGCGCGCCATCGACGGACGCACCGACGTCCCCGCCGAAATCGTCGACTCCATCTATCGATGCCTCCAGTGCGCGGGTTGCAAGGTGAACTGCCCGATGGAGATCGATTTCGTGAAGATCTGCGAGGCGATCCGGGGCGACATGGCGGAGAAGAACATCCTGCCCGAGGGCCAGGAGATGCTCCGGAAGACCGTCTCCGAGAAGGGCAACCCCTTCGGCGAGCCCGCCGCCGAGCGAGGCGTCTGGGCCGGCAAGGTGGAACGGCTGACACCGGGGGTGCCACTTCTTTATTTCGCCGGTTGCGCGTCGTCCTACGCCTCGAACCGGATCGCGCGGTCCGTCGTGAAGGTCCTGGAGACCGCGGGAATCCCGTTCAACGTGATGGGCCGCGAGGAGAACTGCTGCGCGGCGCCGCTCTTGCGCGTGGGAGACGAGGCGAAAGCGAAGGTGCTCATCGACAAGAACATCGCCGTCTTCGAGCGCCTCCAGACGACGGAGATCGTCGCGTCCTGCGCCGGCTGCTTCAAGACGCTGAAGACGGCGTATCCCGAAAAGTTCCACGCGATGCACGTCACCCAGTTCTTCCTGAAACTCCTGAAGGAGGGCGCGTTCACCTTCAAGAAGGACTTCCCGAAAAAAATCATCTACTTCGACGGCTGCGACATCGGCCGGCACGCGGGTGTCTATGAGGAGCCGCGCGAATTCCTGCGCGCCATCCCCGGCGTCACGCTCCTCGAATACGACTACAACCGCGAGAAGGCGATCTGCTGCGGGGGGCCGCTGCTCTCCCTCGACATTAAGCTCGCGGCGAAGATCGCCGCCGACCGGGTCCGGGAGGCCGCCGCAAAAGGCGCCGAGATGATCGCCACGCCGTGTCCTACCTGCATGGTGAACCTGAAGAGCGGCGCCGAGGAGGCGGGCATCCAGATTTCCATCCAGGACATCCCGATGATCCTGCCCGGGATCATCGAGAAGAAAACCCCTGCAGCCCCGTAATCACGCCATGCCCGAACCCGCCACCGTCATCGCCACGCGGCCCGACCAGACGATCGAATCGCTCTATGGCGCAAACCCAGGCCTAACGCTCCTCGTCGAGCCCCTGTCTTCGCGCCAGACGCTCGCAATGTTTCTGAAGGAAGGAGGAATCGGGTGGCACTCGTTCGCGGAATCGAGCCTCGTCTCCACGGCGCGGCGCATTGCGACCGACCGGTTCGAGTACGGCGCCAAGGACCTCTCGCTTTACAACGTCGGCTACCCCCTGCACCGCCTTCTCGAAGGCCCGCGCGGCCAGGCGCCGACGATCGAGCCGGGCGCCATCCGAAGCCTGGAGTTCCTGACCCGCCAAGCCTTGACGCCGAATCTTGCCTTCAAGGAATCCGGACCTGACGCGCTTGCGACTCCGATCCACCGGGGCAATGCCTTCTACATCAACCGTTCCGCCGCCCCCCTCTTCGGCCTCGACAAGGCCGGCATCGCCCACGCGACGCCTTGCAAGGAGCTGGACCTCGGCGCGCCGTTCGGATGGAAATGGGAGGAGCGCTTCTTCCTGGACCGCGTCCCGGGCGGGCAAGCCGTCCTGAAAGTCCTCACCCAGAAATCCGGCTTCCTCAAACTCGCCGAAGTCGCCCCCCCATCCGTCTCCCTCTTCGCCCTCGTCGTGCACGTAGGGATCCTCGTCGTCGCCTGGGCTCCGAACGCCGATCTGAAACCCCTCCGCGAAGCGCAAACCGCGCTTCCGCGGACGTGGGCACTGTAAGGGCTCGTTCAGGCAGACGTCCGGGAATAGGGCATGACGGAAGCCGGTCGCCGTTCAGTCCTCCCCGCCGTCGTCCGCGTCGCCCTTCGCCGAAATTCCGTATTTCTTCAATTTGTGGCGGAGCTGGCGATAGGTGAGGCCGAGGATATCGGCGGCCTTGGTCTGGACGCCCCCCGCGCGCGCAAGGGCCTCGGTCAGGCATTCCCGCTCGATTTTCGCGAGATGGTCCTCGAGGGATATGGAACTGGAACCCGAAAGGATCGGGCGGGCGGCGGCGGGGGCTAGGCTTTCGAGATCGGAGACCTGGATCTCCGGGCCCTCGGAAAGGGCGATGGCCCGCTGGAGGATGTTCGAAAGTTCCCGGACGTTCCCGGGCCAGCGATGGCGTTTCAAGAGCTCCATCGCCTCGGGCGAGAACCGGACGGTACTCTTGCCAAACGCCCGCGAGTGGACGGAGAGGAAGTGCCCCGCGAGGAGCGGAATATCGTCGGGCCGGTCCCGAAGCGCGGGCAGGTAGATCGGGATGACGTTCAGCCGGTAGAAAAGGTCCGCCCGGAACCGCCCGCGGCGGACGTCCTCGGCGAGGTCTCGGTTCGTCGCCGCAACGAAGCGGACGTCCAGGCGCTTTCGCTTCGTCCCCCCGACCGGGATGAACTCCCGCTCCTCGAGGACGCGCAGCAGTTTCGACTGCGTCGCGGGGCTCATCTCGCCGACCTCGTCCAGAAACAGCGTCCCGCCGTCGGCGACCTCGAGCAGCCCCTTCTTTTCGGTGACGGCGCCCGTGAACGCGCCGCGGACGTGGCCGAACAGCTCGCTTTCGAGCAGCGTCTCCGTGAAGGCCCCGCAGTTGATCGGAATGAAGGGCTCGC
>CAYHQZ010000302.1:0-2798 GCA_964358555.1 uncultured Planctomycetia bacterium
CCGCGATGCTGCCGGAAACGCTTCAGACGACGCCGAAGCAGCCGGAAGCCGGCGAATCCGGCGCGGGCGCCGGCGCGGGCGCGGCGCCGCCCGCCGCGGCGCTCGACGTCCCGGGCATGGGGCCCGTGGACCCCTTCGGGGCCGACAGCCCCGTCGCGACGGAGCCCGGCACCGCGCCGGAGCCCGGACCCGGGCCGGGACCTGCCCCGGGACCCGGACCGGGCGCCGGACCCGGGGACGAGGCCGTCCCCGACGACCCCGGCCCCGACGGCAACTACGGCGGCGGGGCGCCCATGGGCCGGGAGCCGGGCGCCCTCGAGGGCCTCGACGCGGAGGAAGCCGCCCTCGACGGACCGGAGGGCGGCGAGGAGAACCTCGACGGCAACGACTGGCTGAACGATCCGGACGTCGATCGGACCGAGGATCCGGCGTTCACAAGACCCGAGCCCCCGGAGGACCCCGACTGGCAACCGCCGGACTTTGAAGACTGGGAGGACGCGCCCGTCGACGCCGAGACGCCCGAGGGCGCGGAGGCGCCGGGGGCGAACGACGGCTCCGACAACGGGGCGATGCTGCCGCCGCCGTCGGATTCCGGCTCGCACGGAACCGACGCGGGCGGCGGGCACATCGGCGTCCAGCAGCAGCAGTCCGACTACTACTGCACGAACCGCCCCGAGGTTGGCGTGCAGTTTAGGCTCCCGGACTGGCTGATGAAGCTGAACCTCCCGAAGCCCGGGACGAAGGAATTCGAGGCGGCCTTCCAGAAGCAGCTCGCTTTGTTCAAGGCCCAGGGCATGGATGTGAGCAAGCTCGAGCAGTTCCGCGACATCCTGCGCAAGCGCTGCAACCGCCTGGATTCGCCCGAGGATCTGCCGGACTTCCTGCAGTCGCTCGGATTCAAGAAGCCGAACACGCAGGACCCGGTCGCGCTCGCCGAGTGGCGCGAGAAGATGGCGAACGCCTCCGACGCGTTCATGCTGCGGCTGCTGCACTCGGGCGATCCGAACCTCATCGGCCAAGGCCTCCAGGCGCGCCTCAACGCCCTCGGAAAGTTCGACGAGGCTTCGCAGCTGTCCGCCCAGGCGGTCCTGGAGACCATCAAGGCCAACCAGAAGATCACCGAGGACGTGGCGATGGTGGTCCCCTACCTCAACATCGCCTTGAGCGCCCGGGGCCTCTACACGGGCGAGTCGCTCTCCGGCGACAAGCTCGGAATGTTCGAGCGGGCGCTGAACATCCTCGTGGTGGCCGGCCCCGCGATGAGCCTCCTGAAAAACCCGACGCTCCGCAGCGCCGCGGGAAGCATCGGCAGCAAGGCGATGTGGATGGGCGAGCAGACCATCGGCCGCCTCGCCACGAAACTCGGGCTGCCCGTCGGCCGGCTGAAGGGCGCCCTCCAGGCGATGTCGCAGGCCTCGGGGAACCTGCGCCTGAAAATCGGCGAGAAGCTCTTCGGGAAGGTCTGGGCCGCCGAGCAGCGGTTCTTGAACTCGCCGGCCGGCCGCGAGGCCGCGAAACTCGCCGCCCGCGACGTCTCGCAGGCGAAGTCGCTTTTGAACCGGATCGCCCAGGCCCAGGCCGGCGGCGACAAGGCGACGTATCGCAAGCTCATCGCAACGCTTCAGGGCAACAAAACGGCCCAGGGGCTTTTAAACACCGGGAAATACACGAACACGTTCCGCGCCGCCCTCGACAAGACCCACCGGGCGATGGGCCGCCTCGCCGACAAGCGCACGATCGCAGAGCTCATGAAGAACCCCAAGATCCAGGAGGAGATCCGGGTGCTCGCGAAGAAGCTCGGCGTGCCGCCATCGGAAATCCTCATCCGCGCCCGGAACGTCAGCGGAAACGTCAAGGGCCTCAAGGACCTGAAGCCCGGCGAGTTCCTGAAGTACGGGGCCGACCGGGACGTCGTCTTCCAGCTCGGGGCGAAGAGCCAATACGGCTTCTTTAAGTCCGCCAAGGACATCCACCACGGCATCGTGGAGCCGATCTACTCGAAGAACCTGCGCGGAATCACGGGCCGCTCCCTCGAGGAGATGGACCACGTCGTCACGAGCCGCTGGCACCCCGAGGCCTACAACGCGGGCTTGAACCCGAACTCGATGGCGGGGCAGCAGGCCATCAAGGACATCATCTCCGGCCGGGCGGCCGGGCGGCTGGGCCGGCCCACGGACATCCGCGACACGATCGTCCACAAGGGCAGGGAGTGGATGGACGCCGGCGACAAGATCGCCTCCGGCGGCAACCAGGCGCTCGGCAATCAGAAGGTCCGGGAGGGCATGCGCCAGATGGTCAAGGAATACGACCGCCAGATCGCCCAGTTCCTGAAGGCCAAGGGCCTGGATCCATCCCGCGCGCTTCCGCCGCGCCTCCGCCAGGGCCTCGACATCTTCCGCAAGGTCCAGCAGGGCGCCGCGGACGGCTCGGTAACGGTCGAGCAGGCCCGGGAGATGCTCAAGGCGCTGACGCCGAAGGGCAGCCCGCCCGTCACCCCGCAGACCATCGCCGACGATCTCGGCGGCTTCGTCGAGTTCATGAACCGCTGGGGCCTCAAGACGCCGTAGGGAAGCCCGGCCGGCCCCGCCGCCCCCTGCCCGGTCCGTCCCTCCCGCCCCCGCCTCACCCGCCGTTCCGTGCGCCGTTCCGTGGCCTCCCGGCGACCTTGCCGTGTGCCGTTCCGTGGCCTCCCGGCGACCTTGCCGTGCGCCGTTCCGTGGCCTCCCGGCGACCTTGCCGTGTACCGTTCCGTGGCCTCCCGGCGACCTTGCCGTGCGCCGTTCCGTGGCCTCCCGGCG
>CAYHQZ010000302.1:2898-4025 GCA_964358555.1 uncultured Planctomycetia bacterium
ACCTTGCGTCGCCGGAGGCTAAAATCACGCCGCGATCCATTCGCAGCGCGAACAAAAATCGAAAAATGGAAAACCCAAAACCGTCCAATCCATCGCCCGCCCTTTTCCTCGCAAGCACATCCCAAGCCGGGCGGGTCCCTTCCTCCGCCCCTTCCCCCGCAAGCACGCCACAATCCGGGCGCTTCCCTTCCTTCTGTGCTCCCCCTCTCTACTCGTCCCGCAACCTCCGCCCAGCCTTCGCCCTCCGCTACGACTGGACGGGCTGGCCCGCCGCCGGGACCTTCTTTCCCCCGACTCTCGCGGACGAAGCCCGGGCCACGGCACCCGCCTGGGAAGCCGACGGGCTGCGCCTGCTCGAACTCCGCGCCAGTCCCGACCGAATCCAGATCCTGTTCAGCGCCACCCCGAGCGTCAGCCCCGTCTTCTGCTGCCAGCGCGCCAAGGGACGCCTCCAGCACACCCTCCGGAAGGGGGGCGCGCGCACGGAATTCAGCCGGAAGGTGTCCTTCCGAAGCCTTGGCGAGAACACCTCCGACGTGGTGGAGAACTACATCCGAAAGCAGGTCGGCAAGGGGGAGTTCGCCGACCCGCGATTCCGCGATCTCATGCGCCGTTTCACGACAATCCGGGACGACGTCCGCCTGGCCGAACCGTCGGAGGTCCGCAGCGGCCGATATTGGTACAACCTGCATGTCGTCCTGGTAGCGGCGGATCGCTATCGGATCTCCGTTCCGGAACGGCTGCAGGAGATACACGACGCCGCGTTCGTGACGGCGGCGGAAGGGGGGCACCGGATCGCGGCGCTGGCCGTGATGCCAGACCATGTCCACATGGCCGTACGCGGCAACGTCGGACGGTCCCCGGAAGAGATTGCATTGGCGTTCCAGAACGCCCTCGCGCGCGCGGCGGGATGCCGCGCCTGGCAGGACGGCTACTACGCCGGGAGCTTCAGCGAATACGACCTGGATGTCATCCGAAGGATCACGCGAAAATCTTCGCCCCCTGCCGGACAAGCCGGCAGGGGAGCGTGAAAGAACCACCCCAAACCTCCCACCACCCAACCCTCCACGTCTCCCGACACCCCGCACCACGACACCCCCCCCGCCGCCGTCCGCCGCGCCGCCCAT
>CAYHQZ010000303.1:0-3969 GCA_964358555.1 uncultured Planctomycetia bacterium
TTCTTGACCTCGGGCTTCTCCTCCACCTTCGCGTGGTGGCCCTCGGTGAGCCGGATCACCTGGCCTAGGAACTGCTCGTAGACCTGGCCGAGGATTTCAGTCGGCAGGACCGAGAACTCGTAGGGGCTCTCGGGATAGTAGAGGCGCTTGATGATCCCCTTCAGGACGTCGTCGCCAAACTTCAGGTTGGGGGTCAGTTCGTCCGGGCCCTCGCCTTCGTCCGACTCGCGGCGGAAGTGGAAGAGGCCGGAGTTGTATCGGTCGTCGGCCTGACGCAAGAGGCGCAGGAGGCGGGAATAGATTTCGGGTCCATTCACGAGCGCAAGGAGGCGTCCGTACTCCTCGAGGCCTCGGTCCTCGGCAATCCGGAGGAAGATCAGGCGATCGATGGTCTTCCCGACGGCGAAGTTCAGATCCCGATCCGAAATCTTCAGGTTCTGCCGGGCGAGGTCGCGCGCGAGGTCGTGACGCCAGGACTCGATTTCCTCCAGGAATACCTCGTCCACCGTCGCCGTCCCGCGCTTGCCGCGGCCGGAATCTGCGAAGCGATCGAAGGCGCCCTTCAAGATGGCGTCCTTCGAGAAGATGGAGGCAATTTCCTCCCACTTCTCCGCGTACTGCTCGAAGGTGAAGAGCATGATCCGCGCCGTCGCGGCCGAGTCGCCGGCCCGCGGCCTCACCCGACAGTCGTAGACGGCGAACTCCTCGAAGTCGGTAAGGATCGAGACCGGCAGCTTCGCGCTCCAGGCGTAGCGACGGATCTGAAAGGCGGGGGCGGGCTCGCCCCGAATGTCCACGGAGGGCTTCTTCGCCTCGACAAAGAACTTCCGCGTCCCGCCGATCCGGAAGCAGTAGTCCGGAGCCTCCGTCGCCTGGCCAATCTTCAGCGCGTCCTCGTGGACGACGTCCTTGTATGCCTCCGCGGCGCCCGAGGTGTTCCGCACATCCCAGCCAAGGGCCTCAAAGAAGGGGTCAAGGAACTCGACCCGAAGTCGATCCTCCTTGTATCCGCTTGCCCGGTACTGGTCGCGGTTCCGCCTGAAGCGGTCGATGAGTTCAAGGATGGTCGGCGGAACGGGTGCGGGCATGATGTTCTTCTTCCAAGGCGGGGCCGGAACGCCCCGTCAGCCGGGAATGTTACCCTCTTCCCCACCGGTTTCGCCGGGCTGTCCTTGAAAGCGAGCGCAGGCGGCTGGCCGCCCCCGTCCCCCCCGTCACACCTCCCTCGCCTTCCTCTCCATCCTCGCGACGTATCCCCCGTCGCAAGTGTCGGAAGGCAGCGTGAGGCGCTCTTCGGAGAGGGTGAAGGCTTGGTTTTTTGCGCAAAACGCGCGGATGATTTCCTCGTTTTCTTCGGGTTCGATGCTGCACGTCGAGTAGATGAGGGCGCCGCCGCGGCGGACGAGGCGGGCGCAGGAGGTTAGCAGCGACTTCTGGCGGACGGCGGCGCGGCGGATGGAGGCATCCGAGATGCGGTGGCGGGCTTCGGGGCGGCGGGCAAGGACGCCGATGTTGGAGCAGGGGGCGTCTAAGAGGACCTGGGTGAAGTAGGTCCCGCGCACGAACGGCAGATGCAGGCCATCGGCGGCGACGGGCTGGATTCCGCGAAGGCCCAATCGGGCGGCGTTTTGGGCTAGGAGGGCGAGGCGTTCGGGGCGCAGGTCAAGCGCGAAGATTTTTGCCTGGTCGAAGGAGAGTTCCGCCAGGTGCGTCGCCTTGCCGCCGGGGCCTGCGCCGACCTCGAGGATCAGGTCGCCTTGCCTGGGGCGAACGATGGGGGCGACCAGCTGCGCGGTCTCGTCCTGGATGCTGAATTCGCCGCGCTCGAAGGGCCGCAAGAGCGAGAACGGGACCGACGAGGGGATCCGCGCCGCGGCGGGCTCGGATCCTTCGACGGCCTTGATGTCGTTTCGCGCGAAGGCCTCCATGAGCGTTTCCCGGGTGGTGCGTTCGAGGTTCACCCGGATTCCCGTTTCGGGCGTCCGGTTCGACGCGCGCAGGACGCCCGCGGCCGCGACCACGCCGAATCGCGCGAGCCAGCGCCGGACGAGCCAGAGGGGCATCCCGTGGACGGCCGCGAGCCGCTCGGGGGAGCCTTCGGGGTCCGCGGGGAATACGTCCCGGTTGAAGACGGCGGACGGACGGCCTTCGCGCGGCAGCGTTTGCGCGAGCGGGCCGTCCGGCGTCCCGGGGGGGAGCAGTTCGGATAGGACCTTCCGCAGGACCGCGTTCACGAACCCCGCGGCGCGCGGGCCGCACCGGGCCTTCGCGGCCTCCACCGTCTCGTCCACCGCCGCAAAGAAGGGGACGCGCTCGAAATAGAGGATCTGGTAGAGCCCGATCTCGAGGAAGGGCCGCAGCGCCGCGGGCCGGAGGCTTTTCAGGGCGCGACCGTCGAGGAAGGCCGAAAGAATCGTGTCCAGGGTGATCCGGCGCTTGATCGTGCCCATCGCGAGGTCCCGGAGAAGCCGGCCGTCCTCGGGGCGGAGCCGGAGGGTCGGCGCGATCCGGGCGAGGAAGTCGGAAATCCCTTCCCCCGCGCGGTCGAAGCGCTCGAGGGCCCAGGCCGCGATCGCGCGCGGCGTCCGGCCAAAGGTTTTTTCAGCAGACATCGTTCACCTCGAAAGTGTCGCCCGGGCGGACGACGTGGCCACGGAGGAAGGAAGCGGCGTCCATCGCCCGGCGAGCGGCGGGCTTGAGCCTAAGGATCCGGAGCAGGCCCGTCCCGCAGGCGACGAGGATCCCCTCCCCGCCCGCCGAGAGGACCTCCCCGGGCTTGCCCGCGCCCGGCTCGGCGCGAGCCTCCAGGATCTGGAGATTCACGGGGCCGCGGGAGAAACGCAGCCGCGCGTGCGCAGACGGCCACGGCTGGAATGCCCGGACCCGCCGCGCGACATCCACGGCGTCCGAGCCCCAGCGGACGATCCCGTCGTCCTTCCGGATTTTTCGGGACTTCGTGACAAGCGATTCGTCCTGGGGGACGGCCCGCGCGGTTCCGGCCTCGATCGCATCCACCGTCTCGACGAGGAGCGCCGCCCCAACGAGCGCGAGCCGCTCGAAAAGCGACGGCGCCGCCTCGCCGGGCCCTATCAAGACCTCCCGCCGGGAGAAAATCGGGCCGGCGTCCGTCCGACGCTCGATTTGGAACACGGTCGCCCCGGTGACGGCGTCGCCCTCGAGAATCGCGGAGGGGATGGGGCTGGGTCCTCGCCAGCGGGGCAGGAGCGAGGGGTGCAGGTTCAGGCAACCCTTCGGCGGGATTTCGAGGAAGGCGTCGGTAAGGATCTCGCCGTAGGAGGCGACGACGAAGAGATCCGCGCGACCGCGAAGCGACTCCTCCACGGCCGGATCCTTCACCGTGGCCGGCTCCTCCACCGGAATCCCGAGCCGCTCGGCTTCGCTCCGGACGGGCGTAGGCGAAGTCGCAAGCCCGCGCCCCCGGGGCCGGTCGGGCCGGGTCACCGCGAGGACCACCCGGTGGCGCGACGCCGCCAGCATTCGCAGCGACGGCACCGCGAACGCGGGCGTCCCGAGAAAGACGATGTTCACCCGGACAGCCTAACCGGTCAGGCCCCGGTCTTCCGGATCCGCACCCGCCAGCCGGGCCCGTCGGCGACGACCTCGATGGGATACCCGAGCGCCCGGCAGAGGTTCGGGATTGTCTCCATCGCCGACATCTCCGCGTCCGTCCGAATCTCGAGGACTTCGCCCTCGCGCATGCCCTTGAGATTGTTCTTCGCCTCGATCAGCGGATACGGGCAGACCTGCCCGCGGACGTCGACCTCCCGAGCGGGCTTGGCGGAAAACAATGCGGCGGAGTCCATGATCGATCCGCCTTCATTCTACTGGCCTTCCACGTCCAACTTCCTCTGCGCGGCATGGCGGCGCCGATTCAAGTATTCCTGGGTACGAAAAACAAGAAGGGTGAGGGGTGGGGGCTCGGATGGAAGCGACCTGTCGACACGCGGT
>CAYHQZ010000304.1:0-3969 GCA_964358555.1 uncultured Planctomycetia bacterium
ACGGGGTCGATCTGCGCGACTACAAGCTGGCCGACCTGAGGAACCAGTTCGCCATCGTGCTCCAGGAGCCCGTCCTGTTCTCGACGAGCATTACGGAGAATATCGCCTACGCCCTTCCGGGAGCTCCCTTTGAAGAGATTGTTGCCGCCGCCAAGGCTGCCAACGTCCACGAGTTCATCGAGGGCCTGCCTGATGGTTACATCACCCTGGTGGGTGAGCGTGGCATGCGGCTCTCTGGAGGGGAGCGCCAGCGCATCTCCCTGGCCCGAGCCTTCCTCAAAAACGCCCCGATCCTCATCCTGGACGAGCCAACCAGTTCGGTGGACCTGAAAACGGAGGCCGCCATCATGGAGACCATGCAGCAGTTGATGCGAGGCCGCACCACCTTTCTGATCGCCCACCGGTTGAGCACCCTGGAGGTCTGTGACCTCCGGCTTCAAATAGAAGATGGGTGCCTGACGGAGGCGCGATCCGAGGCAACGGCTGCCGTCAATAGGATTCTCTAGCATGATCGATAGTTCCCGCACTACCGCTCCTGCTGCCGCCCCTGCTTCCTCATGGGAGGCACCGGACGAGGAGATGCTGCGGGAATACGTGGCCGCGGCGGTCGGCGTGACGCCCGAGCGGCCGATCCTCATCGACCGCTTCCTGCAAGACGCCCTCGAGACCGAGGCCGACGCCCTCTCCGACGGCAAAGACGCCTTCGTGCCTGCGATCATGGAGCACATCGAGCAGGCCGGAATCCACTCCGGCGACAGCGCCTGCGTGCTGCCCCCGGTCAGCATCCCCGAGAAGCACCGCTTGACCATCGAGGACTACACCCGGCGGATCGCCTGCGAGCTGGGCGTGGTCGGGCTCATCAACGTCCAGTTCGCCATCGCGGACGACAAGGTGTACGTCTTCGAGGCGAACCCCCGGGCGTCGCGCACGGTCCCGCTGGTCTCCAAAATCTGCGCCGTCTCGATGGCGAGGCTGGCGACGCGCCTGATGATGGGCGAATCCCTCAAGAGCCTCGGATTGAAGCGACGGAAGGTCCCCTTCTTCGGCGTGAAGGAGGCCGTCATGCCCTTCAACATGTTCCCCGAGGTGGACCCCGTGCTCGGCCCCGAGATGCGTTCCACCGGCGAGGTGCTGGGGATGGCCCCGTCCTTCGGCCTCGCCTACTTCAAGGCGCAGGAAGCGGCCAACGCCTCGCTGCCGCTCAAGGGGACGGTGCTCATCTCCGTGGCCGACGACGACAAGCGCCTGATCCTGCCGGCGGCCCGGCAGTTCCAGGCGCTGGGATTCGTCGTCCGCGCCACCGCCGGCACGCATGCCTATTTAAAGAAGCACGGCATCGAGTGCCAGCCCATCCAGAAGATCCAGGAGGGCCGCCCGCACATCCTGGACGCGATCACGAACAAGGAAATCCACCTGATCATCAACACCCCCGCGGGCAAGCGCAGCCTCAACGACGACTCCTACATCCGAAAAACCGCCATCAAGCACAAAATCCCCTACCTCACCACCGCCGCGGCGGCTCGCGCGGCGGCCCAGGGCATCGCCGAACAGCGCCAGGGCAAATCCGGCGTCAAGGCGTTGCAGGACTACCACCGGGAACTGACGTAAAGTCGGCCAGGAACCCGACGGCTCGGCCTATCCCTGCCGGTTGCGAAGGAGGGATGGGACATGACTTTCTTGTTTCGCAATGTACGTCCCCTACTATCTCAATAGCCGGCTCACGGAAGAAATCGTGCCCTGGCGGGAGGGAAATCGAGAGGATAGGGGACGTACGAAGGATTGCAGGATCCTCGCCACCACGATCCCGCCTCCCCTCGCTTGATTCCTACGCGCACTGCCGTCTGGCTGGTCGGGTTCCGGCGGGGGATTTTTCTGGAGGAGAGGATGAGGAAGGGGATGACGGGAGGTGCCTCCCGAAACCTGAACGAATTCACGGCTCAGGTTCCCCGGTGCTCCCTCACCGCCGTCCCGGCGTAGTAGATCGGCAGGAAGGTCAGTCGTTGCGCCGGGAGTTCTTCGTAGGGACGAGATGAAAAGACCATGCCGCCCTTGACGTTGGGATGCTCGGACAATAGCAGGTGAAGGCTGCGAAGCCTCCCGGAGGCGCCGCTTTTCACCTCGACGCCGTAGATGTCGCCTTCGACCTCGATCAGGTAGTCCACTTCCGCCTGGCTCCCGGGGGTTTCCCGCGACCAGTAGTGGAGATCGCCGCCCCGGGCGGCGAGAACCTCCTGGCCTACGAACTGTTCGGCCATCGCGCCGCGGTGGATGTCCAGGAGGTCGGCGGCGGCGAAGTCGCGGTCGGCGCGCACGCCGGCCAGGCGCTGCCAGAGTCCCACGTCCAGCAGGATGGCCTTGAATCGGTTGGCCGACACCCCGGCGCCCAGGGGAAGCCCCCCGGCGCCGGAAGCCCTCACCCTCGTCACCAGGCGCGCCCTTTCCAGCAGATCGAAGGCCTTCTTGACCGTCGGCCCGGTTCCGCAGTCCGTCAGCCGGGTGTACTTGATTTGCTGGCTTACGAATCCGGGAGCGCTTTCCAGCACCGCTCCCAGGCAGGCCACGTTGGCCCGCGCGGCGTAGCGAGGAAAGTCCTGGCGGATCGTCTCCTTGAGGCCGTCCAGGATCTCCAGGCAGCGCTGCAGCGAGCGGTGCTCGGCGTAGTCGGCCACGCTCTCGGGCATGCCGCCCACGAAGCAGTACGTCCGGAGCAGATCGAGCAGCGTTCCATGCACCGTCTCCGAGAGCGCCCGCGGCGGGGAGCGGAGGATCTCCGCGGCTTTCCCGTTGCCGAGCGCCTGCACGAACTCGTCGAAACTCATCGGCCGCATTTCCAGCATCTGCAGGCGGCCCACGGGGAAGGCGGCCTCGCCCATGGCCAGCTCCAATAGCGAACCGGCGGCGGCCACATGGAGGCCGGGAATCTCCTCATGCAGGTAGCGGAGCGCGGTAACGGCCCGCGGACAGGCCTGGATCTCATCGAGGAAGAGAAGCGTCTTGCCAGGCTCGATGCGGGCGCCGGCCTCGACCTCTAGGTCGCCGACGATTCGGCGGGCGTCTAGGTCGCCGCTGAAGACACGGTGGAGATGGGGCTTCTTCTCGAGGTCTACCGTCACGAAGCTCTCGAAATGGCTGCGACCGAACTCGGCAAGGCTGTAGCTCTTGCCCACCTGCCGCGCGCCACGAACCAGAAGGGGCTTCCGTCGATCGGAATCCTTCCATCGCTCCAGCTCGATATCTATGTTTCGTCGCATCGCATTCCCCTGAAAATGGTTACGCTCAATCAATTGGACAATATACCAATCTTCACTTAGAAATGAAGCCCAATTATCAATGCCTGCCTTTAGAAGTAAGGGGATACAGTTGAATCTGTCGGCTTCCGACCGACTTCTCGCTTGAATCATCCTTGCAGATTCGCAATCTGACTTACGAATTTCAAGGATGCATCCCGCCCTGGGACGGGCGACACAGCCATTCCCGAAGGGGGCTTCGAGTGGCACACTCTTGGAATCTCCCATGACCTCCCTCCGCGCGATCGCGCTTCTCGGCCTGCTCGGGGTCTGCGGGTTCTGC
Organism: uncultured Planctomycetia bacterium; assembly: GCA_964358555.1. Classification (GTDB taxonomy): domain Bacteria; phylum Planctomycetota; class CAYHQZ01; order CAYHQZ01; family CAYHQZ01; genus CAYHQZ01. The sequence goes on from CAYHQZ010000304.1 coordinate 3,571, forward strand.
GGCTGCAATCCCTTCCGCGAGGTCCCGCCGCCGTCGGAAGCGCCTTCCCTCGTCTCGGACAGGGCCGCCGACCGGGCGGAGGACCTGCGGGATCCCGCGGAGGAATTGGCGTTGCGGGAGGAAGCGGCGGCCGAGGCCGGGGAAGCGGACGAAACGGACGAGGCGGACGGCGCCGACGACGAGGCCGTCGACGAAACGGCGAAAGGCGGGGCGGACAAGAAGGCGAAGAAGGCCCGCGAGAAGAAGGCGCGGGACAAGTCGAAAGGCAAGGACCGGGACCGCGCCAAGAAGCCGCGCGACGGAAAGGAGCGCGCCGCGAAGAAGGACGACCGCGACAAGCCCGACCGGGCGAAGGCGCCGCGCGCAAGGGCGCCGAAGGCGAAGAAGGAGAGCGGCCCG
>CAYHQZ010000305.1:0-3961 GCA_964358555.1 uncultured Planctomycetia bacterium
CCATGAATTCGTCTACCGGCCGTGGACCGCGCGGAGACCGGGAGCAAGAGCCGAGCCCCCGCCCCTCGCCCGTTCCTGGTTTGTACCCCAAACGAGAAAGTTCGATGCCGTGATGAACTCGTTCAGAACGGCTTGCGGACGCCCTCGACGCAGACCTGGTGCCAGAGCACGATCCGGCCGAGGATCCACGCGAGGTGGGCGGCGCGATCGTCGCCGGCGAGGAAATTCTCGATAGAGGCGCGCGCCCGGAGGGCGCCGATGGGGCAGGATGCGAAGATTCCGTGCCCGGCCGCGCGGGACAGCCACGCGCGGAGGGGCGGGTTTTCGCGGAGGTAGGACGCGTAGGGGGAGTTCCAGCCCTGCTTCGGCCGGCGGCGCACGCACTCGGGCAGGCGGCCGATCATCGCTTCCCGGAGGATCCGCTTGCCGTGGCGGCCGCAAAAGAGCGTCCGGGCCGCGGCGCGGCCGGCGAGCGACAGGATCGCCGGGGCGAGCAGCGGGACGCGGGCCTCGATGCCGGCGGCCATGGTCTGGCGATCGCAGTGGTCCAGCGCGGACTGGAGGTGGGTCTGGCGCTCGTAGGACAGCGCCTGGCGCGCCGGGTCGGGATGCTCCTCCACGGCGCGCGCGGCGATTCCGGCGCGCTCGGGGGCGAAGGATTCGATCGTCTCGCGGGTGAACGAGCCCGGCTCCGGGTCGGCGTTCGATCGCGCGATCCATTCCTCGGGAGAAAGGCGGGCCGCCTCGACGGCGCGCCGGGCCGCGCCCCGCGCGGGCAGGAAGCGTTCGAGCGGAAAGAGGAGGCGGCCGAGCCGGCGCAGCGCGCGCGTCCAGCGCATCCGCCGGAACCGCGCGTAGCCGCCGAACAGTTCGTCGGAAGCCTCCCCGGTCAGCAGGACCCGCACGTGGCGCCGGGCGTGGCGGCTCACCGCCAGGGTCTCCGGCGAGCAGACGAAGGCCATCGGCTCGTCCTGGTGCCAGGCTGCGTCCGCCAGCAAGGCGGGCAGCTCCTCCGGCTCGACGCGGATCTGGTGGTGCTCCACGCCGGCCGCCCGCGCGACGGCTTCGGCGTAGGGGCCCTCGTCGCAGGGGTCGTCGCCGTAGCGGGCGGTGAAGGCCGGCAGCGGCCGGCCGTGCAGCCCCGCCGCGAGCATCGCGATGCTGCCCGAATCGAGGCCGCCCGAGAGGAAGACCCCGACCGGCACGTCGGCCGTCAGGCGGCGCCGGACCGACGATTCGAGCAGCGCCAGGAGGGAGGGCGCGTCCGGGAGCCGCGCGGCGCCGTCGATTTCGGCCGCGCGATCCGGGGCCGCGGGCCGTCCGGCCTCGCCCTCCGCCTCGGAAGGAAACCGCCACCACGCCCTCGTCTCGACGCCGCCGGCGCCCGCGCGGAGCCAGTGCCCGGGCAGAAGCCTGCGGACCCCGCGATACGGCGTGCGCGTCCCGGCCGTGGATCGAAACGTGACGAGCTCCGTCCAGGTCTCCTCGTCGAACGCGCACGGCACGCCGCCGGCGAAGAGGGCCTTCGGCTCGGAGGAGAAGTAGAGCCTTCCTTCGTGGACCGCGGTGAACAGCGGCTTCTCGCCGCAGCGATCCCGCGCGGCGAAGAGCTCGCGGCGCGCCCCGTCCCAGATCGCGAACGCGAACATCCCGTCGAGCCGGTCGAGCATCGACGCCCCCTCGGCCGCGAAAAGATGCAGCAGGACCTCCGTGTCCGTGCCCGTCGCGAGCCTCGCGCCGCCCGCCTCGAGCGATTCGCGCAGCGCCGGCCGGTTGTAGATCTCCCCGTTGAAGACGATCCGGAATCGCCCGTCGGGCGTGGACATCGGCATCCGCCCGCGCGGGTCCAGATCGACGATCGCGAGCCGGCAGGCCGCCAGCGAAATCCCCGGCTGATCGAACTCCCCGCAGCCGTCCGGGCCCCGGTGCAGGATCCGATCCCGCATCCGCGCCGCCGTCCCCGCCGGCGGGTCCGCCCCCCCGAGGGACACGATGCCCGCGAATCCGCACATGCGCGGCATCTTACGCGGGGCGCGTGGGCGGCCGAGGAATCGAACCTCGACACCCTGCGTGTAAGGCAGGTGCTCTAGCCGTTAAGCCAGCCGCCCCGGAGGGATTGTAAGCGGTAGACTCCCGCGGGGGTGAGCGTTGACCAAGCGCGAGATTGCGTCGCTTTCGTTCCGGCTGATGGGGGTGTATTGCCTTGTCGAGTCGATATTCCTGCTGTCCCGCCTGGCCGGTCTTTTGCAGTCGTTATGGTTCGCCCACATTCCCGGCGGCTGGGGGCTTCCGGAAGGGATTGCATCCGTCGCGTACGTTGCCTTCAACGCGGCGCTTCCGCTTGCGTTGCTGCTCGGCCTGGCATGGGCGCTTATCTATCGGGGCGACGAGCTCTCCGGATGGGTCTTTCCGGAGGGGGAGAAGCCCGGCGGGCCCTCCGCGACGACCCGGGAAGTCCAGTCGATTGCGTTCTCCGTGGTCGGGCTCTATCTCTTCGCGACCTCGATTTCCCCGTTGGCGAATTTTTTGGCCCTCCTGGCGTTCGGGGATCGGAAGTGGCTGGGATCCGATATGGGCTGGTATGCCCTGAAAAATTCCGATCAGGCCCTCCAGTTCCTTCTCGGCCTTTTCCTCTTCCTCCGCCCGCGGATGTTCGCGAACGCCTGGCATGCCCTGCGCCATTACGGCCACCCGGACCCCGCACCGCCGCCGGGACCGCCCCCCGTTCCGCCCGCGGACGCCTCCAAGCCCTGAGAACCCCCGGACGTTCGATCGGGGTAAACGGTCGGCGTCGCGTTCTCGCCGAACGGAAGCCTCCTCGAGGCGCTCGCGGCGGAAGGCGATCGGGGGTGGGTCGCCGACGAGGCGCGCGCCGCGCTCGGCCGATGGGGGCGGTCGCCGCCCGCTATACTTCCGCCGTGATCCTTGTCACCGGCGCCGCGGGTTTCATCGGTTCGAACCTCGTGGAGCGCCTGGTCCGGGAGGGGGAGGAGGTTTTCGGCCTCGACGCATATACGGACTTCTACGACCCCTCGATGAAGCGGCGCAACGCGGCGGCCATTGCGCACCTCAAGGGTTTCCGGATGGTGGAGGGCGACATCCTCGATCCCGCCGCGCTCGATGAGTGTCTCGGGAAGGCGAAGGCCTCGGCCGTCGTGCACCTCGCCGCGCGGCCCGGCGTGCGCCAGTCCCTGGCCAATCCCCTCGAGACCGATCGGGCCAACGTCGAGGGGACACTGCGGGTTCTCGAGGCTTGTCTCCGTCACGGTGTCGGCCGCCTGGTGTTCGCCTCGTCGTCGTCCGTCTACGGCGGATGCGAGAAGGTCCCGTTCGCCGAGGACGACCCGCTCGGGCCCATGCGCTCGCCCTACGCGATCACGAAGCGCGCCGGCGAGATCCTCTGCCGGCAGTTTTTCGACACCCGGGGGCTTCCGTGCGCGTGCCTGCGGTTCTTCACCGTCTACGGCCAGCGCCAGCGTCCGGATCTCGCGCTGCACAAGTTCGCCCGGCTCATCGCGGCGCGAAAGCCCATCCCCATCTACGGCGACGGCTCCTCCGAGCGCGATTACACCTACATCGACGACATCCTGGACGGCGTCGTCGCCGCCTGCCGCGTGCCCGTTTCCTACGAAATCCTGAATCTCGGATCGCACCGGGCCGTGGCGGTGCGGGATTTTTTGTCGCTGCTGGAGCGGCAGATGGGGATTCCCGCCATCCGGCTCCACGAGCCCGATCATCCCGAGGACGCGGTCCGCACGTTCGCGGACGTCGCGAAGTCGAAGCGCGTTCTCGGCTACGAGCCGAAGATGCCGCTCGAGGAGGGGGTCCGGCGGTTCCTCGACTGGTTCGCGCGGGAAGGCCGGCCGTGAGCGGACATGCGGCCGTTCCGGAGGCCGTGGAGCCGCCCGCCGGGAAGCCGGCCGCACCCGAGCGGATCTTCACCTGGGCGAACCGCGTCACC
>CAYHQZ010000306.1:0-3953 GCA_964358555.1 uncultured Planctomycetia bacterium
CTCCGACAGGTCGCTACGGTCCGCGCCTCGCCCCCTCCCGGTTCTTCCATCATGATCACAATCCGTGACGTTCGGATGACGGGCGGGGCGGTAGACTGTTCGCATGCGGTTGTTTTCCGCCTCGGCCCTCCGGGCGTCCGCGGGATTCCTCGGCGCCTGCCTTCTAAGTCTCCCGCCCGCGAACGCGGCTTCGGAGGACGACTGGCTGAAGCCCATTGGCCAGGGCAAGCGCGGATCGCCCCAGCGGGTGAAAGGCGGGGAGAGTTTCCCGCCGCTGCCGCTGCCGGCGACGCCGCTGCGGCGCACCGAGTTCAAGCGCGAGCCCACGCCTCCGATGCTCGTGGGCAAGGTCGTCTGGGGGGCGGCCGCCGAGTTCGACGTGGACGGATCGAAGGTGAAGGTCGAGGACTGGAACATGTGCCCGGAGGACATCCAGGTCCTCTTGCGCAAGGCCGAGCGGCGGCTCGGTGTCGCCTACGGATCGGAGCCGGTGCGGCTCTCGGAGTTCGACGGGGATCCTGCGAAGACGCCGGTCCTGTTCTGGAGCGGCGGGCGGTCCGTCAAGATGACGGACGAGCAGGTGGACGCGCTTCGGCGCTACATCGACGCGGGCGGGATGGTATGGGCCGACTCGATCGCGGGCTCGCCCTACTTCGTGAAGTCGGTGCGCGCCGTCGTCGAGCGGGCGTTTCCGGGGGAGTCGCTGCGGCCGATCCCGCTGGACCATCCGGTTTTCCATCTCGCGCAGGAGGCGGGCAAGGTCCGATATCCGCGCGGAGCGAAAGGGGAGGAACCGCTGCTCCTCGGGCTCTATCGCGGCTCGCGGGTGGGGCTGGTGCTCTCGCCCTACGGGATGGGGGCCGGCTGGGCGAACCTGGAGCCGGAGCGGTTCACGGAGGGGGCCTACTACGATCCGCCGTCCGCCACGGCGGTGGGCCTGAACCTCGTCGCCTACGCGGTCGGCTACGCGCGGCTCGGCGCCGCCCACGCCCGGCCGGAGTTGCTCGCCACGCGCGACAAGGGCCCCGCGACCGACCAACTCGTCTTCGCGCAGGTCCGCTACAACGGCGTCTGGAACACCGATCCGGGCGGGCCGGGCAACCTGCTCCGGGCGCTCGCCACGGAGACGAACGTCCGGCTCTCGTTCAAGCGAGAGGTCGTGGACCTCGGCCGGACGGACCTGGCCAACGCCCCCTTCCTATATTTCTCCGGCTGCTACGCGTGCGCCCTCCCCGCCGCCGAGGCCGTGGCGCTGAAGGCCTACATCGCCAAGGGCGGCACGGTCCTCTTCGACAACTCGCTCGGCCTGGAGGGATTCGATCTCTCGGTGCGGGCGTTGCTCAAGCGGATCCTGCCCGACAAGGCGTTGAAGCGCCTGGCGGCCGACCATCCCGTCTACGCCGCGCCCTACGCGATCCGGGAGGTTTCCTACACGCCCGCCGTCGAGAAGGCGCACCCCGGGGCGCGCGCGCCGCTTCTGGAGGGGATCGAGAGCGACGGCGCGGTCCGGGTCTTTTATTCCCGCTATGACCTGGGCGGCGGCTGGCAGGGCGACGACCACCCGCTCTCGAAGGGTTACGCCCGCGCCGACGCGCTTAGGCTCGGGATGAACATCGTGGCGTATTCTATGACGCACTGATGAGCCGCTACCGACTGACCGCCGTCGCGGGCGAGCACCGCGGGGTCTCGTTCCCGCTGGAGGGCCCCGAGGCCACCGTCGGGCGCGACCCCGGCAACCGGATCCGTCTCGCCGACGCCGGGATCTCCCGCCATCACGCCCGGCTCGTTTTCGAGGACGCCGCGTGGATCGTCGAGGACCTCGGGAGCACGAACGGGGTCAAGGTGGGGGAGCAGGTCGTGAAGCGACAGGCCCTTCTGCCGGGCGATCGGATCCATTTCGGGTCGGCGGTCCTTCTCTTCGAGGAGGCTCCCGCGACCGAGCGGATGCAGGCCGCCGCGGGCTTTCCCGCCGCCCCCGCCTCGCCCGCGCCTCTCGCCGATGCTCCGGCGGCTCCGGCTGCCGGCTCGGAAACCGCAGTTCTCTCGCCGCCTTCCCGCCCGGCGGTTCGCCGCGCGCCGGCCGCGGCGCCGTCCGCTCCCGGCCCGGAGGGCATCCACCGGATCGGCGAGGCGAGGTCCCGGATCCTCGCGGAGCTCCACAAGGTCATCGTGGGGCAGGACGCGATCCTGGACGAGATGCTCGTCGCCCTCTTCGCCCGCGGGCACTGCCTCATGGTCGGCGTCCCGGGCCTGGCGAAAACCCTCATCGTGAAGACCCTGGCGGCCGCGCTCGATCTGCAGATGAAGCGGATCCAGTTCACGCCGGATCTCATGCCCACCGACATCACCGGGACGGACATCCTCGAGGAGGACGCCTCCACCGGGAAGCGCAACTTCACCTACATCAAGGGGCCGATCTTCACGAATCTTCTCCTCGCCGACGAAATCAACCGCACGCCCCCGAAGACCCAGGCGGCGCTGCTGGAAGCGATGCAGGAGCGGCGCGTCACGGCCGGCGGCGTCACCTACGAGCTGCCCAATCCCTTCTTCGTCCTCGCGACGCAGAATCCCATCGAGCAGGAGGGGACCTATCCGCTTCCGGAGGCGCAGCTGGACCGGTTCATGTTCATGCTCCGGATCGAGTATCCGGGGCGCGACGAAGAGATGGACATCCTCGCCTCCACGACCGGCCGCGCGGACGTCTCGCTCTCGCAAGTGATGACGGCTGCCCAGATCCTGGAGGCGCAATCGCTGGTGCGCGACGTCCCCGTGAGCCGCCACGTCCTCGCCTACGTCGCCGATCTCTCCCGCGCCACGCGCCCCTCCGAGAAGGCCTCGCCCGCCTTCGTGAAGGACTGGGTCACCTGGGGCGCCGGCCCCCGCGCCGGGCAGTATCTCGTCCTCGCCGCCAAGGCGACAGCCGCCCTCGAGGGCCGCGTCAACCTCTCCTGCGCCGACGTTCGCCGCGCCGCCTACCCGGTGCTCCGCCACCGCATCTTTCTGAACTTCCAGGCCCGCACCGACGGCGTCGACCCCGACGCCCTGATCAAGCGCCTATTGGACGCGGTGAAGGAGCCGGGGGAGAAGGATTACGCGTAGGTTGGGCGATGCGCGGAACGGCCGTTACTTCCCCGCCAGGAACCGGCGGGGGGACAGCGCGACGTCCGGAAACGCCCGGAGGATCTGGCGGTCCATCGTGACGAGGGGCACGGCGAGGCGCTCCGCGAGGGCGACGAACTCGCAGTCGTAGGCGGTGCAGCCGGAGCGGGCGGCGAGGCGGAGGACCTCTTCCGTGGAGACCGGGAAATCCTTCCCCTCGAGAATGGACTCGGCGCGAGCGGCGGACTGGAAGCCTTCCGGAAGGCTCATGTCGCCAGCGCGGATCCTGTCGGACAGCACGTTCCGGAATTCGGAGCGCCACAGGAGCGGGGCGTTCCAATCCGGGTCTTTTCGCCAGATTTCTTCGGCCGAGCCCGTGAAGGGGCCGCTGGGGAGGATGTAGTAGCAGAGGATGTTCGTGTCGACGACGATCACGGGCGTCCCTGCCGCTTCGCGCGGTTTACCATGGCCGGGGTCAGGCGAAACTTGAGCGTCCGGCGGAACGCCCGAGCCTCGGCGATGATGGCTTCCGGATCCCTCGGCGCGGGCGGGATCGCCATCTCCAGGCAGGCGATGGCTTCCTTGTTGAGGCTGCGGTGGTTCCGGGCCGCCTGCTCCTTCAGCCGCGCGTGGACGGTTTCCGGGATGTTCTTCAGCGTGATCGTCATGGGCGCTCCTCCGAATGGTTCCTAAGTGGAACCATAACGGAACCGTCGACGGAGAGCAAGCAAACTCTTACGTTCGGCTTCTCGCGTGCGGCATGGCGGCGCCGACCCTTGCATTCCTGGATCCGAAGGATAAGAAGGGCGAGGGGTGGGGGCTCGGATCGTGGCGACCTGTCGGAGCACGGTCCA
>CAYHQZ010000307.1:0-3950 GCA_964358555.1 uncultured Planctomycetia bacterium
CCGAAGGTTAGGAAGGCAAGGAGAACAAAACAGAATCGGATTCGGCCGTTGGAGGCAAACGTTAGGGACACGGTAGCGTCTCCTTTTTTCGATGCGGACAGGTCCATTTTCGTGACGCGAAAATCCAGCAGAATGTTAGTGCACGCATAAGGAATCTGCAAGACTGCAATGCAACATTTTTCGGAGAATCCGTCCGGTCGATGTTGCTCCCACCCCCGGGACGGTAGAATGCCGCTTCCCGGCCCCGAGGCCCCGGGGCGGCGTGGCCGACCCGGGGCTTCGCGGGCGGGCGAAGGGAGCAACCGCGTGGCCAGCCCGGAATTCGTCCACCTCCACGTCCACTCCGAATACAGCCTCCTCGACGGGGCCTGCCGCGTCGACGAGATGCTGGATCGGGTGAAGGCCCTCGGGATGAAGGCGGTCGCGGTTACGGACCACGGCAACCTTTTCGGGACGATCGAGTTCGTCCGCTCCGCGAAGGCCCGCGGGATCAAGCCCATCGTGGGGATGGAGGCCTACGTGGCGCCGGGCGACCGGCGCGAGCGCGAGGCGAAGGGGATATCGGATGCCTCCTACCACCTGACGCTGCTCGCGGAAACCGAGGAGGGCTACCGAAACCTCCTAAAGCTCGCCTCGTCGGCCTACCTCGAGGGCTTCTACTACCGCCCGCGGATCGATTTCCCGCTGCTCGCGGAGCACGCATCGGGGCTCATCGTGCTCTCCGGGTGTCTCGCCTCCGAATTTTCCAAGCACCTGCTCGCGGACGACATCGCCAAGGCGGAATCGATCGCGGCGGCCTACGAGTCGGCGGTGGGCAAGGGCAACTACTTCCTCGAGGTCATGGACCACGGCATCGAGGAACAGCGCGTCGTCGCCGAGCGCACGTTCGAGCTCTCCAAGCGGACGGGGATTCCGACGGTCGCGACGAACGATCTCCACTACATCCTGCCGGGCGACGCGCCGGCCCACGAGGCGCTGCTGTGCATCAACACGCGCACGACCCTCGAGGACCCGAAGCGCCTGAAGTTCGCGACGAGCGCTTTCTACCTGCGTTCCCCCGAGGAGATGAGCCAGGTCTTCTCCGCGCACCCGGAGAGCCTCGAGTCGACGGTTCAGATCGCGGAGCGGGTCCGTCTCGAGATTCCCTTTGGCAAGCGTCACGTTCCGACGTTCCCGCTGCCCCCGGGGAAAACCGAGATCGGATACCTCCGCGAGCTTTCGGAGGGGGGCCTGCGCGCGCGCTTCGCCGACGCCCCGCCGGCCGGCCGCCGCGAGCGGCTCGAATACGAGCTGCAGGTGATCGAGAAGACCGGCTTTCCCGGCTACTTCCTGATCGTCTGGGACCTCATCCGCCACGCTCGCGAGGTCGGCGTCCCCGTGGGACCGGGCCGCGGCTCCGTCGTCGGCAGCCTCGTCGCCTACAGCCTCGGGATCACCGCGCTCGACCCGATGGAATACGACCTCCTGTTCGAGCGGTTCATGACCCCGGACCGCGTGTCCGATCCGGACATCGACATGGACTTCTGCATGATCGGTCGCGACGAGATGCTGCGCTACGTCCGCAAGCGGTACGGCGAGGAGAACGTCGCCCAGATCATCACGTTCGGGACGATGATGGCGCGCGCGGTCATCCGCGACGTAGGCCGAGTCCTCTCGGTTCCGCTGCCGGACGTGGACCGGATCGCGAAGAAGATCCCCGCCCAGATCGGGATCACCCTGGAAAAGGCGATCGCCGGCGAGCCGGAGCTGAAACAGGCCGCCCAGGACCCCCGATTAAAGCGACTCTTCGACATCGCGTACCGCCTCGAGGGCCTGGCGAGGCACGCCTCCACCCACGCCGCGGGCGTCGTCATCGCGGACAAGCCGCTGACGGAATACGTCCCGCTCTACCGCGATCCGAACGGCGGCGAGGTCACGACCCAGTATCCGATGGAGAGCGTGGAAGCGATCGGCCTTCTGAAGATGGACTTCCTGGGCCTCAAAACCCTCACGATGATGGACCAGGCCTGCCGGCTCATCCGCGAGACGAAGAAAGTCGAAGTCGACCTCGCGAAGATCCCGCTCGACGATCCGGCCACCTTCGCGCTGCTGCGGAAGGGCGAGACGACCGGGGTGTTCCAGCTGGAGTCCTCGGGGATGCGCGACCTCGTGACGCGCCTGCGCCCCGAGCACTACCGGGAGATCATTCCCCTCGTCGCCCTCTACCGGCCGGGGCCGATCCAGTCCGGGATGCTGGAGTCCTTCGTCCTGCGCCGCCACGGCCGCGAGGCGGTCGACTACCCGCACCCGCTGCTGGAGCCCGTCTTGAAGGAAACCTACGGGGTCATCCTCTACCAGGAGCAGGTCATGCGGATCGCGAACGTGCTCGCGGGCTTCACCCTCGCGGAAGCCGATTCGCTCCGGAAGGCCATGGGCAAGAAGAAGAAGGATCTGATGGCCTCCTTCCGGGAGAAGTTCGTCGCCGGCTCCACCGCGCGCAGCGTCCCGAAGGACCGGGCGGAGCTCATCTTCGATCTCATGGCGAAGTTCGCGGAATACGGCTTCAACAAGTCGCATTCGGCCGCCTACGGCCTCATCGCCTACCAGACGGCCTGGCTGAAGGCGAACCACCCGACGGAGTTCATGGCGGCGCTTCTCACCTGCGATCGCGGCAATACCGACAAGGTTGCCCTCGAGATTTCTGAGTGCGAGCGGATGGGGATCCAGGTCCTCCCGCCGGACGTGCGGGAATCGGCCTCCGATTTCACGGTCGTGGGGGATCGCCGGATCCGTTTCGGCCTCGTCGCGGTGAAGGGCGTCGGCGAGAAGGCCGTCGCCTCGATCCTGGAGGCGCGGACGCGCGCGGGGGGCTTCAAGGACCTGTTCTCGTTCGCCAAAGAGGTGGACCTGCGGCTCGTGAACCGGGCCGTCTTCGAGAGCCTTATCCAGTGCGGGGCCTTCGACGCGTTCGGTTCGGGACGCTCGCGGCTGCTCGCCTCCGTGGACGCCTGCATGGAGACGGCCGCCCGGGGCCAGGCCGACCGCAAGAAGCGCCAGCGATCGATCTTCGGCGGAGCCGCGCTTCCCATCGAGACGATCGAGCCTTCCGACGTTCCCGAGTGGTCGGAGGCGGAGCGGCTTCGGCGCGAGAAGGCAAGCCTTGGCTTCTACGTCACGGGCCACCCCCTGAAGCACGACGCCCGGATCTTGCGCCTCCTCGGCACCCCGACGGCCTCCGAGCTTTCCACGCACCGCGACGGATCCGAGGTCACCATCGGCGGGATCGTTTCCAGCGTGAAGCTGCGGATGACGAAGCGCGGCGATCCGATGGCGCAGGTCGTCTTAGAGGACATGGAAGGCCGCGTCCAGCTCACGGTCTTCAAGGAGACCCTGAACCGGAGCCGGACGCTTTGGGAGCCCGACCGGCACATCCTCGCGACCGGGCGGCTCGACTTCCGGCAGGAATCTCCCTCGATTCTCGTCTCCGAGGTCCTCCCCCTCGGCGCCGCCTGCGAGCGGGTCAAGGGGCCGATCCGGATCCGGATCCCCGAGGGCTTCGACGATCACGAGGCGCTGCGGACGCTGCGCGAGGCCCTGGTGGATCACCCCGGCGGCGTGCCGATCGTGGTGGACATCGCCGACCGCGACGGCCACCGCGTCTGGCTCCAGGCGGGTCCGCGCTACTACGTCCGCCCGAGCCACGCGCTCTTGGACCGGCTGGAGTCGATGTTCGGCGAGGGCTGCGTCCTGCCCGTCGAGGAGCGCCGCCGCCCCGTCGCCGCCCCGGCCGCGCCCGAGCCCGAGGCCCCCGAGGAAGCCTCCGCGGACGAGCCCGTCGAGGCGGCCGCGGAGGCGTGAGGGGCGGGCGGGTAGAATCTGAATGTTTTTCGTCGGGGGGTGTAAACCGGGAACGGGTTCGGGGCGGGGGCTCGGCTGGCGCTCCCGGTCTCCCCGCGGTCCACGGCAGGTAG
>CAYHQZ010000308.1:0-3939 GCA_964358555.1 uncultured Planctomycetia bacterium
AGCCCCCACCCCTCGCCCTTCTTATCCTTCGTGTCCAGGAATACGAGGATCGGCGCCGCGATGCCGCACACGGGAAGCCGGACGCAAAAGTTCAGTACTCTTACTTCGCAAACGGGCTCGCCAGGCCGAGGCGCGCCGCCATTTCCGCCATCTCGGCGTCCGTCGGGGCGGCAAGCGGCCGGGCGGCGGCATCGAGGATCAGGCGCAGGATCCGGAGATCCCCCGCGGTGTTCAGGAAAAGCCCCGGGCGTGAGAGAACGAACCGGACGGCGCGGGAGACGTCGGCCGGATCCTCCAGCGGCTCGTACCAGGTGTGGAACCGCCGCGGCGATTCCCCGAGGGGACGGCGGGCGGCCGCCTTGATCGTCTGGACCGCGACGCCGCGCGACCGGCAGATCCCGACGAGCGATTCAAAATCCGCCGCGTAGGCGGGGTCCCGCAGGACCGCGTAGTTGCAAGGCAGCAGGACCGAATCGAAGGGGAACCGCGCCAGGCTTTTCGCGTGCATCGCCGCGGCGGCCGGGCCGTGCCCCGTCACGCCGATGAATCGCGTCAGCCCCTTCTCCTTCGCTTCGATCGCGGCCTCCAGCGCGCCGCCGTTGCCCATCGCGGTCTCCCAGTCGGCGGCCTCCACGAGGCAGTGCAGCTGGAAGAGGTCCACCCGGTCCGTCCGGAGCCGCTCGAGCGACTTCTTCAGTTCGTCCAGGGCCTTTCCCTTCGTCCGTTCCAGCGTCTTCGTCGCGAGGAAAACCTCGTGGCGGTGCTTCTCCATCCACGGCCCCAGCCGCAGTTCCGACTCGCCGTAGGACGGCGCCGTGTCCACATGGTTCACGCCGGCGGCGAGGATTTCCGCAAGACCTAAGTCCGCCTCCTCCTGCGTCACCTTCCCCAGCGCCGCCGCCCCAAAAATCACGCGGCTGCTCTCGTGTCCCGTCCGGCCGAACGGCAAGCAAGGAATCATGAGAACAGGATATCCTTTCCCCATGAACGTCCTCTGTTTCGGCGACTCGATCACGGCGGGGACGGACTTCGACGAGCCGGATCGCTGGCCGAGCATCCTGCAGCGGTTGCTCGACGAGTTTAAGCCGGGGGCGTTCCATGTCTTCAACCTGGGCATGAACGGCAACACGAGCGCCCAGGGGTTCGACAGGCTTGCGAAGGACGCGATCCCGCGGATGCCGGCGATCCTCGTCGTCGAGTTCGGCCTCAACGACTCCACGGTGCGCGACTGGGCCGAGGCGCCGCGCGTGGGCGGCGACGAGCTCAAAAAGAACCTCCGCGAGTTCCACCGGGTCGCAACGAAGGCCGGCGGGACCTGCGCGTTCATCGCGAACCACATCTACTTGAAGCCCGCCACCCGGAAGCCCGAGGACCCGATCTACAACCCGAAGATCCGCGAGGTCGCGAGCGCGCTCAAGGCCCCGCTCGCCGATCTGGAATCGATGATGAAGGCCCGCCGGATCGAGATCGCGCGGTTCGTTGGCGACGACGGGGCGCACCTCTCGGCCGAGGGCAACCGCCTCTACGCCGGGATGGTGTTCGACGCTTTGAAGGCGGCGGGAGTGTGGGGAGCGAAATGAAGCGACCGCTCGCGGCTTTCGCCTGCCTCGTCGCCGCCGGGACGCTTTTTTCCGTTCCGCCCCCCCTCCCCGCCGCGCTCGCCCCCGGCAAGGCCGTCGCCTGGGAGCCCGTAGGACTTTCCGGCGGCGGGGCGATGTTCTCGCCGGCGATTTCGCCTTCGGATCCCGACCGGATGATGGTCCACTGCGACATGGGGGCGGCCTACCTCACGAAGGACGGCGGGAAGTCCTGGCGGATGATCCCGACGACGGCGCTGCCCTCGAACACGCGCTGCCGGCCCGCGTTCCACCCGACGGACCCGGACGCGATCTATTCCGCGGGCGGCTGGGGCGGGCGGCTGTTCGTCACGCGCGACTTCGGCAGCCGCTGGCAGGCGCTCGGGAACATCGAAGGGAACCTTTGCGGCGAAATCGCGATCGACCCGGACGCGCCGGAGCGGATCCTCGCGGGCACCGAGGACGGCGCCTGGCGGTCGACGGACGGCGGGAAGTCCTGGACGCGCTGCGAAGGCCCGAAGGGGGAATGCGTCGGCTTCCACTTCGACCGGACGACGCCGAAGGACCGCCGCGCCCAATTCGCCGCGACGAAGGACGGCGTCTGGCGCTCGGACGACGGCGGGCGAACGTGGGCCGAGAAGGCCAACGGCCTGCCCTGGCGGGAATTGCGATCCTTCGCGGGCGGGTCGGACGCGAAGGGCGCCATCCTCTACGCCGCCATCCCCTCGAAGTCGCAGGGCGGCCGCTACGAGGGCGGGGTCTATCGCTCGACGGATCGCGGCGAGACCTGGGCGAGCGCGATGGGATCGGGTCTCAACAAGGAGACGAAGGCCTTCGACGAGTGGGCGATGGGCGACGTCGCGCAATACCACGTCGTCCTCGCGACGAACGCGGATCCCTCGAAGGTCTGGGCGATGAACGCGAACACGGGGATCCCGCCGCCTCACCACACCGCCGCCTTCCGCTCCGACGACGCCGGGAAGACCTGGCATCCGACGTTCTTCCCCGACCCGCGCTGGAAGCCGTTCAACGTCGAGCGCGACTACACCGTCTGCGAGGTGAGCCAGTTCTACCAGGACGTTCCCATCGCCGCCGTGAACCCCGCGAATCCCGACCAAGTCGTCCAGGTGGACGGCGGGCGCTGCTACGTCACGCGCGACGGCGGAAAAACCTGGACGGCGGCACACACGCGGCCGGCGCCGGGCCCGGCGCCCGGAAAGGGCTCGGACTGGCTCTGCAATGGCCTCGTCGTCACGACGACCTGGCACCATTACATCGATCCGTTCGAGCCCAAACGCCGCTACATCCCCTACACGGACAGCGGCTTCGCCCGCTCCCTCGACGAAGGCAAAACCTGGAAATGGTGGTCCCTCGACGGCCGCGCCCCCTGGCCAAACACCTGCTACGAGCTCGCCTTCGATCCCGAAATCCCCGGAAAAATCTGGGGCGCGTTTTCGAACGTCCACGACATCCCGAACGGCAACATCATCTGGAACCGCCACCGCTCGGAAGGCGCGGGCGGTATCTGCCTCTCCACGGATTTCGCCGCGGCGTGGAAGCCGTTGAAGGGCGGCCTCCCCGAGGCGCCGGCGACCGCGATCGTCCTCGACCCGAAAAGCCCCAAGGGCCGGCGGACGCTCTACGCCGGCTTCTTCGGCAAGGGCGTCTACAAGTCCGTGGACGACGGAAAAACCTGGGCGCCGAAATCGAAGGGCCTGGGCGCGCCTTCGAACCTGCGCGTAGCCCGCGTGCAGCGGCACCCCGACGGAACGCTGTTCGCGCTCGTGACCGCGAAGGTGAAGGAAAAGACGTTTGCGCCCGAGGGCGTCGGCTTGTATCGCTCGAAGGACGGCGCCGAGACCTGGCAGGCGATCGCGAAGGCCCCGGCGTTTCTCTGGCCCAAGGACTTCGCCCTCGATCCCGCCGACAGCCGCGTCGCCTACCTCGGCGCCGCCGACGCGAACGGAAAGCAAATCGGCGGCCTCTATCGCACAGACGATGGAGGCGTTCGCTGGACACTCCTCGCCCGCAAGGGCCCCGAACACTTCGGCGCGGCCCTGCACCCGAAACGCCCCGGCTTCCTCTACATGACGCTCTGCGAGGACGCCCCCGGCGGGGGGCTCTTCCTCTCGAAGGACAACGGCAAGACCTTCAAGCCCGCAACCGGGCTTCCCTTCAACAACATCATGCGCGTCACCTTCGATCCCGCCGACGATTCCATCCTTTACGTCAGCACCTTCGGCGGCAGCGTCTGGCGCGGCCCGGCGGAGTGGTGATCGACGCCCCTAGACGTCCAGGAGCCGGCAACGGGACGGCTTCTTCGGATGGACGAGGATCCGGGCCTCACCCTTCTCGATGATCC
>CAYHQZ010000309.1:0-3927 GCA_964358555.1 uncultured Planctomycetia bacterium
GATGTCGTGCACGTCGCCCTTCACCGTGGCGAGCACGATCCGGGCGGCCGGGCGCGCCTTCCCGCCTTCGCTCTGCGATTCCATGAAGGGCTGCAGGAAGCCCACGGCCTTCTGCATGACGCGCGCGCTCTTCACCACCTGGGGCAGGAACATCGTTCCCGCGCCGAAGCGAACGCTTACGGCGTCCATTCCCTTCATCAGCGGGCCCTCGAGGACGGCGACGGGGCCGCCGAGGGCGAGCCTTGCCTCGGCGACGTCGGATTCGAGGAACTCGTCCGTTCCGTGGACCATCGCATGCGTCAGGCGCGCCTCGACCGGCTGCGTCCGCCAGGCCGGCGCGGGCGCGGGCCGCTTGGGGGAAGCGCTACCCCGGAAGGATTCCGCAAGCGAAAGCAGGCGATCGGCGGCGTCCGGCTGCCGGTCCAGGAGGACGTCCTCCACCGCGTCCCGAAGCGTTGGCGGGATTTCGTCGAGACGGGGCAGGGCGCCCGCGTTGACGATCCCCATGTCGAGGCCGGCGCGGACGGCGTGGTCGAGGAACACCGCATGCATCGCCTCGCGCACGTGGGTCTGCCCGCGGAAGGCGAAGGAAACGTTGCTGATGCCGCCGCTCGTGCGGACGCCCGGGCAGGACCGCTTGAGATGAGCCACGGCCTCGATGAAGGCGAGGGCGTAAATCCTGTGGGCGTCGAGGCCCGTGGCCACCGCCATGACGCCCGGATCGAGGATCACGTCCTCCGGGGGGAAGCCCGCGTCCTTCGTCAGGATCCGGAAGGCGCGCTCGCCGACCTCGATTTTTCGCGCGGCGGTGTCGGCCTGGCCCTTCTCGTCGAAGGCCATCGCCACGACCGAGGCCCCGTAGCGCCGGATCCGGCGCGCGCGCGCGCGGAAAACCTCCTCGCCTTCCTTCAGGCTGATCGAGTTTACGATGGGCTTTCCCTGGACCGTCCGCAGGCCCGCCTCCAGGACCGGCCACTTCGAGGAATCGATCATGACCGGCACGCGGCTGATGGCGGGCTCGGAGGCGGCGAGGCGCAGGAAGCGCGCCATCGCGGCCTCGGCGTCGATCATCGGATCGTCGAGGTTTACGTCCAGGATTTTCGCGCCGCCGTCCACTTGCTGTCGCGCGACGGCGAGGGCCGCTTCGAACTTCCCCTCGTGGATGAGCGTCCGGAACCGCGCGGAGCCGCTGACGTTGGTCCGCTCGCCGATGGGCAAAAAAGGCCCGCCTTCGGGCAGGACCAGCCGCTCGAGGCCGCTCGCCGTCGCGAAGCCCCGCAGGGCCGGCGGCCGCCTTGGCGGGACGCCACGCACCGCCTCCGAGATGGCGCGGATGTGCGAAGGCGTCGTGCCGCAGCAGCCCCCGACGAGGTTCAGGAGGCCCTCGCGGGCGAATGCCCCCAGGCGTTCGGCCATGGATTCCGGCGACTCGCCATAGCGGCCGAAGGCGTCGGGAAGCCCCGCGTTCGGATGGCACGAGACGCCGCAGCGCGCGACGCCGTGGAGGGCTTTCAGGTGGGGCTCCATCGCGGCCGCGCCGAGGGCGCAGTTGAGGCCGATGGCGAGCAGCGGCGCGTGGGCGACGGAATCGTAAAAGGCCTCCGGGGTCTGGCCCGCGAGGGTGCGGCCGCTTGCGTCGGCGATGGTGGCGGAGACGACGATCGGGACGCTCCGGCCGGTCCGCTCGAAACATTCAAGAATCGCGAAGAGGGCAGCCTTCGCATTGAGCGCGTCGAACATCGTCTCGACGAGCAGCAGGTCCGCCCCGCCGGCGAGCAGGCCCTCGACCTGCTCGGCGTAGGCCTTTTCGAGGATTTCAAAGGTGACGGCGCGCGCGGCCGGGTCGCGGACGTCGGGGGAGAGGGAGGCGGACCGCCCGGTCGGGCCCATCACGCCCGCGACGAACCGGGGCCGGCCGGGGTCGCGCGATTCCGCCGCGTCGGCCTCCTTGCGGGCGAGCCGCGCGGAGGCCTCGTTCAACTCGCGCGCGATCGCTTCCAGCCGGTATTCCGCGAGCGACACGGCGTTCGCGTTGAAGGTGTTCGTCTCCACGATGTCCGCCCCGGCGTCCAGGTATTCGCGGTGGATCCGGGCGACGGCGTCCGGGCGGGTGAGGCAGAGCAGGTCGTTCAATCCGGCGAGGGGGATCGGGTGGTGTTCAAACCGCGCCCCGCAGAAATCCTTTTCCGAAAGCCCGAGGGACTGGACCCGGGTCCCGAACGCCCCGTCCAGGATCAGGATCCGATCCCGCATCAGGCGCGGCAGGAGGTCGGCGGCTTTCGGGGTCGGCATGCGCGATTTCCCTTCCTCCCGCGCCGCAAACGCGTCGCGCCGGAGGAAGCGGCGGGAGCGGAGGATACGGCTTGCGCGGCGGGACGCAATCGGCGAACGCCCGCCGGGCCGGCGGCTGCACGATCCGCGCCCCGGGCGAGCGCAAGGCCTTCGACGCCGGCCTGCCGTTCCGGAACGAGCGAGGGCGGGGCGCCAAGTTCCTCTCGTGGCGTAAGCGGCGCCGGCGGACTTTGGACTTTGGACCTTGGACTTTAGACTGTAGCGATTGCCCCGTCGTCCAATGGTAAGACAAGGGACTTTGGATCCCTTTATCCAGGTTCGAATCCTGGCGGGGCAACCAGGCTTCCTTCCGTCATGACGCCTGGCAAGTAACTGGCTGTCGCCTGTTGTCGTCCGTTGTCAGTCCAAAATGGCAAGCAGGTGGCAAAGACAGGCTTCAGGCGGTCTGGACCTTGGCGGCAGGTGTCGCCAGGGTGAAGGTAGGCATGGCTTCGACGGCTGCGCTGTCAGCGTCGAGAGTCAACGGAACGAATCCAGCATCGCGACCTTAGACGTTAGGCGTTACATCCTGGACCCGCACCCTCTGTCATCCTATAATGCGACTGTGTCGCAATAAGGAAGGCGGCACGGAAAGGCCATGGCGGGTGAACGATCTCGAACGGGCGATGCGGCGGTTCGAGGGATTTCTCTCGGAGCGGGGGCTTCGTCTGACGGCGCCCCGGCGGGCGGCGGTGGGGGCGGTGATGGGGATCGAGGGGCATTTTTCGCTCGAGGATCTGCGGCGGCGGCTCGAGGGGACGGGGGCGCATCGGGCGACGATGTTTAGGATCCTGCCGCTCCTGGAGGAGGCGGGGATTTTGCGGAAGGTGAGGGCGGGATCGCGGGGCTGGCGCTACGAGCACGCGGTGGGGCATCCGCACCACGACCATCTGGTCTGCGAGCGCTGCGGGCGGCTTGCGGAATTCCGATGCCCGCGGATCGAGCGCGAGCAGGCGAGGCTGTGCCGCGCCCACGGGTTTTCCGAGACCTCGCACCTGCACGTCATCCGCGGGTTGTGCCGCGGGTGCAGGCGACGGGGGAATGGATCGGGGGGGATGCGCCGTGGCTGAAACGAATCCGCCGGCGTTCGGGGGCGGCGCGTTCGGATCCCCGACGGCGGTTTGCACGGAGTGCGCTCGGCGCGGGCTTCATTCGCACGCGCCCGCAGCGGCCGGGCCGGCGCCGCCGGGCCGGCTCGACCGGCTCCTTCGCCACCGGTTCGCCGGGCCCCTCGCTCTCGCGGCCCTCGTCTACGGCCTCTTTTCCCTGGCGTTCAAGGTGGGGGACGAATGGGCGTGGCTGTTCGGAAGGAGCCCCCGGGGGTGGATCGAGGTGCTCTTTCACGCGCTGGACAACCTTCTGGAGCCGCTGCGGGCGGGCGTTCCGTGGCTGGGCTCGCTTTTGGGAGACGGAATTCTCGCCGGGGCGGGGGGGGTGATCTCGTTCGTCCCGCCGCTGGCGCTGCTCTTCCTCGCGGCCGCGTTCCTCGAGGATTCGGGGGTCCTCGCGCGGGCGTCGCTCCATCTCGAGCGGGCCCTGCGGGCGGTGGGGCTGCCGGGGGCGGCCGTTCCCGCCATCGTCGTGTCCGGCGGGTTC
>CAYHQZ010000310.1:0-3910 GCA_964358555.1 uncultured Planctomycetia bacterium
GGACCGCGTGTATACAGGTCGCTTCGATCCTAACCCCCGCCCCTCGCCCTTCTTGTCATTCGTACCCAGGAATACGGGGGTCGGCGCCGCCATGCCGCAATCGAGAAGTTGGACGGCAGAGTTCAGATAGAACTTCGCCCCCTCCCTCGTTGCCCCGGGCCTCGCTCCCCTC
Source organism: uncultured Planctomycetia bacterium (assembly GCA_964358555.1). Classification (GTDB taxonomy): domain Bacteria; phylum Planctomycetota; class CAYHQZ01; order CAYHQZ01; family CAYHQZ01; genus CAYHQZ01. The sequence continues at coordinate 173 of CAYHQZ010000310.1, forward strand.
TATCATCCACGCTCATGCGCCGGAACCGCCTTCTCCCCCTCGCCCTCCTCGCCGCCCTCGCCGGTTGCGAGGCATCCGAGGTCGCGCCCCCGACGGACTACGAGTGCTTCCTGACGTTTCGATCCGAACGCGAGCGAGCCCGGCAGGACCCCTTCTTCGTCCCGTCCCCGGACGCGACGCTGCCGGACGACATGCCCATCCCCAAGGGCTTCCTGCTCCTGCCCCCCAAGGCGGGCGCGCCCGCGGCCGGCCGGACGCTCCGCTACGGCGGGCTCTCGACCGTCACGGAAACCGTCGCCTTCTACCGCGGGGTCCTCCCCGCTTTCGGCTGGCGCGAGAACTCCCGCGACGAAAGCCGCGGGCGCGCGGCCCTTCTGTTCCGGAAAGCCGGCGAGGAGGTCCGCCTGGACTGCTCGGAAGGGACTCCCTCGAACTTCGTCCTCCTCGTGATCCAACTCCAGCGAGCCGGAGGCTCCCCCTCATGATCGACAAGGAAGTCAAGCACGACGTATTCATCGAACGGTCCATCTGGTTCTGGGACTGGGTCAAGTCCCACGGCTCCGCGATCTCGTGGGCGATCGTCTTGATCCTGTTCGCCGGGATGCTGCTCACGGTGCTCCGGAACGCCCGTGAGGCCCGCCGGCGCCTCGCGTGGGACCGCCTCGCGACGCTCTCCGTTCCGGATCCGGGCGAAAAGCCCTCCGGCGTCCTGCCCGGCCCCTCCGATGCCCGCGTCGAGGACTGGCTGCGCCAGTTCCGGGGCACCGACGCGGAACCCTGGATTCTGCTCGAGCAGGCCGCGCGAAGGCTTTCGAACGGCCGCGCGAACGACGCGGAAAACGACTACCGCAGGATCGCCGGACGGTTCCCCGGGCATTGCGCCGGCGCCTGGGCCCGAATCGGCCTGGGGGCCTGCCTGGAAGCCTCCGGAAAGATCGAGGATGCGCGCCGGGAATACGAGGCCGTCCGCGCCGCCGGAACCGACCCCGCCGCAACCGATCGCGCGACCGAGGCCATCCGGCGCCTGAACGGCCCGGCCGGGACCGGCGGCCGCCGCTCGTGACGCCGGAGCGGATCCGTTTCCGCGCGGGGCCGGAAGACGCGGACAAAAGGCTCGATCTCGCGATCCTCGCGCGCTGCCCGGAACTGCCCCGGGCCGAGGTCCAGCGCTGGATCCGCGCAGGATTGGCGAGCGTCGGCGGGGAGACCGCTCGCGCGAGCCGCAGGCTTTGCGCGGGCGACGAGGTCGAGGCCTCCCCCCCCGCTCCGCCGCCGCCCCGGGCCCGCGCCCCCCTCGATCTTCGGATTCTCGCCGAGGAAGACGCCTTCATCGCGATCGACAAGCCCCCCCGCCTCGTCACCCACGCGATGCCCGGATCGAGCCGCGACTCGGTCGTCGCGCGCCTGCTCGCCGCCGGCGTCCCGCTCGCGGGGGGGGCAGATGCCGCCCGCCCCGGCGTCGTCCACCGCCTCGATCGCGACACGAGCGGCGTCCTGATCCTCTCGAAGACCCCGGCGGCCCACGCGCGCCTCGCGGATGCCTTCGCGCGCCGCCTCGTCCGCAAGGAATACCGCGCGATCGTGGAGGGCGTTCCCGCCTTTGAATCCGATCGCGTCACGAAGTCCATCCGCCGGCTTCGCGGCCGGATGCGGATGGCGGCCGGCACGGGCGGGCGGGAGGCCGAGACGGTTTTCGAGGTCGTCGAACGCTTCCGGGGATTCGCGCTCGTATGCGCCAAGCCCCGGACGGGCCGCACCCACCAGATCCGGGTCCACCTCGCCTCGGCGGGGCTTCCGGTCCTCTGCGATCCCGTCTACGGCCGCCGCCGGGTCCTGCGGGGATCCGACCTCGCCGGGAGCGGCCTGCCGCCGGAACGCATCCTGCTCGACCGCCAGGCTCTCCATGCCGCCCGCCTTGAAATCCCCCACCCGGAAACCGGCCTTCCGCTCGTCCTGGAATCCCCAATCCCGGCGGATATCCAGGCGCTGCTCTCGATCCTCGGAAAAATTCTTCCCGCAGGAGGCGTTTGATCTTGAAACAAGTCCTTGGGGCTTTACACTCCCAGGCCACTACGGGTTGTGTCGTGGACTCGCTTCTCGGCTGGTTTCCTACTGGTCGCAGGGGCATTTCGTTAGGCTGAACGTCAGGAACGGAGCCGGACCTCGCCGCCCATTCGGCGTCGGCGTTCGCCTCCCCTGAAGTGGAGGAAGTCGATGCGGATTCCGCGGAGGTGGACAGTTTCGGGTCGTGATCCGTTCGAGGGCATTGCGTTCGAGAGCCGGTCCTCGAAGATCTCGAATCCCGACGGTTCGGTCGTCTTCGAGGCCAAGGACAGCGTCGTCCCAGCGGGCTGGTCCACCGTGGCGACGGACGTATTGGCCCAGAAATACTTCCGCAAGGCCGGCGTCCCCAGGACCGGGGCCGACGGCAAGCCCGTCCTCGGGGCGGACGGCAAGCCCGTCCTCGGGCCCGAGACCGACGCTAGGCAGGTCTTCCGGCGCCTCGCCGGCTGCTGGGCCCACTGGGGCGGGAAGCACGGCTACTTTTCGAGCGAGGAGGACTCGGGCGCCTTCCATGACGAGCTCTGCTGGATGCTCGCAAAGCAGCTCGGAAGCCCCAACAGCCCGCAATGGTTCAACACGGGGCTGCACTGGGCCTACGGGATCGAGGGGCCGCCCCAGGGCCACTTCTACGTCGACGCCGAGACCGGGCGACTTGAGCGATCCCGGAGCGCCTACGAGCGGCCGCAGCCCCACGCCTGCTTCATCCAGTCCGTCTCCGACGACCTCGTGAATCCCGGCGGGATCATGGATCTCTGGGTCCGAGAGGCGCGGATCTTCAAATACGGATCCGGCACCGGCACGAACTTCTCGTCGCTCCGTGGCGAGGGCGAGCCGCTCTCCGGCGGCGGGCGATCGTCCGGCCTGATGTCGTTCCTCCGGATCGGCGACCGCGCCGCCGGCGCCATCAAGTCGGGCGGAACGACGCGGCGCGCCGCGAAGATGGTCTGCCTCGACATCGACCACCCCGACATCGAGACCTTCATCAACTGGAAGGCCTCCGAGGAGCAGAAGGTCGGCGCCCTCGTCGCCGGGTCGCACCTGTGCAACCGGCACATGAACGCCGTGATTCGCGCCTGCCGCGAGTCGAGCGACGATCACCGCTTCGACCCGAAGAAGAACCCCGCCCTCGCAAAGGCCCTTCGCGCCGCGAAGGAGTCCTGCATCCCCGCCGGATTCCTCCAGCGCGCGATCGACCTCGCCCGGCAGGGCCACGACGCCGTCTCCTTCGAGGAATTCGACACCGACTGGGAGTCGAAGGCCTACGGGACCGTCGCCGGCCAGAACTCGAACAACTCCGTACGGATCAACAACGCCTTCTTCGAGGCCCTCGAGCGCGACGGGACGTTCGGCCTGAAGCGCCGGACCGACGGCAAGATCGTCCGCCACGTCCCCGCGCGCGCCCTCTGGGATCAGATCGCGTCGGCCGCGTGGTCCTGCGCGGACCCGGGCCTGCAATTCGACACCACGATCAACGAGTGGCACACCTGCCCCGCCGACGGCCGGATCAACGCGTCGAACCCGTGCTCGGAATACATGTTCCTGGACGACACCGCCTGCAACCTGGCATCGCTGAACCTCGTCGCGTTCCTCGACCCCTCGAACGGCCGGTTCGACATCGAAGGCTACCGCCACGCGATCCGCCTCTGGACGATCGTCCTCGAAATCAGCGTCCTC
>CAYHQZ010000311.1:0-3888 GCA_964358555.1 uncultured Planctomycetia bacterium
GCGACCTGTCGGAGCACGGTCCAACGCCATGAATTCGTCTACCGGCCGTGGACCGCGCGGAGACCGGGAGCAACGGGCCGCTTCCCGCCCCCGACCGATCACCTGCTAATCGATCGGCGAATCGGCGCTCGTCGCGGGGCCGCGCGGATTCGTCCGGATGAGTCCGGAGGCATCGATAAAGAAGTGGCGGTTCCCCGTCTTGCCGGACTTCATGGGATTCGCCTGGGCGAACCAGTGGGAGTCCGCCGGCGTCCCGAGGGTCAGGACGAAGAGATATCCCGACTTTTTCCCGTTTCCAAGCGGCTCCTCGATGTAGCGGGGGTTGCTGGCGGACAACTCCTGGAGCGTCCCGTAGCCGGCGGTCCCCGACGACACCCGGAACTGCTCCTCCGCGGTCGCCAGCATCTTCAGCGACGTGATCGTGGAAGCCTCGTTCGCCGCAAGTTTGGACGCCAGGATCGACGGAATCGAAAGCGTCGCGAGAAGAGCGGTCGTTGTCGAAACCACCATCAATTCGGTCAGGGTAAAACCGCGCCGGTTTCCCATTATCGGTTCAATATCCTATTTGGTTTGTTCTGTATGCTTTGGAATTGCGAGGATTCTATTTGGGCCTCAAAATCGAGTTGACCTTTCCTACGATTCCAGAGGGAAAAATCGCCGGATCTTTTTCGGCCAGGAACCGCCTGGACGCGGGTGCCTGCGCCTGCCCCGGGAGCGGCGACGTCGAGATGTTCACGGTGGGCTCGCTTTCCCGGGCGTTCCACCAGGACGTCCAGGGATTCCTCGTCGCCGACCTCGACGCGTCCGGGCTCCGCGTCCGCCGGATCGAGCTCCCGGCGCCGCTAAAAAAGCCGCCGGTGCGCTGACCTCGCCCTTAAGCGCCGGCACCTGAAACGCGTCTACAATGCCGAATTCCAAGGAGGCACAAATGGCGGAGAAACTCTATGCGCCGGCCGGTTCCCCCCGTTTCCTTCGAACGCTCGCGCTCGGGGCGCTGCTGCTGACGTTCGCGCCCGCCCCGCCCGCCCCCGCGGCGGGGGCCGAGGGGGCCAAGGGACTGCCGACGATCGAGCCGGGCAAGCCCTCGATCATCACCCAGGTCCTCGTCTCCTCCGCCCACGCCGACAAGCCGCGGCGCAACGAGACGATCGACGGGGACCTCTCGAACACCCGCGGCTGCTTCTGGTCCACGTTCCAGGAGACGAGCAAATACCCCTACGACACGTTCCTCGAATCCAGGTTCGGCTGGTGGTTCTCGCTCCGGACGCGCTTCCCCTATGACTTCGTGTTCCGGTTCTACGGCCCGGCCCGGGAGGTGAACTGCGTCCAGGTCTACTCCAAGGGCAACACCTTCGGCGCCTCGAACGTCGAGGTCGTCCCCGGGACCTCGGACATCCCCGGCGTGAACGAGGGCACTCCCGGCTACTGGCCGCTGAAAAACCTCTCGTGGGGAGCGCCCGTGGCGTCGTTCTCCGAGGGCGAGCCGTTCACCCACGACGAGGGAGAGGCCAAGCGCGTCAGCGTCGTCTTCCCCGCGACGAAAGCCGCCGCGCTAAAGCTCCGGATCGGAAAGGCGGGCCCCAAGGCCCCGGAGATCGTGTTCGTGAACGAGGCGGTCCTGCTGAACGTGAGCCCGGGCGGCTGGACCGGCGGCGGCAAGGAGATGGCGCTCTCCCCGACGGGAACCGGCGCCGCCACCGACGCGTGCGGCGAGAACACCGGCGTGAAAGCCGTCACCCTCAACCTCGACGCGCCCGGCGGCGAGGTCACGGTGAAGGTCATCGATCCGAGCTACACGGTCTACGAACGCGCGCAATTCCTCGCCGCGTTCCAGGCAGCGGGCGGGAAACTGACAATCACCTGCGATTTCGGCGATCTCGTCGTCCCCAAGGGGTCGAAGCTTTTGGTCTCGGTCAGCGGGGCCAAGGTCACCGGAGGAACGGCGCACGCCTGCGACGTGAAGGAGGCGCTGCCCGAGTTCCAGACGATGCAGGTGAACCAGGCGCAGTTGTGGTTCACGGTCCAACAGCTCCGCTCGCCGCGCCAACCCGAGTCCCAGGCCCGGCGGGAGAGCATCCTCGCCTATGACCCCTCGAACGCCATCGCCAAGGCCTACAAGAGCCTCGTCAGCGACGTTGGCGGTCCCCGCTACGCGAAGACGGCCGATCTCTTCGCCGGCGGCGCCGGCGCGCCCCCCTGGGCCCAAAACGAGCGCGCCTACCTGCGGGCGATGCGCCTGTTCCTCCACTGGTGGATCGACGAGCGTCAGATGGCCGACGGGCAGATGGGCGGCCACTACAACGACGACCCCGAGTTCACCGGCCGCTGGTACACGTTCGCCGGCCTCATGAGCGACGAGAAGGTGTGCGCGTCGGCGCGGAGCCTCTGCGACGGCCTCTGGTCTTCGGACCGCCTCAAGAACGGCTACATCCCGGACATGTACAACATCGAGCACTCGAACGAGGAGACGACGCTCACCGGGCCGATTGCGCAGTATTTGAGCTACGGCGACCCGGTCTACATCGAGCGGAACATGGAGACGTTCAAGAACATCGAGTGGTGGTCGGCCGTGAACGACAAGGGCCACCGCCATTTTCTCGCCGAACGCTATTCCGGAACCGATCTCGGCCCCCAGAAGGAGGAGCGCTACGAGGAGGCGCAATCGCTCCTCCCCGGCGCCTGGGTGTTATGGCACGCCGACATCCCGCGCCTGCGCACGCTGCTCCAGGAGTTTTGCAGGACCTACGTCGCGCACGACGGAAAGACGCTCACCGGCTGCATCCCCATCGTGGAAGACCACACCGCGGCGCAGTACCTCACATACATGATGATGCAGATCACGGGCGACGAGAGCTACCTGAAGTCCAGCGGGATGGGCAAGTTCTCGGGGAAGACCCAGAAGACCTTCAGCCGGGTCGGCGGCGGCGTGCCGGACACGCAAGACGAGGTGGACAGGCTCCTCGCCGTCGAATACATGCACACCCGCGCGCAGCCGCTGTCCGATCGGATCCACCGGACGCTCGACGATCTGAAATTCCAGGCCCAGATCTCCCGCGCCACCCTCGGCAGGCCCGCCCCGGAAAAGGTCGAGACGCTCTCGCTCTTCGTCGGCTGGGAGGGGATGGACCCCGACGCGTTCGCATCCCAGGTCACCGGCGGCGATTCAAAGAGCGTCACGGCCGAGGTCCACAACTTCACGGGCTCGCCGCTCGCCGGCCGGATGCGCGTCTTCGCGCTCGACCACGGCGAGTACGACGTCGCGGCCCCCGGCGCGCCGAAGACGATGGAACTGCGGCGCGGCGACACGGTTCCCTTCACCATCCCCGCATCCTCGACAGGGACCATCGCCGTCAAGCAGACGAAGCCGCTCCCCGACGTCCGGGGCCTCGCCGATCTCGGGGCGGGGCATCTCGACGCCGCGGCCGAGGGCGGAAAGCTCTTTGTCCGGATTCACAACGTCGGCGCGAAGGACGCCGAAAACGTCGTCGTGCGGGTCTCCGACGCCGCGGGCAAGAAGCTGGGCGAGGAAACCGTCGCGAGCCTGCCGTATCCCGCGGATCTGCTCGCGAAGGTGAAGGACCTCTCGTTCGCCTGGGACGGCAAGCCCGGCGACAAGGTGAAGATCGAGATCGACCCGGACGACAAGATTCCCGAAATCACGGAGCAGAACAACCGCGTGGAAATCGAGGTCCGCGCGGGCGCGCTGCCGCCGCCCGTCGGCTCCGACTGGTCGAAGGGCGAGGCGAAAGTCGCGATCGCGGACACCCCGAAGCCGCCGGAGAACGGGAAGACCCCGCCGGAGGAAAAGAAGCCCCCGCCCGCGGATCCGAAGACCGCGGCCGGGGACGCGAAAACGGCGCTCGCCGACTACAAGAAGGCGCTCAAGGC
>CAYHQZ010000312.1:0-3865 GCA_964358555.1 uncultured Planctomycetia bacterium
AAAAGAGGGTCTGCCGCTTCTTCGGAAGCCTAAAGAGGATGCTCTCGATCGAGGGCAAGAAACCCATGTCGAGCATCCGGTCCGCCTCGTCGAGCACCAGGACCTCCAGCGTCTCGAAGCGGGGCGAACTGTGGCTGAAGTGGTCCAGCAGGCGGCCCGGGGTCGCGACCACGACATCCACGCCGCCCTTGAGCGCCTTCTCCTGGCCGTCCATCGGCAGCCCGCCGACGACCGCGGCGCCCGTAAGTCCCGTGTAGTAGGAAAGCCCCAGCATGTGCTCGTCGATCTGCATCGCGAGCTCCCGCGTGGGCGTCAGGATGAGCACGCGGCTTCCGCCCGTCCGAGGCGCGCCCATCAGGCGGTGCAGGATCGGAAGCAAAAACGCCGCCGTCTTTCCCGTCCCCGTCTGCGCCGACCCGATCAAGTCCCGCCCGCTCATCACCGCCGGAATCGCCTGGGCCTGGATGGGCGTCGGAACCTCGTAGCCCATCGTCCGGATCCCCTCCAGGATCGACGGGTGCAGCCCGAAGCCAAGGAAGTCCTTCGGCTGGCGGTGGGGCACGGAACGGACACGCTACACCCGGACGGCCCCGAGCGCCACCACGCCTCCCAATCCTCCCCCGCATCCCCCCTCCGGCCGGAAACGCCTTGACCTCCCTTGTCACGCGGCCGGATAGAATCCCGCGCATGAGCGGTTTGGACGGCCGGCAAGAGGAAGCCGAATGGAAGACCCGCCGCGACCGGATTGACACGCGGCTGAAGGCGCTCGGCTGGAAACTTGAGCGGTTCCGGCCGGGGCTCGACATCCCCCGCCTCTCCCACCACGCCGTCACCGAATTCGAGACCGAGAACGGCCCGGCCGACTACGTCTTCGTCGTGGACGGCCGCCCCCTCGGCGTCCTGGAGGCGAAGCGCCTCTCCAAGGGGCCCCAGAACGTCCTCACCCAGGCCGCCCGCTACGCCCGGGGGCTGCCGAAGGGCGGCTTCGACTTCGACGGCCACCGAGCGCCGTTCCTCTGGTCTACGAACGGCGAGGTCATCTGGTTCCACGACGTCCGGCACGCCATGAACCTCTCCCGCCAGGTCCGCGACTTCCCCACCCCCGAAAGCCTCCGGGAGGCCCTCGGGCGGAATTTCGAGGAATCCTGCCGGCTCCTGCTCTCGACCCCGAACGCCCACGAGCGGCTCCGGCCCTACCAGCGCGAGGCAAACGAGGCCGTCGAGAAGGCGGTCTCCAACCGCACCCGCGAGATGCTCGTCGCGATGGCCACCGGCACCGGGAAAACCTTCACGATGGTGAACCAGGCCTACCGCCTCATGAAATCGGGCGTCGCCCGGCGCGTCCTCTTCCTCGTGGACCGCCGCGCGCTGGCCGCCCAGGCGGTCAACGCGTTCTCCTCGTTCCAGCCCGAGAAGAACCGCCATTTCCCCGACATCTACGAACTCTTCAGCCAGGCCTTCCGCCAAGACGACCTCGACGAGGACCGGAAATTCGACCCCAAGGCCCTCCCGTCCGCCTACCTCCTCGCCCCCAAGGCCGCCCACTCGTTCGTCTACGTCTGCACCATCCAGCGGATGGCCATGAACCTCTTCGGCCGCGAGAAGGTCCTCCACGCGACGAGCGACCCCCTCGACGAGAACGAGGACGTCGCCCGGCTCGACATCCCCATCCACGCCTTCGACCTCGTCATCGCCGACGAGTGCCACCGGGGCTACACCGCCCAGGAGCTCTCGCTGTGGCGCGACACGCTCTCCCACTTCGACGCCCTGAAGATCGGCCTCACCGCCACCCCCGCGGCCCACACGATGAGCCTCTTCAAGGCCCTGGTCTACCGCTACGACTACGAGCGCGCCGTCCGCGAGGGGTTCCTCGTGGACTACGACGCCGTGCGGGTGCGCTCCGGCGTCCGCCTCAACGGGGTCTTCCTCAAGAAGGGCGAGGCCGTGGACGTCGTGGACCGGGAAAGCGGCGGCAAGCAGCTCGACCTCCTGGAGGACGAGCGCCAGTTCGACGCCTCCCGGATCGAGCGCGACATCACCGTCCCCGAATCGAACCGGAAAATCGTCGAGGAGCTGAAGCGCCACGCCGACGAGCACGAGAAGGCCTTCGGCCGGTTCCCCAAGACCCTCATCTTCGCCGCCAACGACCTCTCCCACGTCTCCCACGCCGACCAGCTGGTGAAGACCTGCCGGGAGGTCTTCGGCCAGGGCGAGTCCTTCGTCGCGAAAATCACCGGCAACGCCGACCGGCCGCTGCAGCGGATCCGGGAGTTTCGAAACCGCCCGCATCCCGCCATCGCCGTCACCGTGGATCTGATGTCGACCGGCGTGGACATCCCCGACCTCGAATTCCTCGTCTTCCTCCGGCCGGTGAAGAGCCGGATCCTCTTCGAGCAGATGCTCGGCCGCGGCACCCGCAAGGGATTCAACTTCCCCGACAAGTCCCACTTCACCGTCTTCGACTGCTTCGACGGCACGCTCCTCGACTACTTCCGGAACGCCTCCGCCTTCGATCCCGAGGACGTCGGCCGCCCGTCGAAAACCACGCCCGAGCTCATCGAAGACATCTGGCAAAACCGCGACCGCGCATATGCGACGAAGTGCCTGGTCCAGCGCCTCCAGCGAATCGACAAGGAGATGTCCGGCGACGCTCGCGACTTCTTCAAGGGCTTCGTCCCCGACGGCGACATCGCCCGCTTCGCCGCCGGCCTCCCCTCCGCCCTCGCCCAGGACCTCACGGGCATGATGAAAGTCCTGCGGGACCCCGATTTCCAGCAACTCCTGGAGCACTACCCCCGCCCGAAGCGCCGGTTCTTCGTCGCCGTCGACCAGCAGGACGAAGTCTCCTCCGAGTGGCTCATCCGCGACGGCGCCGGCCGCGAGCACAAACCCGGCGACTACCTCGCCGCCTTCTCGAAATTCGTCCGCGAAAACCCCTCCCACATCGCCGCCATCGAGATCCTCCGAAACCGCCCCCGCGACTGGAGCACCGCGGCCTTGGGCGAACTGCGCGAGAAGCTCGCCGTCACCCGCGAGCGCTTCACCGAGGACAACCTCCGCCGCGCCCACGCCGTCCACTACCGAAAAGCCCTCGCCGACATCATTTCCATGGTGAAGCACGCCGCGAGCGAGGAAGAGCCGCTGCTGGACGCCACCGAACGGGTGGACAGGGCCATCAGCCGCCTCTTCCCCGCTCCCTCGAGCAGCCCTCCCTTCGCTCCCTCGGCGTCGCTCGCCAAGGACATCGCCGGATTCACCCCCGACCAGCGCAACTGGCTCACCCGCATCCGCTCCCACCTCATCGAAAACCTCTCCATCGACAAAGACGACTTCGAAGCCTCCCCCGTCCTCGCCCGCGAAGGCGGCTTCGCCGCCGCCAACCGGGCCTTCGAGGACCGCCTCGATACAATCCTCAAAACCTTGAACGAGAACATCGCCGCATGAGCGAGAACGCCTCCCTCAAACCAAGCGGCGGGGTGTGCCACGATTGGGAACCCATCGGGTCGGGGGTGGGGCACGCCCCTCCCTCCCGGTCTCCGCACGGGCCACGGCCTGTAGACGACTCCATGGCGTTGGCCCGTGTTCCGGACCTTCGGTCCGAGTCATGGGCATTTCGCTTCGCGAAAGCCCAGGTTCCGACAGGTCGTTTCGGTGCGCGCCCCGCCCCCTCCCTGGGTCCGCGATGGCACGGGGGGAATCATCACCCACGAAACGGAAGCGCCGGAGGGAACCCCATCGTCAAACCCCCATTGGAACACCCCGAAGGCGAGCGGCGGGTATCGAATCGCCATCCCCTGTCGGAGAAAGTCGAGGGCGCGGGGCGGGGGTCGGATCGCGCCGACCTGTCGAGGAGCGGTCAACGCCA
>CAYHQZ010000313.1:0-3792 GCA_964358555.1 uncultured Planctomycetia bacterium
CTCCTGCTCGGGAGCGCCGACCGTCGATCGCCCGACGACGCGCGGGCGGCGGCGCGAATCCGCTCGAGCCCGAAGGTGGCCCAGGCCCTGGGCGAGATCGGGCTCGAGCGTCCCGCCGACGTCCTCTCCGCGCGGCTGCTGCAGGGAAACGCCCTGCGCGCCTTCGCCGGCGAAGGCGCCCGGATGACGGACAACCATCCCATCCTCGAGTTCTCCGTCCTCAACCGGCGCGCCCCGGAGGGCGGCGCGATGGCCGCGAACCTCCGATCGCTCGCCGCCGCCGCCGCGCGCCAGGCTTCCCCGACGGAAGGCCTCTCCCCGGAGGACGCCCGCGCCCTCGAGCGATCGCTTGCCGCGCGCGCGTTCGTCCTCGAGGCCGCCGCCCTGGACCACGCGGGATCGTACGAGCCCGCCCTCGAGCGGCTCGCGAAAGCGCGCGCCGCCGACCCCGACGCGCGATCCATCGCCGACCGCGAGGACGAGACCTTCGCGCGCTCGCGCCTGAAAGAGGGACAGACCCTCTTCGCGAACGGACGCAAGGACGCTCTCGGCGCCCTCGAAGGCGTCGCGGCCCGGCGGCCCGGCTGGCCCGGGGCGCTGGCCCTTCTCGGGGAGGTGCGCCTGAAACTCGGCCAGCCAACGGAAGCCTTCATCCTCGCCCAGCGCGCCATCCGCGCCGCCATCGACCCCCGCCACCCCCTGCCCGAGGCGCTGGACCTCCGGGAACGCGCCCGCGCGATGCTCCCAGGCGAACCGCCCGAGGTTCCGGCGGAGGAAAAAAAGGCTCCGGGAACGGGAGGCACGATTCCTTCCAAGGGCACGGCCGTCGACGATCTGCTCCACCCCCTGCGCGGCCGCACGCCCGAGGAACGCCGGGCCTACTACGCGGCCTATCTCGACACCGAGACCTACGAGAAGGCCGTGGAAAGCGGCCTGTCCGACCCGGACGACCGGATCCGCCTCCTCGTCAGCCAGCTCATCGAGGAGCGCATGAAGGGCCCGAAGCGCGAGCGCCTTGAAATCGCCCTCCGGAAGGCCGCCGCGGATCCCCGCCCGACGCTCTCCGCGGAAGCCGCCCGCGTCCTCGCCCTGATCGGCGACGCCACCGGCGTCCCCGCCCTGATCCGCGGCCTTTCGAGCCCCGACCCCGCATTGCGCCAGTCCTGCGCCGAGGCCCTCGGCCGCCTCCGCCCCGACGCCGCCTTCGAGCCCCTCCAATCGCGCATCCGCGACCGAGACTGGCGCGTCCAGGTCCGATCCATCGAGTCCGCGAGCGCCTACCGCCGCAAGGAAACCATCCCGCTTCTCATCGAGGTTTGCGATTCCCCCGACGAATTCGTCCGCGCATCCGCCTTCCAGTCTCTCGACAGCCTCACCAACATCCCCAGCGTCCCCTCCGTCGCGAGGCTTCCCTCCGACGAGCGCCTCCGCGAGGCCCGCGACCTCAAGGCCTGGTGGACGAAATGGTGGGCCGAAAAAGGCGAGGCCTTCCGCCTCCCGGAGCCCCCCGAATCCCGCCCCGCCCCGGCGCCCGAACCCGCGCCTCCCAAGCCGCCCCCCGCCGCGCCGGCCGCGCCTCCCGACGGAGACCCGCCCCGATAATCGGAGCCTGCAGATTCAAGAACATTTCTTGGATTTGCACGAAGCGGTCCCGGCGATCTACTTCCGAGGGATCGCAGATCACGTTGGGGACTGGGGGGACTGGGGGACGTACTCTACTTGTCAACTTGTGAGCTCTTCTCCCCTGCATCGTTCTTGCGCGCTGGGGAAAATTTCCAAGAGTCGTCACCGGCTTCCAACCTCGCTGGAACGGGGATAGGATCCCTGGTTGAGATTCCCATGCTGAACGAAGCGGTCATCCGCCGGGCCGTCGAGGCGCTGCTGGATGCTGCGCCGGGGGCGCGGGTGATTCTGTTCGGGTCCTATGGGCGGGGCACGCCGCGGGCGGGCAGCGATCTGGACTTCTTGGTGATCGAACCTGTCGTCGGGGACCGTTTTTCGGAGATGGTGCGCCTGCGGAAGGTCCTGTCGTTCGTGCCGGCGAGCGTGGACGTCCTGGTGGCGAGCGCCGATCGATTCGAGTACTGGAAGGACACGCCAAACACGATTTACCACCAGGCGTTCAAGGAGGGGCGGTCGTTTGGACAGGTCGCTTGAGCACGCCCGCGGCCTTCTGGAGAGGGCGCGGGGGGATCTCGCCACCTTCGAATGCCTCTCGGGGGACCCCGCCGTTCCGTTCTGGTCCGCCGGATTCCACGCCCAGCAGGCCGTCGAAAAGGCCATCAAGGCCGCCATCGCGTTTCGGGGGGTCGAATATCCCTTCACGCACGACATCCAACGATTGCTGGAGATCCTGAAGCAGGAGGGCGGGGGATCTCCGCCCGAGGAAGGCCTGCTTCCTTCGCTAACTCCCTATGCGGTGGCGGCCCGATACGACGATGCCCTGGATCGGGTGATCGTCCAGGGGATGGTGGACGTCTCTCGGATGCTGCTCCTCGCTCAAACGGTCATCGGGTGGGCCGGGCGCATCTGCGAGCCCGAATCCCTCCCCCCCTCCCCCTAGCCGAATCCGGCGCGGGCGATAGACTCCCCCCTTTCCTACAAGGAGGGAAGCCACATGGCCGACAGCAAGGCGGTTTCCATCACATCCATGATGGACGAGAAGCGGAAGTTCCAGCCCCCGGCGAACGTAACGAAGGGCGCCAAGATCAAGAGCGAGGCGCAGTACCTCGCCATGTACAAGGAGTCCCTGGAGAACCCCGACAAGTTCTGGGCCCAGCAGGCGGAACGGATCGACTGGATCGAGAAGTGGAAGAAGATCAGCAACTGGGATCCCAAGACCGCGAAGATCGAGTGGTTCATCGGCGGGAAACTGAACGTCTCCGCGAACTGCATCGACCGGCACCTCTCGACCGACCGCCGGAACAAGGCCGCCATCATCTGGGAGCCGGACGTCCCCGGCCCGCACCGGACGCTCACCTACCAGGACCTGCACCGCGAGGTCAGCCGGTTCGCCTCCGCCCTCAAGGCCAAGGGCATCAAGAAGGGCGACCGCATCTGCATCTACATGCCGATGATCCCCGAGACCGCCATCGTGATGCTCGCCTGCGCCCGGATCGGGGCGATCCACTCGGTCGTCTTCGGCGGGTTCTCCGCCGAGTCGCTGCGGGACCGGATCAACGACTCCACCTGCAAGGCCCTCATCACGACCGACGAGAGCATGCGCGCCGGCAAGGCCATCGGCCTGAAAAAGATCGCCGACGAAGCCCTTCAGGGCTGCCCGTCCATCGAGTTCTGCGTCGTCTACCAGCGCACGGGCGCCGCGGTCGCCATGAAGGCCGGCCGGGACATCACATGGAACGACTTCGTGAACGCCCCGGGCGTTTCCCCCCACTGCGCCCCGGAGCCGATGGACGCGGAAGACCCGCTCTTCATCCTCTATACGAGCGGCTCCACCGGCAAGCCCAAGGGCGTGCTCCACACGACGGGCGGCTACCTCGTCTACGCCGCGCTCACCCACGAGCACGTCTTTGACCTCCATGAGAACGACATCTACTGGTGCACGGCCGACGTCGGCTGGGTGACGGGGCATTCCTACGCCGTCTACGGGCCGCTGGCCAACGGCGCGACGACGCTTCTCTTCGAGGGCGTCCCCACGTTCCCCAAGCCCGACCGCTTCTGGGAGGTCGTGGAGAAGTTCAAGGTCAACATCTTCTACACCGCGCCCACGGCCATCCGGGCGCTGATGCGCGAGGGCGAGAAGTGGCCCGACGGCCGCGACCTCTCGAGCCT
>CAYHQZ010000314.1:0-3756 GCA_964358555.1 uncultured Planctomycetia bacterium
GTCTGGTTCTCGTCCCGCCAGAAGAACGCGGGGCTCGCGGCGGACTTCGCGGGCTCGGTGGAGGGGCCGGGGGATCTCTCGACAAATCCCCGCCGGATGAAAGGCTACGGCCGGTGAGCCCCGCGGCCATCCTGGACACGGGGCCCCTCGTCGCCTTCCTGGATCGCCGGGACCGAAAGCATGCATGGGCGATGGAGGCCCTCTCGCGCGTCCGCGCGCCGGTCGCGACCTGCGAGGCGGTCCTTTCGGAGGCCTGCTTCCTCTTGCGGGGCCTTCGGGGCGGCCCGGAGGCCGTGACAGGGCTCGTCGAGCGCGGCTTTCTCGTCACCCCGCTTCGGATCGAGCGCAAGGCCGCGGCCGTGGGACGCCTCCTCGAGCGATACGCGAGCGTCCCCATGTCCTTCGCGGACGCCTGCCTTGTGCGGCTCTCGGAGCTCCTCCCCGACGCCGTCCTGATCACCCTCGATAACGACTTCCGGATCTACCGCCGCCACGGCCGCCAGGCGATCCCCGTTTCTCCCATGCCGGATTGATCGAGCCGGAGGCGAAACCGGCCGCGCTCTTTTTCCAGAAAGCCCCGGGGATTACGATCCCGCCCCGTGGACCCCATTCCGGGCGTAAACGCCGATCAGGCGCTCTACGAGGACCTCCGCGAGAAGGTCCGGATCGCGCCGGACCTCGTCGAGTTCTGGGTCCGGTTCGGGGAGGTTTGCGAGCAGCTGGGGCTGGAATAGCCCGCCCCGATGCGCGATGACCCCGCCGTGACGATTCCGGCGCTATCCTTTGCGCCGATCCCTAAAACCGAAACCGCCTGAAAGGAACCCGCATGTCCGTCCGATTCGCCCTCGCCTTCGCGATCCTCGTTCTTGCGCTGCCGATTTTCGCCGCGGCCCCGGAGGCCGCCGCACCCGCGCCCGCCGCGGAAAGCGCCGATCCCGCGGACGCCCCGGAGGCGGCCCCGAAAGCCCCGGAAGCCCCAAAGGGCGCGCCGGGCGCCGACCTCGCGGACGCGCTCGAGGCGGAAGTCCTCGGCTTCTGGGCCCCCATCCGGCCGCTGCTTCCGAAAATCCTCCAGCGCCAGAAGGCGGAGAACCGAAACGAGTACGAGGAGCACCTGCGCGGCCTCAAGAACGAGATGGGCGAGATGCTGAAGCAGAAGGCGGAACATCCGGAGGATTTTGAGCGGGGGATCCGCCAACGCACGATCGATGGCAGGATCGAGCATCTCCGGGACGTCTGCCGGGAGGCCCTGGGCGAGGAGCAGGAGAAGGCGAAGGCGGACTTAAAGAAGGTCCTCGCCGAGCGCTTCGACGAGCATCTGGCACGCCTGAAGAAGGAGTCGCTCGAGGCCCAGCAGGAGGCCCAGCGGCACATGAACCGCTCGCTGGCGCTCCAGAAGAAGATCGAGATTCTCACGAAGTACCGGGAGGACCTGATCGAGAGCCGCCTGGCGCGCGAGCTCTACGACGTGGACTACTTCGACTGGTAGGCCCCTGCCAACGGCACGGGCTTTGCGCTACGATCCTCGTGCAATGTCCACCACCCCTAAGGGAGGCAAGCCCATGTCCCGCTTCTTGAACACACTGGCCCTTCTTGTGGTCTTCCTCGCCCTGGCGGCGGCCGGTTGCACCCGGAAGAATCCCGTCGGGAACGGGAACACGCCCACCCCCCCGACGGGCGGGACATTGAACGTCCTTCCGGCGACCCCCACGGGCCCGGCCACGCCGCTGGCCGCCCCGACGCCTGCGGTCGTCGGCCCGGGCCTCCGGATTGCGTTCGCGCAGTTCGAGTCGATGGACGGCAAGAACGGCGATCAGGCCAACATGCGCGTGACCCTCGCCAACGACGGCAAGGAGGCTTACGCGCCCGCCGCCGTGAAGGTCTACCTCGACGACGCCGTCGTCGCCGAGCAGAAGGGCATCGCGTCCATTCCCGGCGGCGGCACCAGCGTCGTGAACATCCCCGTCCGGCTCGGCCGGGAAGGCACGCTCTCCTATCGCACGGTCCTCGAGCCGGGCAGCGCCCCCGCCGAACCCAAGAACATGGACCCGCAGGTGGCGATGATCTTCGTCAAGGCGGCGGGCGCCGAGCCCGCGCCGATCCTGCCGCCGGTCCAACCCCCGCCCCCCGTCCAGCCGCCACCGGTCCAGCCCCCGCCGGTCCAGACCCCGAAGCTGCTCGCGGAACTCGTCGTGACCGCGTTCGCGGCCGACCCGGCCGCCCCGCAGATCGGCCAGCCCGTGACCCTGAAGGCCCGCGTCGAGAATCGCGGCGCCGCCGAGGCGCGCGACGTGCGCGTCGATTTTCTCCGGAACGGCCAGCCGGACTCGTCCCGCAAGATCGACGCCCTCAAGCCGGGCGAGAGCCGCACCGTCGAGGCCGCCATCGTCCTGACGGAGCCGGCCAAGTTCACGACGGTCGTGGACCCCGACAATCGGATCGAGGAAACCGAGAAGGGAAACAACACCTCCTTCGAGGTCGCCGTGACCCCGACCGCCGCACCGATCGCCGTGACCCCACCCGGCGTTCCTGGACCCGGAGGGTTTCCCGTTCCACCGACGCCCCTCCCGGCCCCGACGCCCGGTAGCGTCCTGGGCCCCGGCGCCGCCCCCATCCCCGTTCCAGTGGGCCCCGCGCCCTGGCCGGTCCCGTATCCCACCACGCCGACACCCCAGCCAGGCACGATCTCGCCGCCCCTGCCGCCGACCCCGGCGACGCCCGACATCCGCGTGATGTCCCTCAAGATCGAGCCTGCCCAGCCGATCGCGGGCCAGCCCGCGACCCTCGAGGCCGAGATTGCCAACTTCGGCGGCGCCGAGGCGCGCGGCTTCGAGGTCGACTTCCTCGTCGGCGGCCGGAGCGTGGGAACCACGACGGTGGCCGTCCTCCCGGCGGGCACCTCCACGCGCGTCTACCGGGCCGTCCCGTTCCCCGAATCCGGCACCACCCGCCTCATGGTCCAGGTCGATCCCTGGAACCGGCTGACGGAGGCGAATCGGACCGACAACGCCCTCGAGATCCCGGTCCTCGCCGGAACGGGCATCACCCCGTTCCCGCCCGTGGCCGTCGCGCCAACGCTTTCCATCCGGACCGTGCGGGCCGAGCCCGACACCCCCACGGAACACATCCCGTTCCGGCTGGCCCTCCGCCTCGAGAACGCGGGCGCCCAGGCCTCTCCCGAGACCCCCTGCGAGATCGTCATCGGCGGGACCCTCGTCCGCGCCACCGCGCCGGCCATCGCGGCCCAGCGCTCGGTCGATTTCACCGTAAACGTTCCCGGGCTGCCCGCGGGCACCCATTCCCTGGACATCCGGGTCGGGGCGGGCGGAACCCCGCTGGCCCGGTTCGACGGCCGGATCGGGATCGCCCGGGCCGCGGGCGCGATCGTCACGCCACCGCCCGTAATCAACCCCCCGCCGGTCATCACGGCCGCGGGAGGCGCCCTGACCGGAAGAGGCTTCCGGACGGATCCGGATCGGCCGATCCCGGGCCGCCCGTTCCGCCTCATCGTGCAGGTCGAGAATCCCGGCAAGACGGAGATCGCGGGCGCCCGCGTCTCCGCGCAGGTAGGCGATCTGGCCCTCCAAGGCGAGATGCCCTCCGTGCCCGGGGGGCGGGCGATCGAATTCGCACTCGACGTCCCCGGCCTCATCCCCGGGACGCATCCCGTGATCGTCCAGATCGGCGGCGGGCGCCGGGAGCCGCCGCTCGCCCGCATCGAGGGCCAGGTCGTGCTCGAGATCGGCCGCAGGCACG
>CAYHQZ010000315.1:0-3737 GCA_964358555.1 uncultured Planctomycetia bacterium
GCACTATTCTTACGATTCCGCGTATCGCCTAGGCAAGCCTGGCGAAGGAAATGGTTTCGAGCGTGGGACTCTCAACAGCGTGAAGACCGCCATTGAAACTCCATGCGCTATTCCGGGCGTCGAGCAAAAAGACGATTGGAATTTGGACGGCGTCGGGAATTGGAAGAGCGAGGTGTTCACATTCCAAGGCGGGAGCGAGACGACTGATAATCGTTCGCATACATCCATAAACGAATTTTATAATTCCACTATCGGGGGAACCGAAAAAGGCATTACCCACGACGATAATGGAAACGTGCTGGACGATGATACGAAAGCACAGGCCCATATCGGTAAAGACCGCGTCAAACACAAGTGGGATTTCCGGAACCTGCTCCGGGAGGTCTATGACAAGGATAGTGAAGTCACGCTTGGGAAATATACGTATGACGCCCTTGCGCACCGCATCCGGAAGATTGCCCGGGTCAATGGGAATAACGTAACCACGGACTACCTCTTGGATGGCAACCGCGAGGTGCAGGAGCGGAACAGCGCTGGGACCATTACGCAGGAATACACGTTTGGCATCTACATCGACGAGCCGTTGACTCTCGACAAGAACGGGAATGCGGACGATACCTGCATAGGAACGGGCGACACGCGCTATTACTACCATCAGAACACGCTCTATAGCGTCTATGCGCTCACCGACGCAGACGGAGGCGTCAAGGAGGCGTACTTCTACGATCCGTATGGGCGCCCTTACATTGTCAAGGATAGCAACCGCGACCAGGACACCATAGTCAACTTTGCCACAGACGATGACGTAGAAAAAGGCGGGGCCTCGCCTGCTGGGAATGCGTTCCTATTCACTGGGAGGCGGAGGGACGAGGAGGTTTACGCTCAGTATTACTATAGGGCGCGATATCTGGATTGGGAGATGGGAAGGTTTTTGGGGAGGGATGCGCTTCAGGGGAATCTTTTAGAAGCATCTACCCCATACAATTATTGTTTTTCGGCGCCAGTGGTCTACTATGATCCATCTGGTAATAAATCCGAAGTGAAGCCACCGAAATATTCGCACTGCACTCCTTGTGGAACGGCAACATTAAACGCACTTCTTCCATGCCTCAGAAAAGCGCTAGGTGATGCTAGGGCCTATTTGCGAGGGCTCGGCGATGGTTCCAGCGGTAACAGGCCAGCAGGCTCCTGGGATAAACTCGACGCTTTTTTTAGACCAACTAAAACAAGCGAAGCGGTTGGATCCGAAAGAGAGCCTAGCGCCGTTATCGGGAACGAAAACGACAAGCCGTATGATCCGTCAAATGTCGAACATCAGAAATACTTTTCAAGTATCCGGAAAAGAATTAGAGAGATGGATAGGTGGGCTAAAAGTGAATTTGCGGTCTCTTGTACTCGTGGAAGATATGCAGAGGTCGCGACCGTTGTTGTTGACACTACCGAAGCGGTTGCGTTTACTAGCGGGGGTGAGGGGTTTAACATTACGGATAGATTTGTAGAGAAAGGCGCAGGGGCAGGTGGCTTTAAGTTCTCATGCGAGTACTTGGTAAGTGTTCTAGCTCATGAAATTTCACACAAGAAGGGAGCGGAAGGGGATACTTATATTGATTATCCGAATACTAACAATCCAGGATATTTCTCTATGGCACTCAAGGATCGGATTGATAACGCCGACCATTATGGTCAATTTATACGGAAGTTTGTCCCCCCGTGTCCCTGTAACCAGGCTAGGCAAGGCTGTGTTACTTGCGATTGGAACTGGATGAAGGATAACGTTGGGCAATAATAGAAGTAATCCCAGGCGAAAGGAGGCTTTCGTATGAATTTTAGAAAGTCATGTTTTTTTGCTTTGTGTGTGTTTCCAATAATTGGATCGTTCACGATCATGTTCATCCCCAGGCTGTTTTTGGATGAGCAGCTTATCGAAGCTCTGGGGGGGAATTCCTCCTTGTCGTTGATGGTTCGGATGTTATTTTTTGTTACAGGTTCCATTGCGTTGTCCATATATGCCGCCGGTGCATTAATCTGGATGTTTCTTATAGTAATAAATAACAGCCAAAAGCATGGGCAGCTGTTTCTTGTTTATGCATTTTGGGTAATATTGACAGTTTTATACATGCTTCCTTATTTGCTCTTGCATTACGAGGTTAAAATCCCCCCAATTCGCACGCAAAGATCTAGCCTTCCTGTGAAAAAAAACAACATCATGCGAAAAGAGCGTGTCCGCTACCTCGGCCGCCATGTGCCAAAACCCAATGCCGATCAAAAAACCGACAATGCGGATGGCAGCATAGAGGAGAGCAAGGAAAAGCAATGACCGCGAAGCGGATCGAGAGAGGCGAAAAGCCCTCGATCCGTTGTCACTGCCAACCTGCGTCGGCAGGCGCCGTCCCCGCCCGTTTCCTTGCCCCGTGGCCGCGTCCCTCGCCCGCCTTGGCCGTCAGGTCGTCCCGTCGCCCCCGAACGCAACGTGGGCCAATAGAACGCGCCTGGCGCGGCCCAGATCGCGCCTTCCCGCGTCGCCGAACCCCGAAACCGTCCGTTCCGTCCCCATTGGCCCGCCTAGCGCCCATCTTTTCAAAACCTTCCAAACCTTTTCAAACTGCATCAAGGATTGGTGCAACAACGGGTGCAACGGGAAGGGTCGCCAATTCGTAACTATCGCCCTCTTCGGTAGTTGCGTCTTTCCGCGTTCGTTCTCATAACCCGGAGGTCGTGGGTTCAAATCCCACCCCCGCTACCTTGCCCTTCTCTCGCAAGCGCTTGAGTCGTCGCGGAGTTGCGACTCTTTTTCGAGTAGCGCCAGAATTGCGATCCCGTTCAATCCTTTTCAACCTTCGTCAAAAACAAGTACAACGTATAGTGCAACGGAATGCTCGATGGGGAAGAAGCCCCGTCCGCCGCGACGCCTACGCCCGGGCGCGCCAAGTGGTAGCCCGGGTCGATCCGGGACAACGGGCGCAACGTAGGCCAAACGGGCGCCAAGGGTGGCCAACCGGGAACGCCCCGGGAAAGGCCGGGAAGCGCGCGGCCGATCGTCTCTGACGGTTCCTCCGTCACCCGATATCGCACCCCGG
Organism: uncultured Planctomycetia bacterium; assembly: GCA_964358555.1. Classification (GTDB taxonomy): domain Bacteria; phylum Planctomycetota; class CAYHQZ01; order CAYHQZ01; family CAYHQZ01; genus CAYHQZ01. The sequence continues at coordinate 3,078 of CAYHQZ010000315.1, forward strand.
GAATGCGTCTGGGAAGGCCACCGGGGGCGATGTTCCCCGCTGCTACGCCGGCCTCGCCACTGCCTGCGTCGTAGCCGCGCCCTGGTCCAGAACCGAAAGGGCCTGTCGCTTGTCGGCCAGCCCGAGATGCACATAGACCCGCGCCGTCAACACCGGACTCGAATGCCGCGCCAGCCTCTGCACGATGGCCAGCGGCGCGCCGCCGCGGGCGAGGGCCGTGATGTAGGTGTGCCGCAGCGCGTGGACGTCGACCCGCCGCCCCTGGTCGTCCTTGGACGAAATCTTCGCCTGGGCCAGGTCGGCTCGCAGCAGCTTCGGCAGCTTCCAGAAGAACTTTCGCTGAAAGATGGACGCGAGCGGCGCCCCGGGCCGGATGGCCAGGAGCCTTCGGAGGCGATCGGCCAGGACCTCCCGGATCGGCTGGTGCTCCGTCTTCCCATTTTTCGTCGTCGTCCCCCGAAGGATGAGCACGGGTTCCGCTCCGTCCTGGAAGTCGCTCCAGCGAAGTTCCCGAATCTCGCCGACCCGAAGGCCCGCCTCGAGCGCCACGCTCCAGATAACCGCGCGCTCGAATCCATCGCCTTCGCACTGCTCGGTCTTCTCGATGAGCCGGTTTGCTTCCTCGGAAGAGAGCGCTCGCCGCTCGACCCGGATGTCGCC
>CAYHQZ010000316.1:0-2636 GCA_964358555.1 uncultured Planctomycetia bacterium
GAGGGGGCGGGGCTGTTTGCGCTGGCGGCGGGGAGGTTTGCGGAGGGGCTGGAGCCTGTGGCGGCGTTTTGGCGGGAGTTCGCGTCCCGCGTTCTTGCAGAGCGTTGCCGGACGCCGGAGGGGGGGGATCGACGGCTGGAGGCGCTCCCTCCGCTTTCTCCCGCGGCGGCGGGGGAGTGGTTTTTGGGGCTGCCGCCGATGCAGGGCGCGGAGTACGCCTCGCCGGAGACGTTCGCGCGGCTGTGGGCTGGGATGGACGAGTGGATCCGGGCGCGGGCGGGGGAGAACGAAAAGGGGATGGCGGGGTTTTTGGAGGCGCAGGCACCGCTGTGGCACCAGGTCGGGCGGGTCTGCTTCCACCTCGCCGAGAACAAGAAGGATCCGGAGCGGCCGTTTGCGTTCCTGGCGACCTATATCCCGCGGCTCGACGCCCACGCGCGCCACCGCCACCTGCCGCTCGGCAACGCCCTTCGCGAGTATGCAGGCGAGAGGAACCGAAAGGCCCTCGTCCATTTGCTCTCGCCGGTCCAAAAGGCCTCGGAAAAAAGCGCGCTGGCGAAAGAGCTCGTGGAGAGCGGCGACGTCTACCATCCGCTCGCCTGGACGCCCGCCGAGGCGTATCGCTTCCTGAAGGACGCGCCGCTGTTCGAGGAGAGCGGGATCCTCGTGCGGCTGCCGGACTGGTGGCGGAGCCGGCCTAGGCCGCGCGTGGCGGTGCAGATCGGCGCGAATGCCGCGAGCGTTCTCGGGGCGGACCAATTGCTCGACTTCCGGGTCGGCCTCGCGCTGGGCGATCAGGCCGTCTCGGAGGAGGAGTGGCGGCGGCTGCTCGCGGCGGGGGACGGGCTGGTGCTTTTGAAGGGGCAGTGGGTGGAGCTCGACCGGGCGCGGCTGGAGGAGGCGCTGGCGCACTGGAAGAAGGTCGAGAAGGAGGCCGGGCGCGAGGGGATCTCGTTTCTGGAGGGGATGCGCCTTCTCGCGGGGGCGCCGGCGGATCTTGGCGAGGGGGAGGGCCTGCGCGAGGCGCGAGAGTGGGCCGAGGTGCACGCGGGGCCGTGGCTCAAGCAGATCCTCGCGCAACTGCGGGACCCCGCGTCCGTCGCGGGCTTGAAGCCGGGGCAGGGGCTTCGGACGACGCTCCGGCCCTACCAGGACGCGGGCGTGCGCTGGCTCTGGCTCGTCACGCGCTTAGGCCTCGGCGGATGCCTCGCGGATGACATGGGGCTGGGGAAAACCATCCAGGTGCTCGCGCTGCTGCTGCTCATGAAAGAGCGCGGCGCGAAGGCGTCGCTGTTGGTCATGCCGGCGTCGCTTTTGGCCAACTGGAAGTCGGAGATGGAGCGGTTCGCGCCGTCGCTTCGGGGCTTCTTCGCGCATCCTTCCATGCGCGCGCGGTCGGAGTGCGAGAAGGGGCCGGGAAAAGACGCGCTGGGCGGGCTCGACGTGGTCCTCACGTCCTACAGCATGGCCCGCCGGCTGCCGTGGTTTAAGGAGACCGAATGGGAGACGGTCATCCTCGACGAGGCGCAGGCGGTGAAGAACCCCTCGGCGAGGCAAACCCGGGCGGTCAAGGAATTGCGCGCTCGCTCGAAACTCGCGCTCACGGGGACGCCGGTCGAGAACCGCCTTTCGGATCTGTGGTCGCTGTTCGACTTTCTCTGTCCGGGCCTGCTCGGAAGCGCGACGCGGTTCAAGGCGTTCGCGAAGGGGCTGGAGGCGCGGGCGGACGACCATTACGCGCCGCTTCGGAGCCTCGTCTCCCCCTACATCCTGCGCCGCCTGAAAACCGACAAGCGCGTGATCTCCGATCTGCCGGAGAAGGTCGAGATGGAGGCCTTCTGCGGGCTCTCCCCTTCGCAGGCGGCGCTCTACCAGAAGGCCGTGGACGACCTGCGGCGAGACCTCGAGGGCGCCGACGGGATCCGGCGCCGCGGGGTCGTCCTTGCGTCTCTCTTGCGGTTCAAGCAGATCTGCAACCACCCGGCGCACTTCCTCGGGACGGGCGAGTTCGATCCGGCCGCGAGCGGGAAGTTCGCGCGGCTCGCCGAGCTCGTCGAGGAGATTTCGAGCCGGCAGGAGCGGGCGCTCGTCTTCACGCAGTTCCGCGAGATGGCCGAGCCGCTGGCAGGCTTCCTTGCGACGCAGTTCGGCCGGCCGGGCCTCGTCATGCACGGCGGCACGCCCGTGAAGGCGAGGAGGGGGATCGTGGAGGCGTTCCAGGAGGACGACGGCCCGCCGTTCTTCGTGCTCTCGCTCAAGGTCGGCGGGACGGGGCTGAACCTGACGGCGGCCTCGCACGTCGTCCACTTCGATCGCTGGTGGAACCCGGCGGTCGAGAACCAGGCGACGGACCGGGCCTTCCGGATCGGCCAGAGGCGAAACGTCCTCGTCCACAAGTTTGTATGCCTCGGCACCGTCGAGGAGCGGATCGACGAGATGATCAAGGGAAAGACGGCGCTCGCCCGCGACCTCCTCGACGCCGGCGCGGAGGCGATGCTCACCGAGATGGACGACGAATCGCTCGTCCGGCTCGTCTCCCTCGACATCGACCGGGCGGCGTTGTAGCGCGTCGTGCAATGCGGGAAGCGGTGGGTCGGGGGGGGGGGGGCGCCCCCCACAGCCCCCCAGACCCCCCG
>CAYHQZ010000316.1:2646-3724 GCA_964358555.1 uncultured Planctomycetia bacterium
CTGCGGGACGGGGGGGGGCGGGGGCGGGGCACGGCCCTAGGCTCCCGGTCTCCGCGCGGTCCACGGCATGTGACGAATTTATGGCGTTGGACCGTGCTCCGACAGGTCGCTACGGTCCGCCCCCCTCCCCCTCCCTTGCTTCGTAGGCAGGGATGCGGCTGCGGCGCTGTAGCCCCTCGACGCGGCGCGCTCCGCGCTGTAAGTTTCCCGGCGGCACGCGCATGAGCTACTTCCAGTGGGCGCCCTATGTTTCCGTGGCCGAGCGGCGCGCACGCGCCGCGCGGGAGCTGGGGAAACTGGCGAAGAAGGGGTTGAAAGTCCAGCCGGTCGAGATTCCGGGCCGCGTCATCGCGACGACGTTCTGGGGCAAGGGCTGGTGCGACCATATAGAGTCCTTCCACGACTTCTCGAACCGGCTGCCGCGGGGGCGGACCTACGTCCGCAACGGCTCCGTCTGCCACCTGGACGTGAAGCCGGGCCTCGTCGAGGCCTACGTGAGCGGAAGTTCCCTCTACGAGGTGCAAGTCAAGATCCGGCGGATGAGCGCTCCGGCCTGGAATTCCGTGAAGGAGCGCTGCGCCGGACAGATTTCGTCGGCGATTGATCTGCTGATGGGGCGGTTCTCGGACGGCGTCATGGGCGTCGTGACGGATCGCGAGACGGGGATGTTTCCCAAGCCGGGCGGGATGGAGTTCTCCTGCTCGTGCCCCGACTGGGCCGAGATGTGCAAGCACGTCGCCGCGGTCCTCTACGGCGTCGGCGCCCGGCTCGATCGCGAGCCGCAGCTCCTGTTCTCCCTGCGCGGCGTGGACCACGAGGAACTGCTGTCGGCCGGCGCGGAGGCGGCGGTGGCGGCGTCCACGAGGCGCGGGAAGGGCCGCCGGCTGGAGGCCTCGGCGATCCCGGAGGTGTTCGGGGTGGAGCTGGAAGAGGAGAAGGCCCCCGCGGCCGGCCGCCGGCCCAGGGCGCCGGGACGCCGGAAGCGGGTCGCGGCGAAAAAACGAGGCGGCGCGAAACGGCGGCGGCATTGAACTTTTGCGTCCGACCTCTCGATTGCGGCATGGCGGCGCCGACCCCT
>CAYHQZ010000317.1:0-3714 GCA_964358555.1 uncultured Planctomycetia bacterium
GGCCCGGCGGACGATGAGCTCGAAGGAGGCCTCGGCGGATTCGAAGAGGTAGCCCTCCTTCTCGAGGGCCTGGACCTCCAAGAGGATCCGTTTGGCGGCCGCCGGCTTCGTGCGCTCCAGGAGGCCCAGGTCCTTCATCTTTCCGAGGATCGTCGCGCGACCGGAGAGTTCGGAGACGAGGATCCGCCGCTCGTTGCCGACGGACTCGGGATGGACGTGCTCGTAGGTCGAGGCGGAGCGATGGACGGCGGAGACGTGGATCCCGCCCTTGTGGGCGAACGCGGAGGCCCCGACGTAGGGCTGGTCGTTCCGGGGGGAGAGGTTCGCGATCTCGTAGACGAAGAGGGAGAGCTCGGTGAGTTCCCGGAGCTTGCCCTGGGAAAGGATCGGGCGGCCCATCTTCAGCGAGAGATTCGCGGCGATGGCGCAGAGGTCCGCGTTCCCGCAGCGCTCCCCGATGCCGTTCACGGTCCCCTGGACGAGGACCGCCCCGGCCCGGACGGCCTCCAGGCTGTTGGCCACGGCGCAGCCGGCGTCGTTGTGGCCGTGGAAGCCGAGATGCGCGCCTGTGAAGGCCTTCCGGACGGCGGAGATGACGGCGCCGGCCTCGTGGGGCAGCGTCCCGCCGTTCGTATCGCACAGCGCCAAAAACGAGGCGCCCGCGTCAAGGGCGGCTTCGAGGGTCTTCATGGCGTAGCCGGGATTCGCCTTGTGGCCGTCGAAGAAGTGTTCGGCGTCGTAGACGACCTCGCGCCCTTTCGCGCGAAGGAACCGGACGGAGTCCGCGATCATCCGGAGGTTCTCCTCGAGGGTCGTCCGCAGGGCCTGAAAAACGTGGAAGTCCCAGGATTTTCCCACGATGGCGACCGCGCTCGTCCGCGCCCGGACGAGCGCGGACAGGTTCGGATCCCCGCTCGCCCGCGCCTTCGGCTTCCGGGTGCTGCCGAAGGCGACGACCCGGGCGTGCCGGAGACGGCGGGCGCGCAGCGCCGCGTAGAAGGCGAGGTCCTTGGGGTTCGAGAAGGGCCAGCCCCCCTCGATGTAGTCGATCCCGAAGGCGTCGAGGCGCTCCGCGATCGCGAGCTTGTCGGCCAGCGAAAGCGAGACGCCCTCCCCCTGGGCCCCGTCCCTAAGCGTCGTGTCGTAGAGGAGGACGCGTGCCGGCTTCATTTTCCCGCGCCCTTGCCGAGGTCGAAGGCCTTGTGAACGGCGCGGAGGGCCTTCTCCCCGTCCTTGCGCCGGATGACGACGGAAATCTTGATTTCAGACGTCGCGATGAGGTCGATGTTGATCTTCTCGTCGGCGAGCGACTGGAACATCCGCTCGGCGATGCCGCAGTGGCTTCGCATCCCGATCCCGACGATGGAGACCTTTGCGACGTCGTCGTCCGCCAGGAACTCCTTCGCGTCCCCCGCCTTGGCGAGGGTCTCGGCGAGCGCGACGGTTTCCTTCAGATCGGTCCGGGGGACCGTGAAGGTGAGGTCCGTGAAGCCGCCGCGGCTCCGGTTCTGGATGATCATGTCCACGACGATGTTCCGGGAGGCGATCTGGCGGAAGATCTTTGCCGCGGTTCCGGGGCGGTCCGAGACGCCGACCAGGGTGATTTTCGCCTCGTCCTTGCTCAACGCCGCGCCGGAAACGACGATGTCCTCCATCTGCTCGACCTCCTCGCAAATCAGGGTGCCCTCGGCCCGGCTGGAGGCGGATCGCTTCACGAGCCGGACCTTGTATTTCTTCGCGAACTCGACGGCCCGGTATTGCAGGACCTTCGCGCCGAGGCTGGCGAGTTCCATCATCTCGTCATAGGACATGCGTTCGATCTTCCGGGCGTCGGGGACGATGTGGGGATCCGCCGTGTAGACCCCCTCGACGTCGGTGAAGATCTCGCAGAGCTCCGCCTTGAGGACGGCGGCGAGCGCCACGGCGGTCGTGTCCGAGCCGCCCCGGCCGAGGGTCGTGATGGCCTCGTCGTCGGTGACGCCCTGGAAGCCGGCGACGATCGCGATCTGCCCCTTTTCGAGCGCTGCCTTCAGGCGCTCGGCCCGGATGTCCTTGATCTTCGCCTTCATGTGGATGGCGTCCGTCCGGATGCCGACCTGGGCGCCCGTGAAGGAGACGGCGTCGTGGCCCTTGGCCTGGAGGGCCATGGCGACGAGCGCAATCGAGACCTGCTCGCCCGTCGCGAGGAGCATGTCCATCTCGCGGGGGTGAGGGTCCGGGTTCACCTGCTTGGCGAGTTGGATCAGGGCGTCGGTCGTGCTGCCCATCGCGGAAACCACCACGACCATCCCATGGCCCTGATGCTTGCGCTCGAGGATTCGCTCGACGGCGCTCCGGATCCGGTCCGGATCCATGAGGGACTTCCCGCCGAATTTCTGGACGATGATGGCCATGGACGGCCATTAGCCTACCCAAAACGGACCGGATTTCATCCCAGGGCCTCCCGGTAGGCCCGGACGGCGTCCTCCGCGCAACGCTCCCAGGTGTATCGGGCCGCGCGGGCTTGTCCGCGAGAGCGCATTTCCCGGCGGCGGGTCTCGTCGAGCAGCAGATCGAGGATCCCCTGGCGAATCGACGGGACATGCTCGGGGGGCACGAGGATCGCGTCGCTTCCGAGGGTCTCCTCGAAGGCGGGGATCCGGGAGGCCAGCACCGGCGTCCCGCAGGCCATCGCCTCGAGCGGCGGCAGGCCGAAGCCCTCGGCGAGCGATGGCTGCGCGAGGCCGTCGGCCGCCGAGAAGAGGGCGGGGAGGTCCGCATCGGGGACGCGCCCGAGGAACCGGACCATCGGGCGCATGGCGAGGCCCCGGATGAGCCGGCGGATGGTACGGCTCGAGGGGCCGGACGCGCCCGCGATCGCGATCTCGTGGGGCAGGTCGCGCTCCAGCTTCGCGGCGAAGAAGGCCTTGAGCAGCCGCTCCAGGTTTTTCTTGGGCTCCTGGACGCCCGCGAAGAGCAGGAACGGCCGCTTAAGCCGGTAGCGCGCGCGGATCTCGGCCAAGTCCTCCTCGGGGACGGGTCGGAAGCGGGCATCGACGCCCAGCGGGACGACGAGGACCTTCCGGGCGGGGAAACGGAAGCCTTCGACGACTTCGCGCCGGACGGCCTCCGTGGGGACGAGGACGCGCGTCGCCCGCTCGAGCGTTCGCGGCATCATCGCGGCGAAGTGCCGGACGGTCCGGATGGGGCAGAGCTCCGGGTGGCGCAGCGGGATCACGTCATAGACGCTGACGACGACGGGGATCCGCCGGCCGATGACGGGCGCGAAGTAGGCGGGGGCGTGGAGGATGTCCGCCTTGTCTCGATAGAGACGGATGGGCAGGACGAAGTGCTGCCAGAGGACCCGGAGCGGCTTGGCCCAGAGCATCGGGCTCGTCCGCCGGGCGAGGTCCATCCGGCCCGGCAGCAGCCTCTCGGCCTCGCGCCTCGGCATGTAGAAGCGCGGCTCGATGTCGCTCCGGTCTGCGAGGGCGAGGACCTGCGCCCGGAGAGCCCGGTGCACCCCCGAGAACCCCCGCGACAGGAGGCTGGCGTCGAATCCCACGCGCATGACGCGCACAGTTTCGCACAAAATCCACTCGGCATAGGGGACGTTGTAAACTTGTATACTTGCGATGCTTTTGCGTCGGGGGCCTAAACCGGGAACGGGCGAGGTGCGCGGGCTCGGCCCTACCTCCCGGTCTCCGCGCGGTCCACGGCCGGTAGACGAATTCA
>CAYHQZ010000318.1:0-3677 GCA_964358555.1 uncultured Planctomycetia bacterium
TACGAATTCATGGCGTTGGACCGTGCGTCGACAGGTCGCCACGATCCGAGCCCCCACCCCTCGCCCTTCTTGTTTTTCGTCTGCAGGAATACAGGGGTCGGCGCTGCGATGCCGCGTTCCGGAAGTTGAATAAAAAACCCGGCTACTTACTCGCCCCCAGCCGCATCCGGCCGTCGACGACGATGGCGCCCTGGCCCGGGGGCATGATTTTGACGGGGTTCAGGTCGAGCTCGCGGATCTCGGGGACGATTTCGACGAGGGACGCGACGCGCAACAATACGTCCGCGAGGGCGGCGCGATCGCCGGCGGGCATCCCGCGGTAGCCGTCGAGGAGTTTTACGGTCTTGAGGCGGGAAATCATCTCTTCGGCGTCGGTGTCGCGCAGCGGCAGGAGGTGGTGGGAGACGTCGCGCAGCAGTTCGACCAGGATCCCGCCCAGGCCGCAGACGAGGAGCGGCCCGAACGTCGGATCCGACGTGACGCCGACGAGCGCCTCGATCCCGCCGTCCACCTGGCGCTGGAGCAGCACCTTCGAAAGCGAATAGCCGTGCGCGGCGCAGCGCTTCCCGAGATCGGCTGCGGCCGCGGCGGCCTCGTCGGCGGAACCGATCCCGAGGATCACCCCGCCGATTTCGGTCTTGTGCAAAAGCCCCGGCGCGACGGCCTTCGCGACGAGGGGGAAGTCCAGGCGCTCTGCTGCGGCCCGGACGCCCTCGGGGTCGGCCTCCTCGGAGGCGGCAAACGAGATGCCGGAGACGCGCAGGATCTCCGCCAGGTCGCGCGGCTCCAGCCAGAACGGCTCGGACTTCCCCTTGAGCGCGCGGTCCGCGATCGAGCGGACGGCCGCGGCGGCCGGCGCCGGAAGAGAGAAGGGGCGGCCCACCGGAGCCGCGCGCCATTGGCCATAGCGGGCCGCGGCGGAGAGCGCCATCGCGGCGTTTTCGGGATAGGAATACGAGGGCAGCGGCCCGCGGGGGCCGTTCGAGAGGGCCGGGGGCGCGCCGCGCGTCGAGAGGTAGACCGTGAGGATCGGCTTGTCCGGATCCACCCGCCCGGCCCCCCGCGCGATCGCGGATGCGACGGCCTCGGGCTCGGCCGCCGCGACGGGGATATAGATGACGATGACGGCGTCCACGGCCGGATCAGCCCCGACGCACGAAATCGCGCGCTCGAACTGATCGGGCCCCGCCGAGGCGATCATGTCGACGGGGTTTCCCAGGCCCGCCTGGGCCGGCAAGAACGAGCGCAGGGCCTCGACCGTGCCCGCGCCGAGCCCGGGTAGCGAAAGCCCGCGTGCCTCGCAGGCGTCGGCGAGCAGGATCCCGGGGCCGCCCGCGTTCGTGACGACCCCGACCCGCGTGCCCTTCGGGACGGGCTGCGTCGAGAGCAGGGCCGTCACGTCGAAGAGCTCCTCGAGCGTGTTCGTCCGGATGACGCCCGCCTGCTCGAAGAGGGCGTCCACGGCGATGTCGAGGCTTGCGAGCGACGCCGAATGGCTGGAGGCCGCGCGCGATCCTGCGGCCGATCGCCCCGACTTCACGGCCACGATGGGCTTGATGCGGGAGACGGCGGGGGCGAGGCGCGCGAAGCGGCGGGGGTTGCCGAAGCTCTCCAGGTAGAGAAGGACCGTGCGGGTCCGGGGGTCGTCGGCCCAGTAGGCGAGCAGGTCGTTTACGGAGACGTCGGCGCGGTTTCCTACGGAGACGAACGAGGACATCCCCAGGTTCAGATTCCGGACCTCGTCGAGGATGGCGAGCCCCAGCGCCCCGCTCTGCGAGAGCATCGCGATGTTCCCCGGCCCCGGCCGGATCGGCGCAAACGTCGCGTTGAGGCCGACCGCGGGGTCGGTGTTCAGGATCCCGAGGCAGTTCGGCCCGACGAGCCGCATCCCATGCGTGCGCGCGATCTCCATGAGGCGCGCCTGGCGCGCTACCCCCTCGGGCCCGGTCTCGGCGAAGCCCGCCGAAATCACGACGAGCCCCCGGACTCCCGAGCGGGCGCAGTCGTTGGCGGCCTCCTCGACGGCTACCGCCGGGACTGCGATCACGGCAAGGTCGACCGGCTTTCCTATCGCGGACACCGACGGATGGCAGGGCAGGCCCTGGATTTCTGTTGCGTTCGGGTTCACCGGGTAGACCGGGCCCTGGAAGGCCGCCGCCCGGAGGTTCTCGACGAGCACCGCCCCGATGGATCCCGGCTTTCGCGAGGCCCCGACGACCGCGATCGATCGCGGGTGCAAAAGCGCGCGGATGCTTTTCGCGGCCGCCTGCCGGGCGCGGCGCTCCCGGGCAAGCGACTCCTCGACGAACGACCGGGGGTCCGCGGGCATCGGGCTTCGTTCAGGGCTTCGCCGGCGAAGGTCCGTCCGCGGCCGGCGGTTCGGCGACGTCTCGCACGAGCAGCGCCGCCGCCCCGGGCCCGAGGTTCGCGAACGACCAGGCCGTTCCGCGCGGGACCTCGTGCAGATCCCCCGCCTTCGTTTCAAGGGTCTTCGTGCCCGCGACGAGGGTGCCGGCCCCCTCGAGGATGAGAACGACCTGGTCGCGCTCGGGGGAGATCTGCGGGGGCAGGGCCTTGTTTACCTGCACGAGCAGGACCGTCCGGCCGGCGTCGCGCACGAGCCGCGTCTCGCGGAACTCCTCGTCCCGGCGGATCGGGTTTCGGTGCAGGACGTCCATCACGTCCCGCACCGGCGGATCGGGCCGCGCGACGGGCCTGGCCGGAGCCGGTTCGGCCCCCCCGCAGGCGGCCAGCAGGATCGAAAGCAACGGCAGGAAGGAGGCGCGGTTCATGGGGGGCATTGTACCGGGCTTCCGTGTTGTTGCGTCCAAGTCCGCACCCGTTCGACTTAAGGCTTAGGACCTTGGGCTTAGGACTCGCACCTCCAGGCGCGCTAATCCTCCCGCACGCGGAAGTTGCGGAACCGGGCTTCGCCGGTGCGGGCTTCGGAGACGAGGCCGACTTCGCCGCGGGGGAGCTTCTGGATTTCGGTCGAGACGACTTTGGTGCCGTTGAGCCAGCCCTCGACGGCCTCGCCGTTCACGCGGACCTGGAGCTCGTTCCAGTAGTTCTTTTTGGCGCCCGCGTGCTTGCCCTCGGCCTTGGCGAAGCCGGCCCAGCGGTTGTTCCGGAACTGATCGATGGCGGCCCGCAGCTTCTGGCCGTCGGCGTCCTCCTGGATCGTGAGGACCCACTTGTCCTGGCCGGCCTGGGCGAAGGAGAGGCCGACGCCGGCGGGGCCGCTGCAGACGAATTCCACGGAGAGGGTGTAGCGAGGGGCGCGGAACGTCGTCGGCAGCGGCCGCCAGAGGGAGTTGCTGGCCGAGCCGCCCGCGATCTGGATCGTCGACTGGAAGACTTTCCAGTCGCCGGCCGCGCGCTGGAAGCCGGTGAGCGTCCTGCCGTCCCAGAGGTCCGTCCAGCGGGCCTTGTCCTTGAGGAGCGCCTCGCATCGGGCCTCCAGCGCCTCGATCGCCTGCTTGCGGTCGGGGGTGAACCAGGGCGAGAGGCTGAACTTCGCGCGGACGGCCTTCAGGACCTCGGCGGCGCCGGCGGCGTCGCCGGAGGCGAGCTTCTTCCGGGCGGCCTCGAGGGCGGCATCGGCGTTCGGATTGTTGGCGTTCTCGGGCGGGGGATTTGGCGGCGTATTTTCCGGAGGCGGTGTCGGCGGGCTGGCG
>CAYHQZ010000319.1:0-3673 GCA_964358555.1 uncultured Planctomycetia bacterium
CCTGGAGAAGGAGGTCGACCTGGTCATGGGCACCTTCTCCAAGTCGTTCGCGGCCGTCGGAGGCGTCATCGCCTCGACGGCGGACGTCGTCCATTTCATCAAGCACAACGGGCGTTCGATGATCTTCTCCGCCAGCATGCCGCCGGGGGTCGTCGCCTCCGTGCTTGCGGCGCTCGGGATCATCGAGAAGGAGCCTGAGCGCCGGGAGCGGTTGTGGGCCATCGTGCGAAAGATGAAGGCGGGATTCCAGGAAATGGGGTTCAACACGGGCCATTCGGACTCCCCGGTGATCCCGATCATCGTGGGCGAGGACCAGATGGCCTTCCGCGCCTGGAAGGCCCTCTTCGACGAAGGCGTTTTCGCGAACTCCGCCGTCAGCCCCGCCGTCCCGCCGGGGATGGCGCTCCTGCGAACGTCCTACATGGCGACCCATACGGATGCCCAGTTGGACCGGGTGCTCGAAACCTTCCGCAAGGTCGGGAAATCGCTCGGCATCATCTAGAGGAACCCGTGAGGATCGAGCCCGTCGAGGGGCGTCGGGCGTTGCGCGAGTTTCAGCGAGTGCCGTTCGACCTCTATGACGGCGATCCGAACTGGGTGGCGCCGCTTTTGTTCATGGAGCGGCAGTTCCTCGACCCGGCCCGCAATCCCTTCTTCCGCCACGCGGAGGCCCGCCTCTTCCTCGCGCGCGACGAGCGGGGGAGGGCCGTCGGGCGGATCGGGGCGTGCGTGGATCGGAATTTCCAGGCGGCCTTCGGGGAGCCCGCGGGGACGTTCGGGTTCTTCGAGGCGGCCTCGGGCGAGGCGGCGGGGGCGCTTCTTGCGGCCGCGGAGGCGTATCTCTCCGGGCGGGGTTGCCGGAGCGTTCTTGGTCCCATGTCGTTTACGACCAATCACGCCAGCTGCGGTCTTCTCGTGGACGGCTTGGCGGGCCCGCCCGCCCTGATGATGAGCTACAACCCGCCCGGCTACGCACGCTGGATCGAGGCGGCCGGCTACGAGAAGGCAAAAGATCTTCTCGCCTATTTCCGGACCTCGGAAACCCAGTTTCCGGAGAAGGTGGCGCGCGTTATGACGCGGATTCTGGAGAAGGGAGAGATCGCGATCCGCAGCGTGCCTTCGGGCGAGTTCGAGCGGACGCTCGATTCCGTGCGCGACCTCTATGCCCGCGCCTGGGAAAAAAATTGGGGCTTCGTTCCCATGACGCCGGAGGAGTTCTCGGAGATGGCCAAGGAGCTCAAAAGCATCTGCGATCCGGACCTTCTGCTCCTGGCGACGGTGGGGGGAAAGCCCGCCGGATTCTCGTTGGCGCTTCCGGACATCAACCCGTTGCTGCAGCGCTGCCATGGCAGGCTCTTCCCGTTCGGGATATTCCATCTGTTGTTCCGACGCAAGTCGTTGTGCAGATTGAGGATACTTCTTCTCGGGGTGGCGCCGGAATACCGGATGAAAGGCATCGAATCCGGCTTCTATCTGGAGACCTTCCGGATCGGGACGAAGAAGGGCTACACCGAGGGGGAGATGTCCTGGATCCTCGAGGACAACATCCTCATGAACCAGGCCCTGGAGCGCCTCGGCGCGCGTCCCTATCGGCGCTACCGGATCTTCAGAAAGGCCTTGGGGGCGGTCGAACCTGTTGGCAGGGAGGGTGGGGTCGGTTAAATACTCTCCTTCATCGGCCGTCTTCGATTTCTGGACGGAAGATGGAACCCCTGAACCCCCCTACAACCCCTTCCGAGGAGGTTTGATTCGATGAAACGGATTCACCGCTCCGGCGCCACGTTCGCTCTCTGCGCCGCCTTCGCCCTTATCGTCGCCGGCTGGGCGGGATGCACCAAGAAAGGCGATATCCCGCCGCCCTCCGGCACCGGCACGGACACCAAGGTTCCCGGCGTGTCGGGGCTGACGGGCGATCCGGTCAAGCCTCCCGAGACGCCGAAGCCGGTCGAGGTCGCCAAGCCTCCCGAGACGCCGAAGCCGGTCGAGGTCGTCAAGCCCCCCGAGACGCCGAAGCCGGTCGAGGTCGTCAAGCCCCCCGAGACGCCGCCCGCAGGCGATGTCCGCGCGGAAGTTTCCAAGGCGCTCGCCTCCAAGCTCGACGCCGTGTTCGGCCGCCAGGGCCTCCAGACCCCGGATGACGCCAAGAAGTTCAACGAGGCCTGGGACAAGGCCGTGGAGCCGCTGCTCCAGGCGAAGTTCAAGGACTACCAGGACAAGTACCCCGTCACCGTCGAGGCGGCCGCCGGGCCTGCGGACAAGAAGAAGAAGAAGGGCGACGGCCCCGAGGTTCCGGATTCGGCCAAGCGTGCGATTGAGGACAAGGTCAAGGGAATCACCGACACGCAGTGGGGCGTCGCCGAAGCCGATCTGAAGAAGGTCGAGGATGCGATCGCCGCGGCGTTCAAGGACTCCACCAACCGCGAACTCGGCGCCGCGAGCCCGGACGGCAAGGGCAAGGGCAAGGGGAAAGGGAAGGACAAGGGCAAAGGCAAGGACAAGGGAAAGAAGAAAAAGGGCGATCCCGGCAAGAAGAAGGGCGGGGACAAGAAGAAGGGCGACGGGGATGCCCCGGCGACGCCGGCCGATGCGACGCCGGTTCCCGCGGCGGGCGCGAACTAGGCGGGGCGGTCCGTTTCTGAAGGGCCGGTCGGGGCCTCGGCTCCGGCCGGCTCTTTTTCTTTCCCCCGGAACCGGCGATGGGCGATCCAGATCCCGGCGAGGGCGAGGGGGATGCCGGCGAAAACGTCCACGGCGTAGTGATACCGGCAGTAGATCGTCGATGCGATGAGGAGGGTTCCGACGAGCGCGTAGGCGGCGGCCACGGCGGGGCGGCAGAAGCGGAAGGCGTAGAGGACGCACACGAGCGAGACCGCCGCATGCCCCGAGGGGAAGAGGTCGCGCTGGAGCCATTCCAGCCGCTCGATCCCGTCGCGGAGGAAGGCCGTGGCGAAGAGCCCCTCCAGGGGGACCCGGAATTCGTTCATCAGGGCCCGTTCGGGGCCGACCGCGGGAACGAGGAAGTAGCCCGCGTAGGATCCGAAGTAGACGAGGAGGACGGCGTAGAGGAATTCGTCGAAACGGATGCGCGGGCGGGCGGCATAGAAGATGGCGGCAAGCGACACTGCGATCAGGAAATAGGAGGCGTAGGCCCACTGCAGGATTTCGACCGCGGGCGGCCAGGCCCAGGCCTGCAGGGCGACGGCCGGGACCACGCCGAAGATCGCCCGATCCGCGGCGACGAGCCAGGCGTCCCGATCCATGGGGTGGATGGCGGGAATCAGGAAGTACAGTTCCTTGTAGAGGGCCGGGACCAGGGCGGCCGGGTAGAAATCGCGCGCGATCCGGGCGAGACGGGAGAGAAACGCTCGTCCCGGGAAGGCGTCCGCGCCGTGCCGGGCGAGGACCCACACGCCTGCGATCAGGAGCGCATGGAGCGCCAGGAATGCCTCCCAGCACGGGAAGTTCGCCTTCCGGGCGAAGACGATCAGGACGCCCGTCGCGGCGACGTAGCCGATCGTGAGGCGATCGTGGGGACGGAGGGGCATATGGGGGGGCAATATCCGCGATCCGGCGTCCGATGTCAGCCAGGAGCGGCATGGCGGCGCCGACCCCTGTATTCCTAGGTACGAATAACAAGAAGGGTGAGGGGTGGGGGCTCGGATCGTGGCGACCT
>CAYHQZ010000320.1:0-3648 GCA_964358555.1 uncultured Planctomycetia bacterium
AACCCCTCCGAAAGGGTAAGGACGGTCGCAATGATCTCGATCGCCCCGGCCGCGCCCATCGCGTGCCCAACGATGGGCTTGATCGCGACGACCGGGATTTGGCGCGCACGATCGCCGAGGACCCGATGGATGGCGGCCGTCTCCACCGGATCGTTGTAGAGGGTTCCCGTCCCGTGGGCGTTCACATGGTCCACCGCCGAGGGCGCAAGCCCGGCGTCGAGGAGAGCCGCCGCCATCACGCCCGCGATCCCGCGGCCCTCCATCTCGGGCGCCGTGAGGTTGTGGGCGTCGTTGTTGATCGCCTGGCCCAACACCTCGGCGAGAATCGGGACGCCGCGGCCGCGCGCCGATTCGAGGCTCTCCAGGACGAGCGCGCCGGCGCCCTCCGCGAAGAGCGTTCCGGAGCGGCGCCGGTCGAACGGCCGCAATGAGAGCGGCGTGACCGCGCGGAGCGCGCACAGTCCCGCGTAGGCGGCCTCCGAAAGCTCGTCGTAGGCCGCCGCGACGCACCGCTCGACGCGCCCGAATGCAATGAGATCGAAGGCGACCCCGACGATGGCCGCGCCGCTGGCGCAGGAGAGCGACAGCGTCGTGCGGGCGCCATCCATGCCGGCAGCCGCCGCGGCCCAGGCCGTCCCCTCGCGAAGGAAATATCCGGCGCCGGCGCCGGCCGGATCCCGAAGGGCGGCGCCGAGGACCGAGAGCCCGCCGAAATTCGTCCCCGCGACGAGCGAGGATCGGTCCCCCGGAATCATCCGGGCGTTCGCGCGCGCTTCGGCCAGGGCCGCGGCCAGGAACGCCGCGCCGCGATGGGGCGCGCCCGTTGCGACGCTTGGCGGAGGATCCTCGCACTCCCCCGCGACGGGATTCCGATAGGGCGCCGGATCGAATCGCCGGATCCGGCGCAGGCCCGTCCGGCCAGAGCGCAGGGCCTCCCGCAAGGACGCGACATCCCGACCGACGCACGTCCAGGCGCCGAGGCCCGTGACGACCACGCGGACCCGCCGGGGCGGACTCACGGCGCTTCCGGGGACGGGGCGGGAGAAGGAATCGGTCGCTCGAATTCAGCGATCATCTCGCGGAGTTCGGCCGACAAGGGGACGGCGCCGAGAGCGGCCTTCATGTCCGCAAGCAGGGACGTCAGGGCTTCCGGGCGACCGCGGAGGGCCGCCAGGACGCCCCGGGCGGCGTCGATCTTCCCCTTCCGCGCGGCCGCCGCGCAGGCGGAACCGGTGTTCGGGGGAACCTCGAACGCCGGATCCGCAAGCCACCCCGCGAGGGCTTCCAGCGCCTTGGACTCCTCCTGGCCCGACACGACGGCATTGAAGAATGCGAGGCGTGCCGTCCGATCCGAGGGCTTGCGACGGAGAATCTCCTGGCAGAGCAGAATGGCCTTCGGCCAATCCGAGCGCTTGACGGCGAGGGCTCCTGCCCGTTCCTGGATGGCCGCGATCGAGTCGGGTGGCGCATCAAGGGGAATGCCGCCGGGACGGTGGACATAACGGGAGAGCCATTCGAGGGCGGCGTCCTCGTGCCCGCTCTTCTCAAGCCGGGAAGCGACGTCCTCGACGAACGCCGGCTCCAGGATCGAACGGCCGGCAAGGGCGAGGGCGGCTTTCATGGCCTCCTCCCGAACCCGTTCGTCCTTCTCCTCCAACCGATCGAGCACGACCTGCAGGTGCGCCGGGCCGCCGTTTCCGGCGAGGCCGCGAAGCAGGTTCTCGCGCACCCGGGGGTCCGGCTCATCGGCGAGACGCCTGGCGACGGCATCGGCGAATCTCGCGCCATCGGGGCTGTCAAGAATCTGGGCCGCATAGAGGCGAACCTCCCGGTCGGCGTGGCCCAATCTCGCCGCGGCGGAGGAGGCCGCCGCGGGGTCCTTGAGGTCCGCGAGCGCCTTCAGCGCGGCGATCCAGACCCGAGGGGATTGCGCATCGAGCCGGGCGCGAAGGCGAGCGATGGATTCCTTCGGGCGGGTCTCCGGAGGAATCCGCGCGAGGAGCCGCGCGGCGGCGTCGATGACCGCGACCGCGACAGGTTCCTGGCTTGCCTCCCGGGATTCCGGGGCATCCAGGAACTCGGAGACGAGGGAAAGCGCCTGCTCGTCGGCGTTCGCGGCGATGGCCCGCATCGCCTCGGCCCGGACGCGAATGTCCGGATCCTCCCGGAACGCCCGGCGGAGCGAAAGCCTTGCTTCGGCCGGGGTGCCGTCCACGGCCAGCGCCTGGGCGGCCGCCGCCCGGACCTCCGATGAGACGTCCTGCCGAAGGGTCTCGATAACGATTCCCCAGTTCTTCGCGGAAGCCGCGGCGCCGAGCCGCTCCCGGGCAAGGCGGGAGCGCTCCTCGCGAAGGGTCCGGAGTTCCACCTCCGAGGCCGCGAGCCGGTGGCGCACGACCCGGAGCTGCTCCGAGAGCCACGCCTCGCGGGTGAAGCCCCGGTGATGGTCGAGCCATCGGGCCCAGGTCCCGGCCGGATCGTCCGGGAAGGATTCCCGGGTGATCGCCTCGAGGGCCGCGCGGGCCGCGGTTTGAACGCCCTCGTCCGGATCCCGGAGGGCCCGCACCAGCGGATCCAGGACGCGGAATTCCCCAATCCGGCCGAAGGCTTCGGCGAGCGAGCGTCGCACGGCGGGAGGGCGAGAGGGGTCCAGAAGGGCGTCCCGCATCGCATCGCAGGAGACGGGATCCTGGCATGCCTCGAGGGCGCGCGCCGCGGCAGCCGCCACCTCGGGAATCGCGTTTCCGAGCAGTTCGATCAGGGCAGGCGCCGCCTCCGGCCGGGTCTTGAGGCGAAGCCCCTCCAGCACCTGGACCCGCAGGGCCGCGGGGAAGGGCCCCTTCGCGATCCGCACGAGGTGCTCGAGGGCGCGTTCGTCGTCGCGATGAAGCAGGCCGTAGAGCGCGAAATAGCGCTCCGCCGGTTCGGACGACGGGCGGGCCAGGATTTCGGCGAGTTCATCCGCCGTCGAGGGATCCCCCGGAAGCGGGACGCCCGCCAGCAGGATGAATGCGAGGAGTTCCATCGCGCAGGCGGCCATGCGGAACATGCTAAAGTGGACGCCCCCGTTCGGGAATGCATGACTCGCCATCCGCCGCGCCCGCGCCCCCCGGTTTCCCCGCCCGCCGGATCGGGCCCCCTCGCAGGCCTGCGAACGAGCCTGGAGGAGAGGGGGCTGCGACCCACGCGGGGTCGCGGCCAGAATTTCCTCCACGACCCCAATTTCGTCCGGGCGATCCTGCGGGACGCATGCGTGGATCCCGGGGACGCCGTCCTCGAGATCGGCGCGGGCACCGGCCTGCTCACGGCCGTCCTCCGGGAGGCCGGCGCTTCCGTCGCCGCCGCAGAGATCGAACCGGGACTCGCCGGGGTCCTTCGGGAGCGGTTCGAATGCGACCCGGGCGTGATCATCGTGGAGGGGGACGCCTTCGACGGGGAGGGCTGGACGCCGCCCCTTCGGGACGCCATCCGGAGAATCTCGAACGGCCGTCCCGTCCGCCTGATCTCGAATCTTTCCTACGCCATCGCCACGAAGGCCGTCCTCGCCTTCATCGAAGATCCGGAATTCGAGGCGGGCCTCTCGGTCGTCATGCTCCAGCGGGAACTCGCCGATCGGCTGCGCGCGAAGCCCGGGGATTCCGACTACGG
>CAYHQZ010000321.1:0-3623 GCA_964358555.1 uncultured Planctomycetia bacterium
TGACCTTCATCGTCGGGACGTCGAGCCGGTGGTAGTCGAAGGGCGAGGCGGGCGAGGCGAAGTGCAGGATGTAGTCGAGCGGCCCCGGGACGTGGATGAACTCCGTCACGTCGTGGCGGTAAAAATGGAAGTCGGGGTTGCCGAAGAGGTGCTCGATGTTCGTAAGGCTCCCCGTCGAGAGGTTGTCCATCGCGTGGACGACGTGGCCCTCCCCGAGGAACCGGTCGCAAAGGTGGGAGCCGATGAAGCCGGCGGCGCCGGTGATGAGCGTGCAGGGTTTTCGAGTCATGTCATTGCCCGACGCCAATATAGACGAATCCCTCCCGACGGAACGCCTCGGCGTCGAAGATGTTTCGGCCGTCGAACACGACCGGGGAGCGCATCAGGCCCTTGAGCCGTTTCGGATCCGGCCGCCTAAATTCGTTCCACTCGGTCAAAAGCAGCAGCGCGTCGGCGCCCTCGGCGGCCTGGTAGGGCGAGTTCGCGTAGGCGATCCGGTCCCCGAAGACCTTGCGGGCGGTCGGAACCGCGACCGGGTCGAAGGCCTTCACGCGCGCGCCCTTCCCGAGGAGCGCCTCGAGGATCGTGACGGACGGCGCCTCGCGCATGTCGTCGGTGTTGGGCTTGAAGGCCAGCCCCCACGCGGCGAAGGTCTTGCCGGAGATTTCGCCCTTGAAGTGCGTCTCGATCTTCTTCAGAAAGCGCTGGCGCTGCTCGCGGTTCACGCGGTCCGTGGCCTGGAGGATGTGCGCTTCGATTCCGGCCTCCTGGGAGGCGCGCATCAGGCTCTGGACGTCCTTCGGAAAGCACGATCCCCCGTAGCCCAAGCCCGGGAAGAGGAACGGAAAGCCGATCCGCTCGTCCGTCCCGATGCCCACGCGCACCTTCTCGACATTCGCGCCGAGGCGCTCGCAGATCGAGGCGATCTCGTTCATGAACGAGATCCGGCAGGCCAGCATCGCGTTCGCGGCGTACTTGACCATCTCGGCGGAGCGGTTGTCCATCGAGAGGATGGGATGCCCCGTCCGGACGAACGGGGCGTAGAGGGAGCTCATGAACTCGACCGCCTTCGGATCGTCCGCCCCGATGACGACCCGATCGGGCTTCATGAAGTCCTCGACCGCGGTGCCTTCCTTCAAAAACTCCGGGTTCGAGACGACCGAGACGGGGTGCGCCGTCTCCTCCTTCATCCACGCGCGGACCCGATCGGCGGTGCCGACCGGAACGGTGCTCTTCAGAATCACGATCTTCGGCCCGTCGAGGGAGCGCGCGATCCCGCGGGCGGCGGCCTCGACGAACTTGAGGTCCGTCCGGCCCACGTCGTCGCCGGGGGTGCCCACCGCGATAAAGATCGCCTCCGACGCCTTCACGCAGGCGGCCAGATCCGTCGTAAACGTCAGCCGCTCCTCGCGGACGTTGCGCCGGAGCAGCTCCTCGAGGCCCGGCTCGTAAATCGGCGCCTGCCCCCGCCGCAGCGTCGCCACCTTCGCCTCGTCGACGTCCACCACCACAACGTCGTTGCCGCTTTCGGCGAGACACGTGCCCGTCACGAGCCCGACATATCCCGCGCCGAGAACTCCGATTTTCATGGGCGGGATACTGTAGCGCCTCGACCGACGGAGTGGCGAACGGCCCGCGAACGGGGTGCGACTCCCGACCGCTCGCTCCCCCAACCTTCCCCTTCCCTACTTCATCATCCCCTTGAGAAGGTCCGCCCCGTGCTCCTTCCAGAGCCGGCCGATCGCCTCGCCGGCTCGGCCGGATTCGGGGGAATTCGGATAGAGGCGGACGATCTGGTCGTAGGCGTCGCGGGCCTCGGCCCACTTCGAGGCGCGCTCGAGGGATTCGGCCTCGGCGATCAGCGCCGCGGGGCCTGACGTCTTCGGGGGCTCGGGGGGAGGAGGCGGAGCGACGGGCGGGGGATTCGCGGGTGCGATCGGGGGCGGGTTCGCGGGTGCGATCGGGGGCGGGTTCGCGGGCGTGATCGAGGTGGGCGGCGGGAGCGGCGGCGTCGAGAGGTCCGGCGGCGGCGACCACTTCGGGGGATCGCTCGGATTCGGGACGGGGGGCGGCGAGGGCTTCGCGGGGTCCGGCGGCTTCGGGGGGTCCTTCGAGGCGATGAGCGTGGGCGGCGGCAGGACCGGGGCGCCCTCGCCCTTCACCTGGAAGACGTAGACGAAGGGGTCGGCGCCTTCGGCGTCCTTGTCGATCTTCTCGCCCCCGGCCCCCACGGCGACGCGCGAGGAATCGGGCGACCAGGACAGGCAGTTGACCTCGTCGCGGAAGAAGTTGCCCGAGAAAGTCTTCACCTTGGCCCAGGAGCCCGTTGAGAAGACGTCCACGCGCTTGCCGCCGCCGCAGGCGATCATCGTGCCGTCGGGGCTGAAAGACGCGGCGTAGGCGCGCGGCGGATAGTTCCCGATCACCTTCGGGCTCCAGGAGGACGTGTCCCAGACCCGGACGGCGGTCGAGCCCGATCCGACCGCGCCGCGGATCCCGCCCTCGGCGGAGGCCGCCCACTTGCCGTCGCGGCTCCAATCGAGCGCCAGAACCTGGGTGCTGCCGGAGGCGTCCATCAGCCGGCGCACGAGCGGGATGTTGTTCTTGACCCCGCCGCCCTTGCCTCCCTTGCCGCGCTTGCCGCCCTTGCCGGCCGGCTCGTCGGGCTCGGAGAGGCCGGCGCCGGTGCCGATACCGTCCCAGAGCGCCATCCCGTCGCCGTTGCCGGTGAGGATGTATTTCCCGTCGGGCGACCAGACCACCGCGTTCACCATCCCCTCGCCGCCGCGGCCCACTTGGCTCTGACGGATGGGCGGCCCGGAGGTGCGGTCCCCCACGCCCGCCCCCGCGCCCCGCTCGGGAGGGGCGATGATGTCCCAGATGTTGAGCGTCCCGTCCTTGCCGCCGGAGGCGAGGAGCCGCCCGGAGGGATGCATGGAGACGGAGAGCGTCCAGACCGGCACCGGCCGCAATCCCCGCTCGCACTTCTGGAACTTGGTCGCCGCCGACCAGCCCCAGATGACGTGATCGCCGCCGCCCGAGAAGAGGCGCTGCGAATCCGGCGTCCAGGCCAGGCACAGATGCCAGTAGATGGGAAGGTGCGGCTGGGGGCCCCAGCTGTAGAGCTCGCCGGAAGCCGCGTCGAAGATCCGCACCGTCTTCCAGTGCCCTCCCACGGCGATGTATTTCCCGTCCGGGCTGTAGGCCACGGTGGCGGGCATGCCCACGCCCTCGGTGCCGTCCTTCTCGGCGGCCTTCTGGAGATCGATCACCATCACGAGATCGCCGCCGACGGGCGGGGGTTCGACCTTCCTGCGGTTCCGATCGTAGGTCGTCTGGGGATCCTTGCCCCCCTTGCCGCCCACGCCCTCGATGTCGGGCTTGTTCTCCCGGACGACCTTGGCGGCCGTCGCGGGCAGGGCCGAAAACAGGATACCGGCGAGGAAGAGAAGCAGGATTCCCGCCGCCGCCGGCTTGCGGGTGCCGGCCGCGCTTCGCGAAGGTGCATTCCCCACTTGAAACAGGAGGGGGCGGGGCGCGGACCGTAGCGACCTGTCGGAGCACGGTTCAACGCCATGAATTCGTCTACATGCCGTGGACCGTGCGGAGACCGGGAGCCTAGG
>CAYHQZ010000322.1:0-3616 GCA_964358555.1 uncultured Planctomycetia bacterium
GGCGCCTCCGCGGGCAGTAGTCACTGCCGCGGTCGTGCCGCCCACGTTCCCCCACTCGCCACCCCCAGGTCTGCACGCGGCAAGGCCCCGCAACGGGGGCGGAGCGGGTTCACGCTCGGCGAGCTGCTGATTGCGCTCGCCATCGTCGCGATCTTGATGTTGGCTTCGTCCGTGGATGCCGACATCACGATCATGCGGTCCGGCTGGAATCCGACGCCGTCGATGGATTGGGTTCCACCATTGCCGGGGTAGGTTTCGGGCGCGAAGAAATGGCAAAAAAGGGCTGGAGTTAGCTTGACACTCTGCTCTCCGTCTGACGGGCCCCTGGAAGAAGGAGGTCGGTCATGTCAGACGGTGCCAAGGGGTCCCGCAAGCGCTCGAAGGCCCGGAGACGTTACTCCGAGGAGGAGAAGAGGATCATCCTCGACTTCGCCAAGAGCCACGGGGTCGAGAAGGCGGCGAAGAAGTTCAAGGCCTCGGCCTGGACCATCTACAAGTGGCGCGGCAAGGCCTCGCGGCCGCCGGGGCCAGGGCGGGGGTCTCCCGGGAAGCTCCGTGTCGACCCCGCGATCCGCAAGCGAGTCACCGAGGTCTGGCGGAACAATCCGGGCTTCGGTCCCTCCCAGGTCGCCAACCAGCTCAAGCGGGTCGGGATCCGGTGTTCGGTCAAGACCGTGCGGAAGATCCTCCGGGCGGAAGGCTACACGCCGCCGAAGGTCAAGCTCCCGGATCCGGAGAAGGAGCCCAAGCGGTTCGAGGCGCCACGGCCCCTGGCCCTGGTGCAGATCGATGTCCTGCACTTCTACGTCCACAGCCAGAAGCTCTACCTCATGGTCGCCCTGGATGACTACAGCCGGTTCGTCGTCGGCTGGGCCATCCTGCAGAACGAGACCATGGAGGACGCGATCGTCCTGCTGGCGGAGGCCAGCCGCCGGTACGGCAAGCCCGAAGCCGTGCTGAGCGATCGGGGGGCGACGTTTCACAGCTGGAAGGGCGTAGGTGTTGCGGGAATTAAGAATTGGCAAAAAAGGACCGGAGTTGGCCTGACACTCTGCTCTTCGTCTCGACGGGCACAGCTCCCTCCGTGGCGTACATGCCACGACTGACCACGTCGTCGATGATTACCGGACGTCGAGGAGAAGTCAAGGTTCGTATGGCCCCGATGGAGGGGCATCTTTTGGTCCTGGAGGCTAGCCCCCGACGTCGATGGTTGGGCTCGGAAGGGGGTGCCGGGGGGCCCATCGCTCCTCTCGCGGGCTCGGGCGCTGGGTTCACGCACCATCGAAGGCCTCCCTGAGTCGGGCGACGAATCGGGCCCTGGCCGCCGCTTCTGCCGGCAGGAGCTCCAGCCAGGCCAGGATCTCCGTGAAGCGTTCGCAGCCGGCGGCGCCCATCTTTCGGAGCGGCTCGAGCGCGGTCTTCAGGCGGCTCCACAGGGGGGCCGGGAAGAAGCGGAACTGCGTCCGGGCGGCCATCTCGAGGTACTCGCGGAGGACGTCGTCCGGACGTGTCCTTAGCCGTTCTTGCTCGACTCGCTCCTCTTCCTCGATCTCTCGTTGCTTCTCGGCGATCCTGCGTTTGAGGAGTTCAGCCTCGCGCGAGACGGCGTGTGCGTTCTGGCGGTCGTCGTCTCGTCTCTTCTGCAGGTTCCTGACGATCGCGTAGAAATAGCGCGGATTGCGCTTGTCCTGCGACCAGTCTTGCCGCTGGGTGAGGGCCGCGAAGATCGAGTCGGCTTCCGAGATCAGGTCCCGGTCGAACGGCGCGAGCCACGGGAGTTGCTCTTGGGCGTCGAACCCCCAATGCGCACAGACGGTCTCGATCAGGATTCGCTTCTCCGCCGAGATCTCCGGGGCGCGTCTGTGGGCGCGCTCCGATCGACGCTTGGTCTCCTGGAGCTCGCGCCGCGCTCGCTCGACCTGCTCGGTTGTCGGGGCGTAGGTGCGGAAGTACTCCAGCGGCGACTTCCCTCCCAGGCGTTCGCGGGGCATGTGATTCCAGAAGTGCGTGTACACCTTCATGATGATGTGGGCTACCGACTTCGCGATCGCCTCGGGGCTGGAGGTGTCGATCTCGATCGGGCCGACCGTCTTGACGAGCTGCCCCCAGAGTCCGCCTTCGAGATGGCCATTGCTCTGCGGCCGGTAGTAGAAACTGAAGATGGGGCCCACCTCCATGCCGGCGCAGGCATCGGCGCCGGCGACGTTCGGCGCCTTGTTGTCCAGGAGCGCGGCCAGGTACGGCGCGACCTCCCGCGCGGCTCGGATCGTGACGCGGGTTCCCTCTGCGGTCTCCTGGAGCCCGATCACGTGCCCGAGGATCAAGCTCGTGGCGATGTCGATCCCCGCCTGGCACGTCACGCGGACTTCGTTCCCCCCGACTCCGATGACGATCTCCTTACCATCGAGCGAGAACTGGGCGCCGGGGAAGTAGACCCGGAAGCGCTCCGGGGGAAGCTTGTGCTTCTCCCGGTGGCGGGCGCGGCGCAGCCCGTGCGCGCGGAGGATCTTGGAGATCGTGTCCGCCGGTACCGGTTCGGCTCGGTCCTGGTTGAACGTCTTGACGAACTCGCACAGGGGGATCTGCTCCTCGAGCGCCTCATAGGCGGTCACGACCTCGCGGACGAGGGCGACGCCGGGCTTGCGGTGCTCGCCCCGACCGTCGGGCTTCCGGGGGAAGCGCCCGTCCGCGTCCGCCTCCTCATTCCACCGCCGTAGGCTTGTGAGCGGGACGCCGATCGCCTCGGCGATCGCGTTCTCGCTCAAGCCAGCCTCTCGCCACCGCCGAAAGAGCCCCACCAGGAAGCTCCGGTGCTCCGCGCCCAAGTGCTCGCGCCGGGACTGGGCGAGCACGAGCTCCTGATCCCTCTCATAGGTGAGGACCTCGATGCGTAACCTCGCCAGGCTGTGTTGTCTACGAAGCTCGACGAGGTCGCGACCCGCCTCAGAGGGGCGCGGAGCAGGCCCCGGCGTGCGCCGTTCGAAGGCGGCGTCCAGGGCCTGGCGAACCTCGGTGCGGAGATCGTAGACGCTCTGGCGGCTGATGCCGAACCACCGCGCGATCGTCGTCACCGGGATGTGGAATCCGATTCTCATGGCCGATACTATCTCGACGGCCAGGGCGACGACGCCCGGCCGGTAGTCGCGAATCTCGGACCGCGTATCCATCTCGGCCTCCGTAACGGGCCACAACGCTTTTCAAGATGGATATCGCGGTTTTTTTTCACCTACTGAACCCCCTTCAGGCGGGCGACCAGGCGCCCGAACAGCCATACCTCGATCGTCTGGCCGACGAGGCGGAGCTGCAGGAGCACCACCTCGCGGTCTTCCGCCGGCTCCGAGCCCGGTGGCACCGGGTCCCCCGGCTTCTTGCGCGAGCCCCCCATCGACGCGATGCGGGCCAGGACCTCGTCGGCGCGGCCGAAGAAGCGGTCCGCCGGGACCAGCACACCCCCCAGGCCCTGGTGCGTGCGCTCCATGTTCCAGCGTTCCACCCAGGCGGCGATTTGCGCCTTGGCGTCGAGGAAGTTGCGGAACTCGACGCGGTCGATCAGCTCCTTCTGGACCGCCTTGTTCAGCGCCTCGATCTTCCCCAGGGTCTGGGGGTGGTGGGGCGC
>CAYHQZ010000323.1:0-3611 GCA_964358555.1 uncultured Planctomycetia bacterium
TTCCTGAAAATCATCAACGAGGAGAGCCAGCGGCTCACGAATCTCATCAACGACGGTTTGGACCTGGCGAAAATCGAGGCCGGGCGGATCGCCTGGAACATGTCCGTCTGCCTGCTGGAGGAGGCCATCGATCGATCCGTCGAGGTGGCGAAGGGGCTCGAGCCCGAAAAGGAGATCCGGATCGTCCTGGATCGCCCGGAGGCGATGCCTGCGCTGTTCGGGGACCGGGATCGCCTCCTGCAGGCCTGCCTCAATCTCATCGGGAACGCCGTAAAGTTCTCCCCGCCGAAAAGCGAAATCCTCGTCCGGGCGGGCGTGGAGGGAACAGAGCCCGGCCGGCTCTGGTTTTCCGTGACGGACCAAGGCCCCGGGATTCCCGCCGCCCTGAAGGACCGGCTATTCCGGAAGTTCGAGCAGATCCAGGAATCCGGCGCCCCGAAGCCCAGCGGGACCGGGCTGGGGCTGGCGATCTCGAGGGAGATTGTGGAGGCCCACGGCGGGACGATCGAGGTGGACTCCGAGGAGGGGAAGGGGACGACCTTCCGGGTGATCTTGCCGGCCTGGAAGCGCGACACCGAATTCCGCACGAGCATGGAGTTCTGGATCCGTCAGTCGGTCCGGCGGGGCTACCCCTTGAGCGTCCTCGTTCTCGGTTCGGACGAGGCCACGGATCCCGTCGACTTCTCGAAGCGCCTGAAGGCGCTCATGATCCACACCGTGCGCTCCTCGCTGGACAACGTGGTCCTCCACGAACGGCCGGGTTTCGTGGCCGTTTTCATCCTGGCGAGTTTGTTCGCGGCCGAGCGGATCCGGGAGCGGGTTCTGGATCGGATCCGGAAGGGGGAGATGCCGGCCGATCCGACGAGCGTCCCGAACTGCCGCTGGGCCGTCGCGGAGCATCCCAAGGACGGCGCGGACGTGGGAACGCTCTCCGCCATCCTCTCGAAGCGCCTCCAGGCGCCCGGCGCCGGAATGCCCGCAAACGCGATCCGTGAATCCCCGGCGAAAGGAGAATGACGCATGCCCGATTCCGCCCCGGCCGAGGCGCTACGGCCCCTGATCCTCATCGCGGAGGACGATCCGAACATCCGCGAGGCGCTCGCATTCGTCCTCCGGCGGGAGCGCTTCCCCTTCCTCGAGACCGATGACGGCCTCGAGGCCCTGCGGCTGCTTCGGGAGAAGCGGCCCGCGCTTGCGTTCCTGGATGTTATGCTCCCGGGCATGGACGGCATCACGGTCTGCGAGACGGTGAAAAAGGACCCCGCGCTACAGGGCATCCGGATCGTGTTCCTGACGGCGATGGGCCAGACCATCGACTTCCAACGCGGGTATCGCGCGGGCGCGGACGCCTATTTTTCAAAGCCCTTCAGCCCCGGGGGGCTTATTCAGAAGGTCAAGAACATGCTCGGAATTTCCTGAAAGGGGAGATCGACCGTGGGCATCCTTCCCCAACGCTGGAGCAGCCTGGTCAAGCGCATCCTGATCGTCGAGGACGCCAAGCACATCCAGGAGGCGACCTCGTTCATCCTCAAGAAGGAAGGCTACGAGGTCGACGTCGCGGGGAACGGCGCGGAGGCCCTGGCGAAGGTTAGGACCTTCCGCCCGGAGATCGTGATCTGCGACATCATGATGCCCGTCATGGACGGCCTGACGTTCCTCCAGGCCGTCCGGGGAAATCCCGAGACCGCCGACCTCACCGTGATGATGCTGACGGCGAAGAAGGGAGACATGGACATCCTGAAGGGCTACAACC
This sequence comes from uncultured Planctomycetia bacterium, assembly GCA_964358555.1. Classification (GTDB taxonomy): domain Bacteria; phylum Planctomycetota; class CAYHQZ01; order CAYHQZ01; family CAYHQZ01; genus CAYHQZ01. Next base: position 1,754 of record CAYHQZ010000323.1, read on the forward strand.
TCGGCGCCGACTACTACATCACGAAGCCCTTCTCGTCGGAGCAGCTCCTGCTGGGCGTGGGCCTGATGGTCAAGGAGATCGAGGCGGCTCGGGTGAAGAAGGCGAGGGAGGGATAGGCCGTCAAGGCGCCGCGCCGCCGCCGTCCAGTTCCTGGATGCGCTTGTGGGCGGTCTCCGCGAGCGGGTCGTCCTCCTCGACCATCTCGAGGATTTGGAGATAGAGGCTCCGGGCCTCGTCGGGCTTCTCGGCCTTCAGGAGGGCGGCTTTGTTGAGCAGCGTCCTCGCCTCCTTCTGCATCTTCTCGATTTCCGTCCGGCCGAGCGTCGTGTCGGGGTTGGCCTCCCGGGCCTTTGCGAACCATTCCCGAGCCTCGCGCCACTTGCCGGCGTCGGAGGCGGCCTTTCCCTTCTCGTAGTGCCCGCCGGCGATGATCCCCGGGCTGATCGCGGCGATCCTTCGCTTGGCCTCTCGGTTGTAGGCGTTGCCCGGATCCATCGCGGCCTCGACGACCCGGGCCCAGGCCGCGCGGGCCTTGGGAAAGTCTGCGTCCTTCTCGGCCTGCTCGGCCTCCGCCGTCGCCGCCTGGATTCGCCGCACCCTTCCCTCCATCGCAGGATCCGAGATGCTCGCGGCCCGGAGGGTTTCGAGCGCCTCCTCTCCCTTGCCGTCCATGAACAGCGCGGCCGCCCGGGTGCGGGCGAGCGTGCCGCTCCGCTTCTGCAAGATTGCGTCCCGGATGGCAGCCGCCTTCGGGGCGAGCGTGGAGGCGGGATCGACGCTTTGGAGGGCGGCGAGCGCGGCGGCGTCCCGTCCCGCCTCGTGGTTCGAGCGGCCGTCCGCGTAGGCGGCCCTCGACTTCTGCTCGGTCGCGATGGCGTCGCGGCGCTTCTCGAAATCCCCGATGGCGGCGGCGTCCAGGGTCGCGCGGGCGCGTTCGACGGCGCGGGAGGCCGCCTCCAGGGCGGCCGCGATCTCGGATCCGGGCCGGCGGGCGTCCGGGTCGGTGGAGACGAGCGCCTCGAGCGAGCGGACGGCGTTTTCCGCGACCTGCAAGTGCAGGGTCCGCAGCTCCCGCTGGATTTCGTCGGCTCCCTTGCGCGCCCGGGCCTGGTAGAGGCCCTTCCGGGCGGCGACGCGGCGGAACTTCTCGAGGACCGGCAGCGCGGCCGCCTCGTAGGCGTCGAGGGCCTTCGCCTCGGCGAGGAGTTTCCCGGCCTTCTCCGCGGCGACGATCTCGGCGCCGTCCTGCTCCCGGCGCGCGATGAAGTCCTTGAACTCCCGGACGAACGTGCGCTGGGCCTGGGTCGCGTGGTCCGAGGTCTCGACCTCGTCGAGAAAGCGGCCGATTCCGTCCCAGTCGAAATCCTTCCAGGTCGATCGATCGATTCCCTGGAAGAAGGGAACGATGCTGGCCCAGTATTTCGCGCAGCGCCGCTCGGGGAGAAGCCGGTCGATTTTGACCATCTGCTCCTTCCATCCCGCAAGATCGGCGCCGGACTGGATCGTCTCGACGAGGCGCTCGACCCACTGGTCGTAGTCCGCGGCCGAGTAGGGCTTGGGCTGCGGCGGGGGGGGCGGCGCGGGCCGCAGCAGCGCGATAGCGAGGACGATCACGACGGCCGCGACGGCGGCCGCGAGGATCCGGCGGTTGAGCCCGAAGGGAAGGCGAGGCCCTGTCGCCGTCGGGATCGCGACGGGCTGGCCCGTCTGGGCGTCCCGCTGGACGGGGACGATTTCGACCTCGCGGGCGCTGCGGGGGTCGCGCAAGAACCAGCGGCCGTCGCGCGAGACGACCTCCGTGGCGCCCGCGGGGGCCTGGGCGGCCGCGGGCACGGGCGCGAAGAACTTGTCGACCGGG
>CAYHQZ010000324.1:0-3607 GCA_964358555.1 uncultured Planctomycetia bacterium
TTACGGTGGCGGGAAGAGTGGCGGGGGCGGTGGAGGAGGCGGGGGAGGAGGAGGAGATTACTAATGCGACAGGCTTCAATCATTCGTCACGGTTGGCTCGCACTCGGGGCGTTCCTGATGTTCTCGCCGTCGGCCCGCGCGGAGGGCGAGACAGTCGAGGTAAAGGGGACGCTCGCCACCGAGAACGGACGGCCCGCCCTCAAGGACGCGGAAGGCAAGATCGTCGCGATTCATGAAAATCTTTCGCTCTCCGCCGCCGAGGTGACGAAGGACTCGCAGGTCTCGATGACGGCGAAGGTCTACGAATATCGAGGGGAGAAGTACTACCTGCTGCAGGGCCCGCCCGCCGAGAGCGACCCCTCCCTCATTCCCGAGGGCACCAAGATCGACATCCAGGGCGAGGTCACCATCGGCAAGGGCCGACCCTGGATTCGCGTGACGACCGGCCCCTACGCCGGCAAGGAGTTCACGATTCTCGAGAACAAGGCCCTCGAGGACTGGGAGAACGGAAACCAGGTCAACGAGGTTGCCAAGAAGGACGCGGCCAACCCCGAGAAGGCCGCCGACACCCAGCCGGGCGCCGTCTACGAGGAGTTCACCAACTACGGCACCTACAAGGTCGCAGGCCGGTTCTGCGGAACCGTGACCCAGCACTACGGGAAGAACTTTTTCCTGATCGAGCCGTGTCCGGCCGAGAAGAAGAAGGGCGGCGGAAAGGGCGGCAAGGGTCACAAGGGCGGCGGTCACAAGGGCGGCGGCGGCAAGGGCGGCGGCTACTAGGAAAAGTCCTAGGTCCAAGGCCCTAGGCCCTGCGTCCGTCCCGGCCATGCCCCGCCGCACTACAATCCGGCCGTGAAGAGCCCACTCGACGCCCTCCGCGCGGACCCGCCGCCGCCGAAGGGCGACGTCCTGCCGGCCATCAAGGCGCACCTGAAGGAGGCGCGGGAGCGGATCTTCGCGTCGGCCGTACCGGCCGATGCACCGCGCAAAATGGCCGAGGCGATGGACGAAATCGTGCGCGCCGCCGCCGCGTGGGCCGCGCGGACCACGAAGGACGGATCCGAGCCGTGGGCGCTCTTCGCCCTCGGGGGCTACGGCCGCCTCGAGTTCTGCCCCTATTCCGACGTGGATCTCATGGTCTTCGCGCCCGACGCCGTCGGGGATCGCGCCGCGGGGATCGCGACGGCCCTCTTCCAGCTGCTCTGGGATCTTGGGCTGCAGGTCGGCCACGCCGTGCGGACCTGGGAGGAGTGCGCGGCATTCCTCGGGGACGACGTCGAGTCCTCGACGGCGCTCCTGGAGGCGCGGTTCCTCGAGGGCTCCGAATCCGCGCGCGAACGGTTCGAGACGTCGTTCGAGCACATCCTCCGAATCCGCGCCCGCCCGTTCCTGGAGCATTCGATCCGGCGCATGCGCGAGCGGCACGCCCAGTTCGGCGGCTCGATCTACCGGATGGAGCCGAACCTCAAGGAAAACCCCGGCATGCTCCGGGACCTCCAGGCCGTCCGGGCGTTCGACCGGATCGCGGCGGCCTCGCCGGAGCTTTCGCCGTTCCGCCCGTCGGCGGTCGTGCCGGCGGCGGCGCTCGCCGGCGCCGAGGAGGCCTACGCCTTCCTGCTCCGGATCCGCTCCTGGCTTCATTTGGAGGCCGGCCGCCGGATGGACGTATTGGAATCGCGCCTCCAACCGCTCGCAGCCTCGGCGCTCGGCATCCGCGGGGACGACTCCAACCGCCCCGAGGAAAACCTCATGCGCGAGGTCTTCCGAGGGGCCGGCGCCATCCACGGGGTGCTTCGCCGATCGCTTCAGGACCTGCTCTCCCCGCTCGCCTCCCCCGGCCGGGGGCTGCCCGTCCGGCGCCTTCCGCACGACTGGGTGGAGATCGGCGGAACGCTGCACCTGGGGCCGCGGAAATTCGAGGACGTCGCGCGCGAGCCGTGGCGGCTCGTCGAGATTTTCCGGATCGCCCAGCGCCACCGGCTCGAGGTCAGCGAGGAGATCCTGCTGGCCGTCCGGGAGCGGATGAGCGTGAGCCCGACGGAAGCGCTGCGCACGGACCCTCGGGCCGCCGGCGAATTCCGCGACGTCCTCCGGGGCGTCGGAAACGCCGCGAGCGCGCTGCGGCAGATGCACGACGCGCGCCTGCTCGGGGAGATGATCCCCGAATTCGGCGCGCTCACGGGGCTCGTGCGGTTCACGATGGTCCACGACTACACGGTGGACGAGCACTCGCTGCTGGCCGTCGAGGAGATCGACCGGCTGGAAACCTCGACGGAGGCGGCCGACGGGCGCCTGCGCGCGGTCCTCGAGCGGATCCCGCGGCCGGATCTTTTGAAGCTCGCGCTCCTCGTCCACGACGTCGGGAAGTGCCGCGAGGCGGGCCACCACGAGGTCGGGGCCGACCTGGCCTCGGGGATCGCGGTTCGGCTCGGTCTTTCGGAGGCGGACGCGCGAAGGCTGCGCTTCCTCGTGAAAAACCATCTTTTAATGGCCGAGATCTCCGAGCAGCGCAACGTCCACGGCCACGACGCCGCGCGCGCGCTCGCCGCCGAGGCGGTCGATCTCGAGGGCCTCGACATGCTCTACCTGATGGCCCACGCGGACATCCGCGCGACGGGGGCCGGGGCGCTGCCGGGGTGGAAGGCCGCGATCCTCGCCGACCTGCACGCGGCCGCGGAGGCGCGGCTCGCCGGGAGCGCCGGCGCCGCGCCCCCCGGGCGGTTTTGCGACGCGCTCGCCGAGGCCGCGGGGCCTAAAGAGGCGGCGGCCGCGATCGCGCATGCCGACGGGATGCCGGCGGCCTACGCCCTCGAGGTCCCGTGCGCCGACGCCCTCGCCCACCTGCGGCTCATCCGGCGGGCGGAATCCGAAGGGCTTGCCTCCGAGGTGCGCTGGCGGGAAAGCCACGCGGAGCTGTGGATCTCCACGCGCGACCAGCCGGCCCTCTTCGCCAGGATTTCCGGCGTCCTGTCCGCGCTCGGGGCCAACGTCTGGGCCGCCACCGCCTACACCCGCCGCGACGGATGGGTCCTCGACGTCTTCCGGATCGCGCGGCCCGACGGCCGGCTGCCCTCGGACGTAGGTCTCGCCGGCCGGATCGACGCCGCCCTCAAGAAGGTCCTGATCGCGGGCGAACCGCTGGAGCCGATGCTGGAGCGGAGGCGCCGGCGGATCGTCGTGCGGGCTCGCACCTACGCACCCGTCGCGCCGACGGTGCGCTTCCACAACAAGACCGCGCCGGACGCCACCATCCTCGACGTCACCGCCGCCGACCGGCCGGGACTGCTTTACGACATGGCGAAGGCCCTCGCCGAGGAGGGTCTCGACCTCCGCCTCGCCCGGATCTCCACGCGCGGCAACCTCGCCATCAACTCCTTCTACGCGACCCTCAAGCCCACCGGCGAGAAGATCCTCGACGAAGGCGTCCAGCGCCGGATCCGCGACCGCCTGATCGCCGCGTGCGGCGGGGTGGGTTGAGCGTAAGGAGCCTGAACCTCCTAAATGCCATCCATTCGTACATTTGTGTTGGGGGTAAAAACCGGGCACGGGCGAGGGGCGGGGGCTCGGCTGGCGCTCCCGGTCTCCACGCGGTCCACGGAAGGTAGAC
>CAYHQZ010000325.1:0-3594 GCA_964358555.1 uncultured Planctomycetia bacterium
CCTTAAAGATGTGGCGATATTAAAAGGCGTTTGGTTTGATTTTAACGACTACACCCTTAGGGGTTCCTCTTTTCCTGTACTGAATGAACTTGCCGGAATACTGAAGCGCCATGAGCAGCTTGTTGTGGAAATATCAGGGCATACGGATTCAATTGGTGATGAGCAATACAACAGTGCATTATCCGGGCGGATTTCGCGCGCGCGCAGCGGGCACGGGCCGGATCCGAAGGCGAGGAGGCCTCCCGCGCCTATTGGAGGAACGTCCTGCGGGACCCGCCGCCCGCCCTGGAGCTCCCGGCGAATCCCGAGCCGCGCTCGGCCCGCCCCGCGCGGATTCGGAGGGTCTCGCGCGACCTGCCCGAGGCGCTTGCGGAGGCGGTCCGCGGCTTCGCGAGCGCGCGCGGGGCGACGCCCTTCATGGCCGCGATGGCCGCGCTCCTGGTCCTCCTGCGGCGAATCACCGATCGGGAGGACCTGGTCGTGGGATTCCCCGTGACGCTCCGGGACGATTTAGGCTCCGGGGACGCGATCGGCCTGTATACGAACACCCTTCTCCTCCGGGCGGACCTCTCCGGGAATCCCGAGGCCTGCGTCCTCCTCGATCGCGTGCGCGATTCGATCCTCGAAGCCTTCGAACATCGGGACTTTCCGTTCGAGCGGATCGTTGCGGACCTGCGCGTGGCGCGGGATCCGGACCGGACGCCGCTCTTCGACGTGCTGATGAACTCGCACGCCCGGCGGGTCCGGGAGACGCGAATCGGGGATCTTCTCGCGAGGCGGATCGATATCCCCGAACCCCCGTCGCGCGACGCCCTGACGGTCAACCTTGTCGGGGAGGGAGGGCGCCTGTCGCTGGAGGCGATTCCGAATCCCGCGTTCCTGTCCGAGGCGCAGGCCGCGTGCGTCCTTTCGCAGATGGAGTTCCTGCTCTCCCAGATGGCTTCCGACCCCGCTCGTCGGATCGGGGACCTCTCGCTCGCGGATCCGGGCTCGGCGGCCCTCCTGCCCGACCCGCGCTCTCCGCTCGCGGTCCCCGAATTCCCGAGCGTTCCCGATTCGATCCGGCGACGCGCCCTCGAATCCCCGGACGCCGTCGCCGTGACGCAGGACGGCCGCGCATGGTCCCGCGCGGCGCTCGACGCCGCGGTCCGCCGCCTCGCGTCGGCGCTCCTCGGGGCGGGCCTGCGATCCGGGGACGTCGTGGTGGTCTCGGGCAGGCGCTCCTTCGGCCTCGGCGCGGCGATGGCGGCCGCGCCGCTCGCGGGCGGGGTTCTCTTCCCGGTGGATCCGGCGCTCCCGGCGGATCGGATCCGGGGGATGTTCCGGGTTGCGCGACCCCGGTTCCTTTTGTCCGCGGGATCGCTTCCCGGGGATTTCCCCGCGCTCGATTCCGGCGCGCGATGCATCGGGGTCGATCCGGATACGGGGGATCCGCCGGGGGTCCCCGCGACGGACGCACCGGAATTTCCCGTGGTCCGTCCGGGGGATCCCGCCTACCTCTTCTTCACGTCGGGCACGACGGGCGCTCCGAAGGGCATCCTCGGCTGCCATCGGGGACTGGCGCACTACCTTGCTTGGGAGGCCGCCACCTTCCGTGTCGGTCCGGCGGATCGCGTCGCGCTGCTCACCGGGTTGTCCTTCGACATCATGCTGGAGGACCTCTTCCTGCCGCTCGTGACGGGCGCCACGCTCTGCCTGCCGGGGCCGGATCTGGCGTCATCCTCCCCCGATGTGCCCGCGTGGATCCGGCGCGAGCGGATCACCTTGTTCAACGCCGTCCCCTCGATCGCGGAGGCGTGGCTCGCCGGGCCCGCAGGATCGCTGCCCTCCCTGCGCTGGATCCTTTTCGGCGGCGAGGCCCTGCGGGATTCGCTCGTGCGCAGGTTTCGCGCGGCGCATCCGAGTCCGGGCGGGGTCGCGAACGTCTACGGGCCCACGGAGACGACGATCGGGGTCTCTTTCGCTGTCATTCCCGATGAGCCCTTCGAGGGCATCCAGCCCCTCGGGCGCCCCCTGCCCGACACGCAGGTCCTCGTGCTTTCGGAAGGCAGGCGCCTCGCCGGCGTCGGAGAGGCGGGCGAGATTGTCATCCGGACGCCGTTTAGGGCCCTTGGCTACATCGGGGCCAGTCCCGCGGAGGCGGCCCGATTCTTTCCGAGTCCGTTTTCGGGCGATCCGGAAGACATCCTCTACGCGACCGGGGACCGCGGCCGCTTCCGCCCGGACGGGATGCTGGAGTTTTTGGGGCGCCTGGACGATCAGGTGAAGATCCACGGCGTCCGGATCGAGCCGGAGGAGGTGGCCGCGGCCCTCGCTTGCCACCCGGCGGTCCGCGCGTGCGTGGTCGTGCCCCGGACGGATTCGGACGGCCGCGTGTTCCTCGCCGCGTTCGTCGTGGCAGCGCCCGGGACCGCGACGGAGGACGACCTGCGGCTGCATCTCTCGCAGCGCCTGCTCCCCTCGATGGTTCCGTCCGCGTTCGCGTTCCTTCCGAGCCTGCCGCTCCTGCCGAACGGCAAGGTGAACCGGCGTGCGCTTCCGGACATCGCCCCCCGGCGCGGAGGCGGCGCGGAGGCTTCGCGCGCGCCGCGGGACGAGGTGGAGGCGCGCCTTGCGGCACTGTTCGAGGAATGCCTGGGCGTCCGGACGGCGGGCGTCGGAGATTCCTTCTTCGACCTGGGCGGGCATTCGCTGCTCGCGGTCCGGCTGTTCGCGCGGATCCGGCAGGCGTTCGGGCGGGAACTGACGTTGCGCGCGCTCTTCGAGGCGCCCACGATCGAGGCGCTGGCCGAGCGCCTCCGCGCGCCCGAGGTCATGACTGGGGCGGGGGGCGCGACGTGACGTGCGCGACGTGCGGCGCAAAGGGCGGCCCGCCGTTCGGGGACGGGTTCGAGCCTTCCGGGCTCCCCGAACTCCGGGCCTTCGTGCTGGACCTCGCGCCGCTGCTTTCGCGTTCGGACGAAATCGATCCGATCCTCTCGGCCGAGGAGCGCACGCGGGCGGGGCGCTTCATCTTCGAGGCCGATCGCCGCCGGTTCCGCGCCGCGCGCTGGGCGCTTCGGCGGATCCTCGGGGAGCGACTCGGCGTCCCGCCGGCAGAGGTGGCATTCCGGATCCTGCCGGGCGGCAAGCCGGCGCTCGCGCCGCCCTTCGACGGGACGGGCGTCCGGTTCAATCTCTCGCACTCGGGGGACCTCCTTCTCGTGGCGCTCGCGGACGGCCGCGAGGTGGGCGCGGATGTCGAGCGGGCCCGGGAGGATCTCGACTGGCCGGCGCTCTCCGCCCGCTTTTTGCCCGCGGGCTCGGTCGCAACGCTCGCCGCCCTCGCGCCCGCCGAAGGCCGCGCGGCCTTTTTCCGCGCCTGGACGCTCGCCGAGGCGCTCGGCAAGGCCGCGGGCGTCGGCCTTGCCATCCACGACGAACGCCACCGAGAAACGCTCGCCGCTCTCGCGGCCCGTCCCCCCGGCGAGCCCTTCCCGCTCGAATGGTCCGGCCGGAAGTTCCGCCTCCTCTCCTTCGAGCCGCGCCCCGGCTTCGCCGGCGCGCTGGCGGTGGAGGAGGGGACGTCCGGGGTCTAAACCGGGCACGGGCTCG
>CAYHQZ010000326.1:0-3578 GCA_964358555.1 uncultured Planctomycetia bacterium
GCCGGCCGCGGCCGTCGGCGCCGCGGTGGAGGAGTACTACGGCAAGCCCCTGATCGACGCCCAGAGCTATCCCGACAAGCGCATCCGGCTTGCCGCCGCCCGGGCGCTTGTCCGGATCAACCCGAAGCGGCCCTTCCTCGATTGCGAGAAGACCGTCCGGGAACTTGCCAAGGCGATAGGCGAGACGGAGGCGCGCACAATCCTCGTCATCGACAACGACCTCCAGTTCCGCAACCGCCTGAAGAACGTCCTCTACGATCTCAACTACATCGTGAACGACGCCGAGACCGCGCTGAAGGGCCGCGCGATGGCCCAGCGCTTCCCGAGCTACGACCTGCTCCTGATGAACGCGGACCTCGTAGACATGGATTCCTTCGAACTCTTCCAGGGCCTGAAGGAGGACGTCCGGACCGCCGACATCCCCGTCGCGCTCATCGTCACCAAGAAGACAAAGGACTCGGCCGAGCGGCTCTACGAAAAACGGGTCGCCGACTTTTTTCCGAAGAGCCTCATGGATCTGCCCGTCCCCGAGCGAAAGAAGAACGTGGGCGACCTCATCCAGAAGATCTTCGAGTCCGCGCCGAAGGCGATCGACAATCCCGCCCGGACGCTCGACATGGCCCGGACGGCGGCGGATTCGCTCGCCGAGATCGATCCGAAGCGGACGGTCTTCTACCCCTATGACGGGGTGCCCGCGTGCCTGCAGAGCGTCCAGCGTCGGCCCTATCGGGACTCGCGCATCCGGAACCCGTGCATCAAGGTATTGGGCAAGCTCGGCGTCGAGGAGGCGGTTCCGGCCCTGCTCGACACCTTCAAGGACAAGACCCCCGAGAACCCGAAGTCCTGCCGCAAGGAGTCGGTCGTCGCGATAGGCGAGATCATCCACGGCCACGGCCGGAACGTCTCCGAGCAGGAGTTCGGGATCCTGCGGGAGGCGATGAACGACACCGACCTCGACATGCGCACGGAGGCCGCGCGTGCCATCGGGCGATGCCCGCGCACGGCCGGGCAGAAGACGAACATCCTGACGAACCAGCGGACATATCTGCATCCCGCGCCCGAGGACGCCCCGGCGGCAGGCGGGGGCGGAGGGCCGTAGTCGAAACGCTCGCTATCGGGGCTGGAACTTGTCGCAGGGCTGGCAGAGTCTGCGCTCGACGTCCTCCATCATCTGCTTGCCCTCGGCGTAGGAACGGATGACGACCTTCATCGTGTTTTCGCCGAACGAGGTCATCGAGAGGGCGATTCCCATCTCGCGCTCCTGCAGGTGGGGACACTGCGGCGTCCCCGCATGGCGGCAGATGCGGACGCGTTCCATGTCCCCATCGTGCGCCCATCTTCGCGCGTGGTCAAGGGAAAGGGCATTGACATCGCCCCCCATGGGAGGGGATGATTCCCCTTGGGAGAGGCCTCTTTGAAGGGGACGTTGGATGGCGCGATTGACCTTCCGTGAGTTCGCCGGTTTCCTCTTCGTTGCGGCTCTCTTGAGCGGGCGGCAGGCGTTTGCCCAGGTGACGAGCGGCGAGGGACACCCCGGCGGCTACTACGGACACGGCACGTTCGGGGATACCCATCCGGAACTGCGGGATCCGTATCTCTATCCCGTCGGGGGCTCCTACTACCCGATCACAGGATCCGCCTGGTCCTATCACCCGTCTCCCTTCTACTACTCGCACGGGATGTTCACCTACACCCCGTGGGCGGGGGGCGCGAGCGGGAGCCAGCCTTACGGCCCGACGCAGGGGACGGTCGTCCAGCTGGATCCATGGTACGTCCGTAACCAGCCCTGGTGGGTGCGCCATCCCACGGACCCGCTTTCGATGTTCTATCGCGCCCGGATGGAGGCGATCCGGAAGAAGGCCCAGCCGCCCGAACCCCCGGCGAAGGCGCAGGCGCCGGCCGCGAGGGGCCCGATCGAGCCCGCTGCCGGGCAGGCGCCCGCCGCGCCCCCCAGGCCTGCGACGAAGCCCCCCGACCCGGTCGGCCGCGAGCTCTTCCTTGTTGGCATCGGGGACGAACTCCTGAAGAAGGGGCAGATGGAAGCCGCCGAGGCCGCCTACGCCCGGGCCGTCGCCGAGAGCCCCGGCAGCCCCGTCGCGCCGTTCGCCCTTGCGCACGCCCGGATTGCCCTCGGGAAGATCCCCGAGGCGGCCGCTGGATTGCGGGAGGGATTCGCGCGGAATCCCGAGTGGGGGCGGGAGGGGCTCGATCTTTCGGCCCTCCTTCCGAAGGATGGTCAGGCCCTCGAAGAATGCCTGCGGAAGGCCGCGGAGGCGGGTCCGGACGGGCGCCTTGTCCGCGCTTACGTGCGGTTCTCGACGAAGGCCTACGGATCCGCGCTCGACGAGGTTTCGATGATTCGCGAGGAGCCGGCCGCGCAGCGCATCGAGGCCTCGATTCGGGCGATCCAGGAGAAAGCGCGGGAGCCGAAGCCGGCCGACGCTCCCGCCCCCGCGCCGAATCCTGCGAAAGCGCCCCCCGCCGATCCGCGCCCGTTCGGGAGCCCTCCGTGACGGCCTCGCTCGGCCTCTCGATTTTCCTGATTGCGATCCTGCCCCCCGAGCCGGCTCCCGCCCCCGAGAAGCCCGGGAATCCGGCGGCGGGAACGAAGGCCGAGCCTAGCGGGATACCTCCGAAAACGGCCCTGCCCGCGCCGCCGAAGGCGCCCGGCGAATACCAGCGCTCCTACGAGGCGGGAATGGGTCGCGGCCGATGGGACGTTGAGGCCCGCTCGGGCCTTGCCGCCCTGGAGAAGGGGGAGTGGGAGGCGGCGGCGAAGGAACTGTCGGCCGCGCGCGAGAAGGGATGCGCCGACGGGCTCGTCCTCTTCGGGCTGGCCACGGCCCTGCACCAGGCGAAGAAGGACGCGGACGCCCTGCCCCTGTTCGACGAGGCGATTCCGGCCCTGGAGAGACGCTATCGGAACCATCCGGCGTTCGGCCGGGCCTACAACAATCGCGGGGCCGTCCTCGAGCGGCTCGGGAAATACCCCGAGGCGATCGAGGCCTATCGCGCGGCCGCCGCGGCGTCCTCGGGACGCGCCAAGCCCCTGGCGAATTTGGGCCGCCTCCTGGCGGCGTGCGGGCGGATCGAGGAGGGGCTCGAGGCGCTCCGGAAGGCTGCATGGATGGATCGGAAGGATCCCTCGATCGTCTGGGCCTTCGGTACGGTCCTCGCGATGCGCGTGGAGACGGAGCGCGAGGCGGAAGGGGCGTTCCGGCGCGCCGCCGCCCTTGAAACGGATCCCTCCCGGCGCTCCGCGGCGCTCTACGACGCCGGCCGGATCCGGCAGCGGTCGGGCGATCTCCGCCGGGCGTTCCAGGATTTCGAGGAGGCGTGCCGGGCCGATCCGAAGAACGCCAGCGCCTGGCTCGACGCCGGGCGCATTCTCTTCGCGAGCGGAAAGCGGGAGGACGGCCTGCAGCGGATGCGAAAAGCCGCGGAGGCAGCCCCCGATCGCGCGGACGTGTTGGGGGCGATCCGCGCGGCCGAGGGCGTCCTCGGGGCGCGAAGCGGCGGCGCGCCGGAACCGGCGGCAAAGCCCCCGCCTCCTGCGCCTTTGGATCGGGATCTCGAAT
>CAYHQZ010000327.1:0-3564 GCA_964358555.1 uncultured Planctomycetia bacterium
GGTATTTCGGCGCGGAGTCGAAGTCCGGGGGCGATCGCTGGATCTCCATCTCCTTCGCGACCTCCCGGCCTCCCGAAAGGATGGCGATCTCGATCTTCTTCCCAGGGCCTATCGCCATGAGCAGACGCGTTAAAAAGTTGTCCCGATCGGGCCAGAGACGGATGTCCTCCTCGAGGTCCATCTCCTCGAGATCGACGTCCTCCATCATCTCCATCATCGAGAAGAAGTCGGGGTCGTCCTCCGCGGCCGCGGACGGCAGCTCCGTCGTCACGCCCTTCGGGTCGCGGATCCGGAGGATGACGTCCTCGGGCTTCAGGCCCATCTTCTCGGCGGGCGAGCCGGGGTAGACGTGGTAGACGATGCAGCCAATCGCGCCGTCCTTCGTCGCGCGCTCGATCCCGAGGGCCTTCGCCAGGTCCTTGTTGAGAGGCGAGAACTCGACGCCCATCCAGACCCGCTGCTTCTCGTCTTCCTTCGTTCGCAGGACGATCCGCTCGTCCTGGAATGCGCGGGGGTTTTCAAGCATCTCGCGCAGCTCCGCGAGCGGGAAGATCCGCTCGGCGGTCGAGCCGCTCCGATGGGGACGGCCCCGCTCGACGGCCCGGCGCTCCTCGTCCTCCTTGCGCGGGCGGAGGGACAAGGCAAGCATCCGGCCCTCCCGGGAAAAGAATGCGGCGCCTTCGTGGTAGGGCCGCCCGACGACCCAGTCCAGGCGGTCCTGGTGGCCGCGCTCGGAAAAAACGCCCCGCGTGAGATCCGCGAAGATTTTCCGGACCCCGGATTTTTCCTGCGCCGAGATCGCGAAGCAGGGCTCGAGGAACGGAAGGTTGCCCGTTCCGCCGAATGAAAGCGCCGCCGGGAGGTCCTCCGGGACCTCCACGACAAAGGCCCCGAAGGTCTTGTAGGCGCAAAGAAACGTGCCGGGGATCTTCCGGGGAGGAGACTTCGGATCCACGCCGAGGATGTCGACGTCGATCGTGTCGATCCGGGCCGCGGCCTCGCGATCCAGGCTCTCGGGCACGAGGAGCCGGCGCTTCCCGATCGCGAGCCCATAGGTCTCGAGGCGGCGCTCCTCGACGCCCTCGTCCTCGCGGCTCGTCAGGCGGAAGTTCAGCGTCACCTTCTGGAAGTAGCGCGCGCAGTTCGAGGCGAGGCGCTCGGCGTCCTTCCGGAGTTCCGTGAGCGGCACGCCGGGGTCGGAGAGCACCTCGTTCCCCCGCCAGGCCCCCCGCTTGGGCTCGTTTTCCAGGCGGAACCGAAGCGCGCAATGGGTCGATATCGAGAAGCCGATGGGGCGGCCGGCGGCATCGCCCACGACGGCGACGGGAGGGACGAGCGAGCCGCCGCGGCGGACGGGGACGATCTGCTCCGGCTCGACGGCGTAGGCCGTCGGGGTGTTCCCCTTGGTAGCGTTGTCGTAGAGGGGAATGAACGGGAATCCCATCGCCCGCCAGCGGTCCTGGTCCTCGAAGGGCGCGATCCCGACGGGGGATAGCGGACCGTCGGCCGGCGCGTCAGCCATGACGATCGGGGAAAGGCCCGAAGGCTCGCGGACGCGCGCGATCAGGCCCGGGCAGCGGACGAGAACCCGGTCGAGGTCCGCTTCGCGCTGCTTCCCGTCGGGGCCCACGACGAGGATCCGGTCGAGGAAGCGCAAGTCGAGATCGAAGTCCCCGAGCAGGACGCCGCCCCGGCCGTCGATCACGACGCCTGCGCCCCAGAGGGAGAACTTCTCCTCCGCGAACGAGGGCTCCGGGCGGGAGGTGTCGAAGGGGTCGGCCGGGTCGATCGCCTCGGGATTCTCCTTGAAATGGAACTCGACCCGGACAAGCGAGCCGCGGATCCGCTCCCAGAGCGCATCCAGCGCGGCCGAGGGCGTTCGGCGCGGCGGCTCGGGCGGCGCGGCGGCGAGGAAGAGGGCCGCGAACGCGGCGGCGACCGGGCGGCGGAGGCTAGTCCACATCCTCGTAGTCCTTCGCGTAGTCGAGGACGGTCCAGATCCGGCGGACCCCCCGCTGGACCTCGATCTTCGATTTCTTCTCCCGCCGGGCCTTGTCGGCGAGGACCGCCTCGTAGACCGCCTTCGCGTCGGCGAGTCCCCCGATTTCGCGGCCGTCCATCTTGAGGAGGATGTCGTTGCGGCGCAGGTCCGCGAACATCGCGTTCCCGGGCCGGCGGACGCCCTGGATGAAGACTCCCTGCGTGCGTCCGATCCGGACGAGGTGGAACCAGAGGCCGGGATTGAAGTCCTTGGACACCTCCTTGAGGGTCATGTTGAACCGGCGCAGCTCGAGGTCCTCGCCCTCGAAACGGCCCTTCAGGGCGGGACGCACGTCGATGTCCAGGGCTTTCCCGGCGCGCCGGACCCGGAGGCGCGCGCTTTTCTCGAGCGGGAGGTCGGAGAGACGCCACAGGATGGCGGGCAGCTGCTCCACGTAGAGGCCGTCGACGGGCCGGCCGTTGACGGCGAGGAGGATGTCGCCGGACCGGACGCCCGCCGCGTCGGCGGGGCTGGGCTTCTCCACGTTCTGCACGAGGACGCCTTCGTCGGAGGGAGTGAAGGTGTTCGAGTTGAAGTCGCGCAGGGCCTGGAGCTCGAGGCCGGTCCACGCCCGGACGACCTTTCCGTCGCGGCGGAGGCGCTCGACGATGTCCCGGACGACGTTCGAGGGAATCGCGAAGCCGATCTCCCCGCCCCCGAGCGTGTTGATCCCGACGACGCGGCCCTCGGTGTCGACCAGCGGCCCGCCGGAATTGCCCGGGTTGATGGAGGCGTCGGTCTGCAGCCAGGTGTTGAACTTGTACTGCGTCTTGAATCCGATGTAGCGCCGGACGTTCGAGAGAATTCCGAGGGAAATCGAGCGCTCGAAGCCGAACGGCGCCCCGAGGGCCATGACGAACTGCCCCTCCTGGAGGCGGTCTATGTCGGCGAATGCCGCGACCGGAAGCGGCGGATCGCCGGGCTTGCGCTCCAGTTGCAGGAGGGCGAGGTCGGTTTCGGGGTCCAGGCCGACCACGCGCGCGGGAACCTGCGCCTTCGTGTGCAGGACGCAGTGGATGTGGATGGCCTTCTCGGCGACGTGGTGGTTCGTCACGACGAGGCCGTCGGACGAAATGATGACCCCGCTGCCCAGGATCTCCTGGCGCTGGCGCTCGCCGCTGGAAAACTCCTCGCGGATGGGCTTCACGAAGACGAGGGTCGGAAAGACCCGCGCCTTCGCCTTCTCGATGATCCCCTGGAAGTCGATCGAGCGCGATTCGAAGAGGGAGCAACCGGGGACGAGGAGGGCGAGGAGCCCCACCCGCGCGAGAACGCGGCGGCGCGCGCGGGGGTCCGGCTCGGAAGCGATCAAGGAGAGGGGATTCTAGGAACGCGAGCGGCGGCGGGCAAGGAAAGGATCAGGGCCCGGACATCCCGCAACCACCAAATCGGAAGGGGTGCGCGCCACCACTTGCGGGCGACCAAAGACATCGAACTCTTTCGTCGGGGATATAGACCGGGCACGGGCGAGGAGCGGGGGCTCGGCTCTTGCTCCCGGTCTCCGCGCGGTCCACGGCAGGTAT
>CAYHQZ010000328.1:0-3551 GCA_964358555.1 uncultured Planctomycetia bacterium
TCGCCGATCGCTTCCAAGCCCGGCATCGTTCCCCCGAAGCCCGCCCCGCCGACCGCTTCCAAGCCCGGCATCGTTCCGCCGAAACCCGCCTCGCCCACCGCTTCCAAGCCCGGCATCGTTCCGCCGAAGCCCGTCTCGCCGACCGCTTCCAAGCCCGGCATCGTTCCGCCGAAGCCCGCCTCGCCGACCGCTTCCAAGCCCGGCGTTCCGTTCCCGCGGCCCGGTTCCAGCGCCACCAAGCTTCCCGCCATGGGTTCCTCCGCCTCGCTGCCCGCCGCGAAAAAGAGCCAGGCCTTCGAGTATCTCGTCCAGAAGGAGGCGGAGAAACAGCGCGAGACCGAGGCCTCGAAGCCTCGGCGGCTGATTTTCACGTTCGGCCTGCTTGTCTTGCCCCTCCTGATCTCCGGGGTGTTCGTCTTCGCCAACGTGAAGCAGTTGGGCCTCATGCAGCGCGAGAGCTTCCGCGGCATGTTCGACAATTTTGGCAAGCGTGCAGCCTCCGGCATCGGGAAGTTCAAGTCGAAGGGCGCGGCCAAGCCCGCCGATGCTGGGAAAAAGGAAGAGCCGTCCAAGGCGGGCGAGCCGAAGACCGAGCCGCCGAAGGCGGATTTGAAGACGACGCCCCCGGCGCCCGATCCCAAGAAGGCGGATCCGACGACGCCCGACATCCCGATGGACCTCCCCGGAATGGATGAACCGAAAATTTCGCCGCCGACGCTTGACGAACCCAAGAAGGAAGACCCGAAGATCGAATAGGGGCGGGGACGGAACGGCGCGCCGGTCCTAGAATGCCCGCCATGCGCGTTGCGCTCGTCCACGATTGGCTGACCGGGATGCGGGGCGGGGAGAAGGTTCTCGACGCCTTCCTCGAGGTCTTCCCGGCCGCGGACGTTTTCACGCTCGTGCACGCGAAGGGGAGCGTCTCCCCGCGGATCGAGGGGCGGCCCATCCGGACCTCGTTTTTGCAGCGCCTGCCCTTCTCGCCGAAGCGCTTCCGGATCTACCTGCCGCTCTTTCCGATCGCGGTCGAGTCGTTCGACCTGTCCGGCTACGATCTGGCGATCAGCACCAGCCACTGCGTCGCCAAGGGCATCCTGCCGCCGCCGGGGACGCGGCACCTGTGCTACTGCTTCACCCCGATGCGATACGTCTGGGACCAGCGTGCGCTCTATCTGGGCCGCGGGGGGTGGCGGCCGCTTTCGCCCCTCACCGGCGCGCTTTCGCATTACCTGCGGCTCTGGGACGCTTCTTCCGCCGCCCGCGTCCACAAGTTCACCGCGATTTCCCGCCACGTCGCGTCCCGCATCCGGAATTTCTACGGCCGAGACGCGGACGTCCTCTATCCGCCCGTCGACGACGCCTTCTACGTGCCGGACTCGACGGTTTCTCCGGGGGATCACTACCTGGTCGTATCGGCCCTGGCGCCCTACAAGCGCGTGGAAGACGCGGTTCGGGCCTGCCGGTCGCTTGGGCGCACGCTCCGGATCATCGGCACGGGCGCCGAGGAAAAAAGGCTCCGGCGCCTTGCCGGCCACGGCGTGGAGTTCCTCGGATGGCGCGACAACGAGACGCTTAAGCGGGAATACGCGGCCTGCCGGGCGCTCTTGTTCCCGGGCGAGGAGGATTTCGGGATCGTCCCGCTCGAGGCGATGGCCTGCGGCCGTCCCGTGATTGCCTACGGACGTGGCGGGGTCCGGGAGACCGTCGCGGCGTTCGGCGACCCGGAGCCGCCCACGGGCGTGCTCTATGCCGAACCGGGGCCCGAGTCCCTGGAGCAGGCGATCCGCGCGTTCGAGGCGGCGGGGGGCGCGTTCTCGGCCGAGTCCTGCCGGGCCCGCGCCGTCCGGTTCGGCCGCGCACGGTTCCTCGTCGAGATCCGCCAGATGGTCGAGCGCTTCCTCGCGGAGGGGGCCCCGGCCGTGATCGGTTTTCCGGTTCCGTCGACCTTAGACTTTAGACCTTAGACTTTAGACTCGCCCCTTCGGGCTCCTTCCATGATTCGCCGCTACAGCGCCGTGCCGGCCCTCGCAATCGCGGTGGGGGACGCCCTGGCGACGACGGCCGCGTGGTTCGTGGCCTATTTTTCCTACGCCGCGCTGAAGTCCGCGCGCGGCTCCCTCGGGATCCTTGAGCGCCTCGTCTCGCCGGCCCCGCTGCCCGCGCTCGACGTCTACCTGGGCTTTTTGCCGTTCATCCTCGTCGTGACGCTCTGGGGATTCCGGCTGGAGGGGCTCTATGATCCGGAGCGGGCGCGGCCGTTCCCGTGCCCGCCGGGGCGCATCCTTCGCGGGGCGTTCCTCGCATTCCTGCTGCTGCTTGCCGCGACGTTCTTCTATCGCGAGGTGTCGTTCTCGCGGGGCATTGCGGCCCTCTACCTTGCGCTGCAATCGGGGTTGGTCCTCGCCTCGCGCGCGGGCTTCCGGCGGCTGCTCATGGCGGAGGGGATGCGGCTGGGGCCGCGCTACCGGGTGCTCATCGTCGGGGCCGGCCGGCTCGGCCAGGCCGTGGCCCAGCGGATCCTCGAGAATCCCTGGGCGAGCCTCCGGATCCAGGGTTTCCTCGACGATCGGGACGAGCGTCAGGGCAAGGACTACTTCGGCGCGGCTGTCATCGGGCGGCTCGCCGACCTCGTTTCCCGCGTCCACGAGCACCGGATCCACCAGGTCTTCGTCTGCCTGCCGCGGCGGGAGGCCGACCGGGTGGACGACGTCGTCGCCGCGCTCGCCGAGGAGACCGTGGACATCCGGATCGTTCCCGACGTGCTGCACACCGTGTCCCTCCACATGCATGTCGAGGATTTCCTGGGCCTTCCCCTCGTCTCGATCCGGGAAAGCCCGTATCACGGCTGGAACCGCTTCGCGAAGCGCGCCTTCGACGTCGCCGCCGCCGGAGCGATCCTCCTGCTCGCATCGCCCGTCCTGGCCGGCGTCGCGATCCTCGTGAAGCTGACCTCGCGCGGGCCGCTGTTCTACCGCCAGGAGCGGATGGGCCTCGACGGCCGGACCTTCCGGATGCTGAAGTTCCGATCGATGCGCGTGGACGCGGAGGCCGGGACCGGGGCCGTCTGGGCGGCGAAGGACGACCCGCGCCGGACGCCCATCGGGAAGATCCTCCGGATGACGAGCCTCGACGAGCTGCCGCAGTTCTTCAACGTGCTGATGGGCGACATGAGCATCGTGGGGCCGCGCCCCGAGCGTCCGGTCTTCATCGAGGAGTTCAAGAAGGCGATCCCGCGCTACATGCTGCGCCACAAGATGAAAGCCGGGATCACCGGCTGGGCCCAGATCCACGGCTGGCGCGGCAACACGTCGCTGCGCAAGCGCATCCAGTACGACCTCTACTACATCGAGAACTGGTCGCTCGCCCTCGACCTCCGGATCATCCTCATGACCCCGTTCCGCGGGATGGTGGCGAGGAACGCCTACTGACTGAAATTTGCGGTCGAAGTGCAAACCGGGCACGGGCGAGGGGCGGGGGCTCGGCTGGCTCTCCCCGTCTCCCCCCCGGCCACGGTCGGGAGGCCAATTAAAGGCGTTTGGCCGGTCTTGGCC
>CAYHQZ010000329.1:0-3542 GCA_964358555.1 uncultured Planctomycetia bacterium
CACGCCGCGGCGACACACACCGCCGTGCTGCTGCCCGGCTCGGGCGCCGCGGCGGTCGAGGCCGTGCTCGCCTCGTGCGTCGGCCCAGAGGACCGCGTGTTGATCGTCGAAAACGGCGCCTACGGCCGGCGCGCCTCGGGGGACGAGCGCTTCGCGATGGGCTGGGGGCGCTTCGGCCGCGGGGGCGGCCGCGGGACGGGACGGGGCGCGGGCGCCGGCCTCGACGGCGCCGGAGCCTGCTGGCCCTCCAAGATCCGCCGGAGGCGTTCGAGGGGGTCCTCGTCCGTCTCCACCACCGGTTCGGGCTGGCGGGGCCGGGTTGCCTGCCCCTCTTTCGATTTCTCGGCGAACGATCCGATGATCTTCAGCAGGAACAGGACCCCCAGGATGATGAGGGGGGTGAAATCGCCCATGGCGTCCTCCGGGCCGGATCAGCCTTCCTGCTTGGCGGAGGATTCGGGGCCCGCGATGGATTCCCGCATCCGGGTGTCCGACTGGACGTTCCGGATGTTGTAGTAGTCCATGATCCCGAGGTTGCCCTGCCGGAAGGCCTCGGAAATCGCCTTCGGGATTTCGGACTCCGCGAGGACGACCTTCGCGCGGTTCTCGCGGACGAGCGCCTGCATTTCCTGCTCGCGGGCGACCGCCATCGCGCGGCGCTCCTCGGCCTTGGCCTGGGCGACGCGCTTGTCGGCCTCGGCCTGCTCGGCCTGAAGCCTGGCCCCGATGTTCTCGCCGACGTCCACGTCCGCGATGTCCACGGACAGGATCTGGAACGCCGTCCCCGCGTCGAGGCCCTTTTCGACGACCTTCTTCGAAATCATGTTCGGATTCTCGAGAACCTGCTTGTGGGTCTCGGCCGAGCCGATGGTGGTCACGATCCCTTCGCCGACGCGCGCGATGATCGTCTCCTCCGTCGCGCCGCCGATGAGCTGGGAGATGTTCGTCCGGACGGTCACGCGGGCCCTGGCCTTGACCATGATCCCGTTCTTCGCGACGCCGTCGATGGATGTCTTGCCCTTCGAGGGGTCCGGGCAGTCGATGACCTTCGGGTTCACGCTCGTCTGCACCGCGTCGAGGATGTCGCGTCCGGCGAGGTCGATCGCCATGGCCATCTCGAGGTCCAGCGGCAGGTGCGCGTTCTTCGCTGCGATCAGCGCCCGGACGACGTTCGGGACGTTGCCGCCCGCGAGATAGAGGCTCTCGAGCCTCGGCGTCGGGACGTCGAGGCCGGCCTTCACGCCCATGATCCGGCTCTGGATGATGACGGGGGCGTTCACGCGGCGGAAGCGCATGCCGATGATCTGGCCTATCCCGATGGTGGCGCCCGACATGTAGGCCTGGAACCAGAGCTTGAAGGAGGAGGCGACGAGGAAGACGATGACCAGGGCGAAGATGATCCCGACGATGGCGGCGATCCAGGTGATGATGGTGCCGAGTTCCGGGGTGTCGCCCCTCGCTGCGAATACGTTGCCGACCAGGGTCAGGTGCGCCATGGACGATTGTTCCTTTCAGGGGAAGGGGCCGAGACGGAAGGGTCCGGCCGGACGACGATTTGATTCTCGGCCGCGTGATCCGCGATCACGGCATCGCCTCGCGAAATATAGCTGCCATCGGTGACGACGGTGTACCGGATCCCCGCGAATTCCGCCAGCCCTGACGGCCGCAGATCGGACCAGGCGGTTCCCCGAGCGCCTGCGGGCGGGGCGGGGGGCGCCGGCGCGCTTTCGGGCAGCGCGTCCTGGAGGATCACGCTCTTGCCGATCCGGGTCTTCGGGAAGACCCGCCAGGCGATCGCGAGAAGGATCGGGACCGACACGGCGATGATCCCGATGAACGTCCAGCCGGCGGTCGCGGATTCCTGGAAGGCCGCGTAGACCGCCGCCACGAGGCAGGCCCCCGAGAGCGTCGCGAGGATCCCGAAGGTGGGGACCATCGCCTCGATGAAGGCGATGACGAGGCCGGCGAGCAGGAGCAAAAGCGCGGTCGTCATGGTTCATGCCCTCCGCACGGAGACCTGGCTGCCGGACATCCCCGTGGCCACGACCCGTTCGCCCTTCGGGACGAACTCCCGCTCGGCGATCACGTCCGTGCGGACGCCGGCGAAGTCCACCTTGCCCGAGGGGCGCAGATCCGTCGCGGCGAATCCGGGCGTGCCCGGGGGGATCGCCGCGGCGCCGGTCGGCGCGATTCCATGGATTCCGGCCGCGGGGGGGAGGCCGAGGTTGTCCTGGAGGATGACCCCGCGCAGGATCGGCACCTTCGGCAGCCATCGCGCCAGGAATGCGGCGCACGTCAGGACCGAGAAGGCGACCCCCGTGAGCAGGAAGAAGCGGTTCCGGATCAGGAGGAAGTCGCCCGCCGTGGACGGCAGCGATCCTTGCTCGAACGTTGTCATCGTGAGCAGCAAGCCTCCGCCCATCAGGAGGAGTCCCGCGATGCCGAGGACGCCGAAGCCCGGGGTCACGAAGATCTCGACGGCCAGCAGCCCGAGTCCGATGACGAACAGCCCGATCTCCCACCACTCGGCCATCCCCGAGAGGTACTGGGCCCCGAAATAGAGGCCCAGGGCGAGAAGGCCGATGATCCCGGGCAGGCCGACGCCGGGCATCTTCAGCTCGACGTAGAGGGCCGTGATCCCCACGACGAGAAGGATCGCCGAGATGAAGGGGCTTTTCAGGACGTCCACCGCGCGTTCCGACCACGTGACGTCGAGGACGACGACGGGAGCGCCCGCCTGCCCGAGGGCCGACAGCACTCCGTCCAGCGTTCCGACGGTCTTGCGCGCCAGGCCCGTCTCCACCGCGGCCTCGCCCTCGAGAACCATGACCCGGTCGTGCTCGGTGAAGACGTTTTGGGCCGCGATCCGGTCCTTGTCCACGAGCGCCATGTCCTCGAACTCGGATCGGGTGCGGTAGCGGATCGACTCGAGGAAGAGCGCTTCGACGCGCAGGACGGCGGCGCGCTTCGGGGCGGGGAGGGCCTTCCATTCGGCGGCGGTCAGGATTTTGTCGGTGCCGTCGCGGAAGAAGGCCCGGACGGAGGCCAGCGGTTCGCGCGACCGGAACACGTCCGCCTCGAAGTCGCGGAGGTCCTCGTAGGACTTTTTCGTCCCAAGCTTCAGCCGCAGGACGTCCTCCTTCGCGTAGGCGAGCGACAGGGCGAGCGACGGCGAGATCCCGCGCAGCTTTCCGAAGCGCTGGAGGCGATCGTCCACGGTCGTGGGGACATCGGGCTTGGATCCGTCGCCAGCCCGCAACACGTCACCGATTTTTGCCGAGGGCGCGAGGTAAGTGTCGTCCGCCGCCAGCGCCGGCAGCACCCCGCCGCCGAGGGCCTGGTTCGGGATCCACGCGACGACCCGGTCGAACGACGGGCGGATGGCCTGGATGGCGTCGGCGAGGAGGGCCGACTCGTGGCGGTAGTCCCCGAGGGTCTCGATCTGGAGGATGACGACCCGGGCGCCGGCGTTGCGCGCCCGCTCGAGCCGCTTGGTGGCGGCGCGCAGGACGGTTCCGTCCACGGCGCCGCTGGGGTCGCGG
>CAYHQZ010000330.1:0-3494 GCA_964358555.1 uncultured Planctomycetia bacterium
CGCCGGAGCGGCGCTCGGAATCAGCGTGAGCCCCGCCGCCACGATCAGCCCGAGCACCCCCGGTTGTCTCACTGGACTACTCTGCCTCATCATGTCTTAACTCACGGCCTGTTCGAGCGCCGGCTTTGCCGGCGCAATCCCTCGGGGGAGGTCCGGAAGGGGGGCGGAGCCCCCCTCCGGGTTTTCATCGGTCCTTCCGGATGAGGCATCGGTCCAGGACCAGAAGGTCCAGCCCGCTCCGGCTGAAAGTCGCGAAGGCCTCCCGGGGCGTGTTGACGATGGGCTCCCCCTTCAGGTTGAAGGAGGTGTTCAGCACCACCGGAATGCCGGTCGCCTGCTCGAACCGCCGGATCAACTGATAATACCGGGCATTCGTCTCGCGGGAGACCGCCTGAAGCCGCGCGCTCCCGTCCACGTGGGTCGTGGCCGGGATCTGCGCGCGCTTGTCCTCCTTCACGCTCGACACGAGGAGCATGAAGCGGGCCGGCAGATGCCGGGCCGGATCCTTCAGATCGAAGAACGCCTCGGAACGCTCCACGAGGACGGAGGGAGCGAACGGCCGGTACGGCTCGCGGAACTTGATCTTCACGTTCACGATGTCCTTCATCTCCGGCCGGCGCGGGTCGCCCAGGATGCTCCGGTTCCCGAGGGCCCTGGGCCCCCACTCGAACCTCCCCTGGAACCAGCCGGCGACCTTCCCCTCCTGAAGGGCCCCCGCGACCCGGTCGAGCAGCCCTTCCTCATCCTCGAAGGTCTCATGGCGGATGCCGCTCCCACGGAGGAACTCGTGGATCTCCCCCGCGGAATACTCCTCGCCCCAGAACGCGTGATCCATCACGAACCGCCGCGGCTGTCCCAGGAGCGCGTGCTGCGCGTACAGGGCGGCCCCCAGCGCCCCGCCCCCGTCTCCCGCCGAGGGCTGGATGTAGAGCTCTTCGAAGGGCGTCTCCCTGAGGATCCGTCCGTTCGCGACGCTGTTCAGGGCCACGCCCCCCGCCAGGCAGAGCCGCTTGAGGCCGGTCTCTCGGTGGAGCGCGTGGGCCATCTTCAGCAGCACGTCCTCGGTGACCGCCTGGATGCTGGCGGCGACGTCGGCGTAGCGCTGGTTCTCCCGCCCCAGGGCCTCGTAGTTCGCCGGCTTGTCCCCGTAGTAGAGGGGGTAGCCCGTGCCCGGGGTGAAGAAGGGAGCCTGGGGATCCCTGGGCCGGCCGAAGAGCCCTTCGAAGCGGGCGTTGTACGTCCGCTCGGTCGAGCAGTGGAAGGAGAAGTAGTCCATGTCCAGCCAGAAGCTGCCGTCGGCGCACACGTGGATCAGTTTATGGACCTCATCGACGTACCGCGGACGCCCGTAGGGCGCCATCCCCATGACCTTGTACTCCCCCTCGTTCACCTCGAAGCCGAGGAAGGCCGTGAAGGCGCTGTAGAGCAGGCCCAGGGAGTGGGGGAACCGGGTCTCGCGCAGCAGGCGGATCTCGGTCCCCCTCCCGACGCCGAGGGAGGCCGTCGCCCACTCCCCCACCCCGTCCACGGTGAGGAGGGCGGCCTCGTCGAAGGGCGAGCAGAAGAAGGCGCTCGCCGCGTGCGACAGGTGATGCTCGCTGAACAGGATGCGACCGCCGTCGATCCCCACCACCCGCTGGATCGTCGATTTGACCCACAGCTTGTCGCTGAGCCAGGTAAGCATCGCCTCCCGGAAGACCCGCCACGACCGCGGGAACATCTGGAGGGACGTCATGAGGATCCGCTCGAACTTGACGAAGGGCTTCTCGAAAAAGACCACATAGTCGAGGTCCCGCCCTTCCAGCTTGCCCTTGGCGAGACAGAAGCGGATCGCGTTCTCCGGAAAGCTGTAGTCATGCTTCCGTCGCGTGAACCGCTCCTCTTCGGCGGCCGCGACGAGGCGGCCGTCCACGAGGAGGGCGGCCGCCGCGTCGTGAAAGAAGCAGGAGATGCCGAGAATATTCACGGGGCCGATCCGCTCGAGCCTAGAACTGGCGCTTGGACCGCTCGAGATCGGTGGGCGACGCGGGGCGCGCAATCCAGTTCGAACCGTCGATCCGTCTCATCCGCAGCGGATCCTTGGCGATCTTCACCAGCAGGGCGAAGGGCGCGACGACGACGAAATAGAGGAGGACCAGGAGCAGGCGCGACTGGAACACCCCGAGCCGCTCGGCGAAGCGCTTCCAGCCGGCCCACAAGCGGCGCGCCCACCTCACGCCGGACCTCCCGGGGCGCCGCGCCCCGGTTTGCCCGCCCACTCTCGCGTCAGATACTCGAAAATGAGGCGGGCCTTCTGGCCCTCTCCCTCCTCGTTCAGGTGCCGGCCGTCGGGCATGATCTCTTTGCAGGCGCAGAGCCTTTGCTGGAGGTCGAGGAAGAGGGTTTCCTCCTGCCGCGCGATCGTCTCGAGGAGCGCATTGTGCTCCAGCGTGAACCGGCCGCGTCCCGGGGGCATCCTTCGCCAATCGCTCGACTTGTCCACCACGAGGTGCTCGGTCAGGAGTAACGCGCGCGCCCCGTCCCCCGAAGCAACGCGGATCAGATACCGTATATTCGAATCGAAGATCCAGGCGCTGCTTCTCCCGTCGCCCGCCGCCTCCGCCTGCCCCGGCTTCTGGATCCAGAAGGGGTGCCGCACGAGAAAGTTGATCCCCTGGGTCCAGACGGAATCGGTGAACCGGCTTCGAGCCGCGCGCAGGAGCCGCCGGGTGAACCACAAGTCGCTCCCAGGATCGAACGCCTTCCACGTCTTGGAGAACTCCCGATAGTCCCTCGAGATGTGAGAGAGCCCGCGCGGCAACGCGTCGTTGATCCCGAGCTGGACCATCACCAGATCGGCGCGGTATTCGCCGAGCGAGAAGATATACCGGGCCAGGGCCTCGGCCGACGTGTAGCCGGGAACCCCGCAGTTCAGGACCTCGAACGTCCGCCGGAGATTGGTTCGCGCGGCCCACCCATTCAGGGCCTTCTCCAGTTTGTAGGTGAAGGTGGCGTCGTTCTCCCGCACCAGCGTCGAGTACGTCGTCGATCCACCGAGGACCACGATGCGATACACGCCCGCAGGCTTGATCAGAGACACCTCTTCGGCGCGGCACCCCAGCGAGTTGTGCCGGGTTTTCCCGTCCGCCGACCGGTAGGACGGTCGCGTCGAATACAGGTAGTAGTGATGGGGAACGTAGAGGCTCGCGATTCCCAGGTCCTTCGGCTTCGCGAGCTGGAGCTTGAGCGCCTGGTTCTCCGAGTACCGGACGAGCATCGGCGTGAAAAACATTCGGCCGGCAACCTCGATCATCGCGACCGTCAGCGCCGCCGATCCGATCACCAGTCCCAGCAGCGCAAGAATCCGCTTCCACCCAACAAGCCGCGGCACGCTCTACCACCTCCTGGCCATACTCCGGAAGGAAGAAACTATGCGATCTTACGCTACCCCCCGGCACGTGCGCAAGGAAAGAAGCCGGGTTTTGGGTTATACTACCACGCAGCCATGCCAGCGT
>CAYHQZ010000331.1:0-3470 GCA_964358555.1 uncultured Planctomycetia bacterium
TCCCGCCGGACGGCATCGGAGTTCACCAGGATCGCGTCCGCCAGCAGGTTCCCCAGCGGCTCAACCTTCCGCAGCAGCGGGAACCTATCCTTGTAGTCCGCCAGCGCCCTCTTGCTGACGATGACTCTCCCGACCCCACCCAGCTTTGCCGCGATCGGCCCGATGACGTTGGCAGCCGGGAGGTAGGCGTGCAGGATATCGGGGGGATCCTTGTGGAACATCCGGGCCAGTGCGCGAATCGTTTTGACCTGCTCCAGCGGCCCGGTCCGGAACCGCCTTCCGCGCTCCGGCTCCCCCATTACGGTGACGGGGAGGATTTCGGAAAATTCCTTGTAAAGGGTCCCTCCCCCGGCCGTCGTGTAAAGCGAAAGGGAGAAGCGGGACCGGTCGAGGGAGCGGGCCAGCGCAAGAACGTGCCTCTCCGTCCCTCCCGACTCGACGTTCGGGAGAAGGTAGGCGATCTTTCTCTTCGGCCTCCCGGCTGCCATTGAGGTCGGGGATTTCCGGTCGTCATTCATCGACACTTCGGAAAAGTGTCGCCCATTTGGTACCGGGCGTCAACGTGCTGCCTTTGGGGGATTGGCGCGCCCATGTCCGGTACCATCCCCTTCCCAGGTTTTCTTTATGCAGTTCGCCATCGAACAGGTATTCTTGAACGAATGGATTTTTGACGAGAGGAGGTGTCCTTGGCTGAAGAAG
The DNA here is from genome assembly GCA_964358555.1 of uncultured Planctomycetia bacterium. GTDB lineage: Bacteria > Planctomycetota > CAYHQZ01 > CAYHQZ01 > CAYHQZ01 > CAYHQZ01. The sequence goes on from CAYHQZ010000331.1 coordinate 700, forward strand.
GCAAGGGTGGATCTCTCGCCAGGACGGTAATCGGTGGCACGAGCATGATCGCCGTTGCGGGCGGGGTCAGCAAGATCTTCACGCTGGTCTCGGCGCCCATCCTGACCCGCGAGCTGGGGCCTTCCCCCTATGGCGCGGTGGCGCTTCTCGTCACGGTGACCTCCCTCGCGGCGACGGTCGCGCTGGCGGGGCTGGACATGTCCTACGCCCGGTTTTTTTTCTCCGGAAGTCCGGAGGAAGGGAGGGCGGCAGAGCGGTTCTGCTGGCAATTTACGATGGGCGCCGCCTGCGCGGTATCCCTTTTGGCCGGACTGGGGTGGTACCTGTGGAGCGGCGGCGCCGGTTTGCCGGCTTCGCTTGCGCTGATGGTCATGGCCGGCATCTTCCTTTCCGTCTTGAACACGATGGCCTCTACGCGGAAGCGTCTCGAAGGGGGCTACTTCCGGATCTCCGCCTCGATCATCATGGCGGGGCTCATCGGAGCGGCCCTTGCGATCGCCCTTGCGCTTTACTGGAGAAAGGACGCCTGGTCACTGTTGGTCGGGGGGGCGGGAGGCGTGGCGGTGGGCATCGTTGTTGCCGGGCTTCCCCCGGCGGAAACCATCCTCCGCAGTGCCGGCCTGTCCCGGGATGCGCGTTGGGAAATCGTCCGTCTCGGGCTTGCCGGCGCCGTAACCGCGCCGATGCACTGGTTGATGAACTCGGCCGACCGGTGGTTCATCGGGCTATGGAAGGGACAAGGCCCCTTGGGGGTATACGCCTTTGCCACGAGCGTCGGCCTGGTGGGGATGATCGTGAACAGCGCGGTGACCCTCACGTGGTTTCCTGAAATGATGCGCGACTATGAAGCCTTCAAGGAAGAAGCGGCGCCCCGCATCGGGCGGCTTTGGGCCCGGCTGGCGGCGGGCCTGATCCTGGTATGGCTCGCGGTCACGGCGGCCGGTGGGGACGTCATTCGGCTGCTCGCCGCCCCGGCGTTCCACGAAGGGGCGTCATATATCCCCTGGATGGCTGGTGGGGTGCTCTTCGCCGGGATCGCAAGCCTGGCCAACACCGGCTTCATGCTGCGAAAGGACATGACGCCCGCGGCAGGCTGGTGGGTGCTCGGAACGACCCTGAACGTGGTGCTGAACGCTATCCTCGTGCGCCCCATGGGCGCCTACGGCGCCGCGGTTAACGCCTGCCTGACGCAAGCCCTGATCGCGGCGGGGGCGATGGGGTCGGCGCAGTCGCGGTTTCCCCTGCCCGTGCCGTGGGGGCGCCTCGGGGCCGCGGCCGGTCTTGCCCTGGCGGCGGGGATTGCGATGGCTCCGCCGTGGTCGGACGGCCCTCTCCGGAGTCTCCTTCTGAAATTTCCCGTGGGCGTTGCGGTGGCGGCGCTCGTCGCGTGGATCGTGGCTTCGGACTGGATGCGGCGGCTCCTGCGCGGGGATGTCCTCCGCGGAGAGAAGCCTTGAACGGATCGGGGAAGCGGATCGACGCCGGATTCTCCGCGGCGGCGTTCGCCGTCGCCCTGGCGGCATCCCTGGCATTTCTCCATTGGTATCCCCTTCCGGCGCCGAAAAACGATGCCGCCCTGTATTACCGCATTGCGCAGAACGTGGCCGCCGGGAAAGGGTTCACGATCGACGGCGTCCATCCCTACGCCGGCGTTCCGCCCCTGTTTTGCTCCCTGCTGGGGATGTGGTTCCGGTTGGCGGGGGACTCGGTTCCCGGCGTGGCGGTCTTCCAGTCCCTGGTGCACGCTTTTTCCGCCGCTGCGGCCTACCTGCTCTTCCGGGCAATGCCTTGCGCGCCCCGGTTATCGTTTTTCCTTGCCCTCGTGGTAGCGCTCCAGCCGATGCTTCTCACCCGTGTCGCCTTCATCCTGCAGGAGCCCACGCTCCTTCTGTTCACGACGTCGGCCCTCCTTGCGACCGTGATCTGGCTTCGCGGGCAATCCGACCGTTGGGCGTGCGCGGCCGGCTTTTTATGGGGAATCGCCTCCCTCGCCAAGGTCGTGACCTTGTTCGTCCTGCCGTTGGCATTCGTTTTCCGCCTGGCTTGGGGGAGGGAAGGACGACGGACCGCGCTTCGCCAGGCGGTCCTGTTCAGCCTCCTGTTTCTGGCCGTCCTGGCTCCATGGACCGCAAGGAATTACGTCCGGTTCCAGCGTTTGATCCCGGTAAGCGACCAGGCGGGCGGAGCGCTGTATGAGTGGCATGTCTCCCGCGCGGCGCCGGCGGGGAACATCGCCGAAGGGGCGGACACGGCGGCCCTGGACCGCCGGGGAGGTTCCTGGGACCGCCGAATCGTGGCGCTCTTGCGGAAATCGAATGTGCACCTGGGGAATTTCCCGCTGGACCGTGTGGCGCGAAACGCGATCGATTTTGCGAGTCCGGCCCGGGACTGGTGGTGGGAAAGAGGCAGGTACGGTCCGGGGGAGGCGAGGGAGTGGTACTGGGCGGTGCACGACGTTTTCCATCGTTTCCTTTTCCTGGTTCTCCTCTACCTCGTTTTCCGGACCGTCCGCGGGAAACTCCCCGCGCCGCGGGGATTCGTCGCCGTCTTCTGCTTTCTTTACTGGATCGAATACTCGTTGGTTCTGGGCATCCCGCGCTACGGCGTTCCCATCTATCCCGCTCTGCTCGCGCTGTTGATCCCGAATCCCGGGAATCGATCCGCTCCGCGGCCCGGGGAGGGTGACGCGGGCCGGCTTGGCCGGGAGAGGCCATGATCCGGTTTCCCGCCGCTCGTACCTCGGCCGCCGCCGGAGTTCTCATGGCGGTTTC
>CAYHQZ010000332.1:0-3361 GCA_964358555.1 uncultured Planctomycetia bacterium
GGACCCCGGAGAGCGTTCCGTCGCCCGTCGGATCGAGGGCGAGCCGGACGTGCCGCGTCGATTCGTCGTCGCCCGCACCCAAAAGGCCCGCCGGAATCCGGTCCCGCACATGCACCGCCGTCTCGCGGACGTCGTCGAACGCGAGATCGTCGGGCTCGATCCGGGCGCGGATCCGGAAGATCCCGGGCGCGGAAGGCGTCACGAGGAACGTCGCATTCGCGCTGCCGCCCGGCGGAACGGAAAGCGAACGGACCTGCGGGGCGAATCCCCCCGCCTCGAGCGTCACCGGCGTCGTCCGCTCGTCGCGCCCGCGATTCTCGACGCGCGCAAGCACGCTCATCGGTCTTCCTACGACCGGGATCCCGGCGCCCGGCAAGACCTCGGCCACCGAGACGTTGACCTTCGGCCGGCCCGCCCCGACGACCTCGCAGAAGAAGACCCGGGTGCGCCCGTCCGCGGCGAGCCTCCCGAGCCGGGCGAACGCCTCCGCGTCGGGCCGGCCCTGGAAGTCCGAAAACAGGAAGACCTCGCGATTCGCCGCCGACGATCCCGAGAGCAATTCCTGCGCGCGCTGGAGCGCGGCCGCCGTCCGCCCCGCCCCGTCGGAGGCCTCGGCCCGTCCGAGCGCCTCGAATACCTCGGCCGGCCCCCCGCCGCGGCTCGCCCCCTTCAATGAGCCGACCTCCGGGGCGCCCGACTCCGAGGCCGTCCAGAGCAGCGCCACCCGATCCGCGCGCCCGGCCGCCCGCGCGACCGCCTGCGCGGCCCGAACCGCGTCCGAAAGCGCCGCGTCCGATCCCCCCCGCCGCCGCATCGAGGCCGAGTTGTCGATCACGATCACGCGATCCGTCGAAGCCGAGCCCACGATGCCCGCAAACGCCCCCGCCACGGGCCGGGCGCAAGCGAGCGCCGCCAGCGCCACCGCGCCCGCCCGCAGCGCCAGCAGCAACCACTCCCGGATCCGACGCCGACTCGACGGCCGCGCCTCCACCCGCGAGATCAGCCGCAGGCTCGGAAACTCGATCCGGCGCTTCCGGCGCTTGAAAAAGAGGTGCACCAGAATCGGCACCGCCGCCGCGCCGAGGGCGGCAAAGAAGGCGGGGTTGGCGAAGAAGAACATCGATTCCAGGACAGAGTATCATCGAGCCGCGCCATGAACCCAGATCCGCGCGACGCCGGCGGGGCGGGGATTCCGCCGATGCCGCCACCCATCTCCCCCGCCGACCGGCACCGGATGGCCGCGAACGCATGCCGGGTTGTCGGGCGCATCTGGGGCGGCGTGGTCGTCGCCATCGTCTCGATGGCGGTGTTTGCGTTCGGCGGGCCGGTTCAGAGCCTGTCGGATCCGAAGGAAGCCGTCCATTTCGTCCTCTGGATTCTCGTCCTCGAGGGCCTCCTCCTCGCCTGGGCGTGGGAATTCACAGGAAGCCTCGTGGCGCTCGCGGCCGTCGCGGGCGACGTCCTTCTCAACTGGAGCGACGTCGCATCCATCTCTTTCCGGCGCGGCGACATCCCGCTCGTCATCCTGATCGCGATCGCGCTGCCGACGATCCCGGCCCTTCTCCTGCTTTCCTCCGCTCTCCTTCGCCAGGCCCCGGCGCCTGCGGGCGAGGAGACGGGCGCTGTGAGCCCGCCGCCGGAGGCGCAGCAATCCCCGGTCGCAGCCGCGACTCCGCGCCGGGATAAGGACTCGATTTCCAATCGAGACAAAATCATCATCCTGGCCGCCACCCTCGTCATCCCGGTCGTGTTCGGGTTGGGCCTGAACCGCCCGAGGTTCAGTTCATCCGGTGAATCCAGCGCCATCGCGAGCCTGAAAACCCTCGTCACGGCTGAGGAACAATACAAGGCGATATCCGGCAGCGGGATCTACGTGGCGCTGACCCAACTGTCCGCGTCGACCCCGCCCTACGTCGACGACGTCCTCGGCGCCGGCAGGAAGGGCGGATACTCCTTCGTCCTGACGGTCGGAACCCCCGCAAGCGCGAACTGGACCGCGACCGCCCGCCCAGTCAAGCCAGGAAAGACTGGCAATCGCTACTTCTTCGTGGATTCCAGCGGCGTGGTCCGATTCCACCTCGCCCGCCCGGCCACGTCCCTCGATTCGCCCCTCGATTAGGTCTGTCAGCGGAACCGGGCCCTCGCCGAGAGGACCTCGCGCAGGGCTTCTGCGAAGGGGCGGGAGGTATCGACGGCGAAGGAGTCGGCGCCGGCGTCGATGGCGATCCGGCGCATCTGGACGACCCAGGCCACGAGGGCTTCCCGATAGGCGGGGCGGAGGAAGTCTGCCTCGGCCTCGACGGGGCCGTCGCCCTCGAGGCCCACGAACTCGACGAGCCCCCGGTAGGGAAAGTCGCGCTCCTCGGCGGACAACAGGTGCAGCACGAGGACCTCGTGGCGCAGGAACCGGAGCTTTTGCAGCAATCTTGCGTAGTCGCGCGGCTCGCCGTAGAGATCGGATATCAGGATGACGAGCCCCCGCCGCGGGATCTCGTCGGCGAAGTTCAGGAGGCCCGCGAAATCCGTCGGCCCCGCGGGGCGCAGATCCTCGAGCGCCCGGAGCGTCTCGCGCAGCGCCCCCTCCCCCAGCCGCGACGGCAGGAACCGCCCGACGCCGTTCGAGAACGCGACCAGCCCCTGGGCGTCCTTCTGGCGGCACATGAGGTAGGCGATGGCGCCGGCGAGGCAGCGGGCGTAGGCGAACTTCGATTGCGCGCCCTCCCCGAACCCGAGCGACGCCGAGGCGTCGAGGAGGATCGTCGCGCGGCAGTTCGTCTCCTCCTGGCTTTCGCGCACGAGGAAGCGGTCCGTCCTCGCGTAGACCCCCCAGTCCACGAACTTGAGCGGATCCCCCGGCGCATACGGCCGGTATTCCGAGAACTCCACGTTGAACCCGTGGTAGGGCGAGCGGTGCAGCCCCGACAAGAACCCCTCCACGATCCTATGCGCCACCAGTTCCAGATCCTGGCAAGCCGCCACCGTCTCCACCGTCAGGAACTCGAACCGGTTCTTCTCGTCGGCGGGCATGGGGCCATTTTACTGAACTTTTGCGTTCGACGGTTTCCAAGGGCTCGGGGCGGGGGTTGGACCGCGCCGACCTGTCGGAGCGAGGGCGAACGCTATGAAGTCGTCTACCTCCCGTCGCCCTCGCGCAGACCGGGAGGAAGGGCCGAGCCCCGCCACGGGCCCGAGCGGTCGATATCATCCCAACGAAAAAGTCCAGATTTCAGGGAATGTCTTGCCCTTGAACTTTTGCGTCGGGGAACTAAACCGGGCACGGGCGAGGGGCGGGGGCTCGGCTCGCGCTCCCGGTCTCCGCACGGTGCAAAGCACGTTGACGACGACAAGGCTGTGGACCGTG
>CAYHQZ010000333.1:0-3346 GCA_964358555.1 uncultured Planctomycetia bacterium
CCATCCCGAGCTCATCGCGCAGGCGCTTGACGAGCTCGATGATCTGGGCCTGGATCGTGACGTCGAGGGCCGTCGTCGGCTCGTCGGCGATCAGGAGGCCCGGCTCGCAGGCCAGCGCCATCGCGATCATGACGCGCTGCTTCATCCCGCCGGAGAGCTGGTGGGGATACTCCTCGAACCGGCTCGCCGGGTCGGGGATCTTCACGATGTCGAGCATCTCGATCGCCCGCTTCCTCGCCTCCGCCCGGGAGAGGCCCTGGTGGAGCCGGAGCGGCTCCATGAGCTGGAATCCGACCGTGAGGACGGGATTGAGCGAGGTCATCGGCTCCTGGAAGATCATGGAGATCTCCTTGCCCCGGAGCCTTCGTTTCTCGACCTCCGGGAGGCGCGCGATGTCGATCCCCTTGTAGGCGATCACGCCGCCGGCGTGGAATCCGGCCGGCCCCGGGACGAGCTGGATCGCGGAGAGCGCCGTGACAGTTTTCCCGCAGCCGGACTCCCCCACGAGGGCGTAGGTCTCGCCCTCCCGGATCTCGAACGACACCCCGTCCACCGCGCGGGCGAGCCCCTCCCGGGTCTTGAAATAGGTCTTCAGGTCGCAAACGTCCAGCAAAGCGTTCATCGGGTTCGCAGCCTCGGATCCAGGGCGTCCCGGACCGCGTCGCCGAACAGGTTGGCCGGAAGGACGAGCCCGAACATGAAGACGAAGGCCGCGAACAGGTTCCACCAGACGATGGGATCCCGGGCGAGTTCGAGGCGCGACTGGTTGATCATGTTCCCCCATGATTCCATGCTCGGATCGACCCCGATCCCGACGTAGGAGAGCACGGCCTCCGCGAGGACGAGCCCGCTGAACCGGAGAACGACCGTGATGAGCACGATGTGCATGACGTTCGGAACCAGGTGCCGCATCAGGATCCGAACCCGGGAGACCCCGAAGGCGTCGGCCGCCTGGACGAACTCCACTTCCCGGAGCTTTAGCACCTCGCCCCGGATGAGCCGGCAGAGTCCCGTCCACGAGGTAATTCCCATGATCACGCACAGCCAGAGCAGGCGCTTATCGGCGGATCGGATCGTCTCCTCGGACTTGATCCCCACCTCGACAATGAGCATGGCCGCGGAAATCAGGAGGATTTCGGGAACCGAGGCGATGGTCGTATAGACGTATTGGATGACATCGTCCACCCAGCCGCCGAAATACCCCGCAAGGACGCCGAAGAGGATCGCAAAGGGCGTCACGATGAGGGTCGTAAGCGTCCCGATCACGAGGCCCGTCCGGATGCTCTTCAGCCCCATGTAAAGGACGTCCTTCCCGACCTTGTCCGTCCCGAGGACGTGGTAGCCGGGGAGGAAGGGGTCCGTCCCCGCGGGCAGTGCATCGAAGAAGCCGCCAAGGCAGAGGACCTCCGCGGCGAAGATCGAGAGGGCCGCGAGGAACGCACCCCAGAACGCCCCCCCGCGGATCGTGCGCCCGAACGCAAGGGACGCCAGGGGGCAGAGGACGAGGAAGCAGAGCCCGATGCCGAGCCCGTAGCCGCCCCCCCTCCAAAGGCGCGAGCGGATGTCCGCGTCCGCCCCGGCGGGGTCCAACAGGTGGCTGCCGCCGTGCTGCAGGCGGGGGAAGTCGTGCACGTCCCGCCCGTCCGGCCCCAGGAACGTCTCCTTCGAGAACTGCGTCGCGGCGAGGGGGGCGGAATAGGTCTTCTCCGTCCGATCGACAAGGGGCTGCGCAAGGACATCGAGCACGCTCTGGATGGACCCCTGCTCGTTTCCGTCCGCACCCAGGCGGATGAAGTGGAGCGTGTCGAGGAAGCCAATCGCGCCGTAGAGGCAGAGGACGAGGAAACTCGCCATCGCGAGCCGGTTCGCCGCGATCTGCCGGAAGGCGACCCGCCAGTGCTCCCGGCGAAGGGCGGCGGCAAGAAACACGGCCCCGGCGAGGAGGAGGAGGAAGATGAGGGCGTCGCTCCAGAGCACGACCGGCTTGAAGGCGAACCAGGCGCCGATGGGATTCATGGGGTCATTCCAGCCGCACCCGCGGGTCCACGAGGGTATAGCTCAAGTCCGTGAGGACGAGCCCCACGATGTAGAGGAACGAGCCCAACGAAACCATCGCCTGGACGATCGCGAAGTCCTGCCGCTGGATGGCATCGATCGTGAAGGACCCCATCCCGGGGATCGCAAGGAACGACTCCAAGAGGAGGCTCCCGACGAAGAGAAAGGGAATGCTGACGACGAGCCCGGTGAGGATCGGGATCATCGCGTTCTTCAGGGCATGCCGGAAGAGGACCGCCCCCTCCGGGAGCCCCTTCGCGCGGGCCGTCCGGATGTAGTCCTTGTTGATCTCCTCGAGGAAAATCGTCCGGTACCAGCGAATGCTCGAGCCCAGGCCGGCGACGACGCCGATCAGGACCGGCAGGAGGATGAACTTCAGGGAATGAACGCCGTCGTCGAACCCGGAAATCGGGAAGAGGCGGAGCCATTTCCCGAGGGCGGCCTGCCCGCCGATGATGTAAAACATCGCCGAGACCGACATCGCGATCACGCAGACGATGACGGCCCAGATGTCGAGATAGGTGCCCCGGTAGAACGCGATGATCATCGCAATGAAAATCTCCACGAAGAGGGCGACGAGAAAGATGGGCACCGTGATGGAGAGGCTCGGCGCGATTCTTTCCAGGACCTCGTCCCATATCTCCTTGCCGTCGTCGGACTTCCCGAACTGGAAGGCGAGCATCCGGATCGAGCGCTGCCAGAAGACCGTGCGCGTGAAGCGGGAGGGCGTCCCGATGGAATCCCGGTATTCGAGCACGACGCGCTGGGTCGGCGCCGGGGCAGCCACGGCAAGCGACACCCGGATCGACAGCGGGGCCTCGCCCGGCTTGGCCGTTCCGGAAATCGCGAACGGATGGACCACCGTGCCGGGACGCTCCGGGAGGGCGGCGGAGGCGGCGTTTTCCGTGCCGATGTCGAGGCCGGCGCCGGGCGCGATCGGCCATTCCCTCGGCGCCTGGATCCGGATGCGGCGTCCCTTCGCGGCCTCCACGTCCTGCGCAGTCTCCACGACGAGGCGGTAGTCCCCCGGCCCCGGCAGATCGATCGACTTCGCAGCCTCCTTTTCGGCCGCCACGACGGCGCCCAGGCGCCGCCAGCCCGCGTTGTAGAAATACGGCAGGTCGAGGGACCGCTCCCGCTTCCACTCGTCGAGGGTCTCCGGGGTCGCGCGCCTCCCCAGCCGGGCGCGCGCCATGTCGTCGGGGGTGTTGACAAAAAAGAAGAGGATGAAGACGCCGACGTTCACGCCGACGAGGATGGGGACGGCATAGAGGCAGCGCCGGACGATATA
>CAYHQZ010000334.1:0-3328 GCA_964358555.1 uncultured Planctomycetia bacterium
GGATGTTGACGGGGTTCAGGATCCCCTGGCCCTAGCCGATGGGCGCGCCCAGCGGCATCACGGCCGCGCAGCCTAAGTCCTGCAAGCGGAAGGCCGCGACGGGGTCGTCGTTCGTGTAGGCCATGACCGTGAAGCCCTCCTTCACGAGAACCTTGGCCGCCTCGATCGTCTCGACGACGTCGGGATAGAGGGTTTTCTCGTCGCCGATGACCTCGAGCTTCACGAGGTCCGTCGCCAGCGCCTCCCGGGCGAGGCGTGCGACGCGAATCGCATCGGTCGCGTTGTAGCAGCCGGCGGTGTTCGGCAGGATCGCGAAGCGCTTGCGGTCGATGGCCGCGAGGAGGTCGGGGCCCGTCCCGCCGCCGAGCGGGATCCGCCGGATCGCGACGGTAACGAGGTCCGCCCCGCTTTCCTCGTGGCAGGCGCGCATGACCTCGGGGGAGGAATATTTTCCCGTGCCCACGATGAGGCGCGAGCGGAAGGTGGTGTGGCCCACCCGGAGGGCGTCGTCCGGCGCCGGGGCGCCGCCGCCCACGATCGTGACGATCTCGAAAACGTCGCCCGCGGCGACGGATGTCTCCGCATGGAGCCGGCCGGGAACGATCTCCCCGTTCCGCTCGACAGCCATCGGCCCCTTCGGAAACGAGAGGGCCTCGAGCATCCCCGAGACGGTGAGGCCCGCGGGAACCTCGCGCGGCTCGCCGTTGACGGTGACGCGGACGACGTCCGGCGCGACGGAGGGTTTCATGCGCGGGATTATACTTCGCGCGTGCCCGGCGCCCCTTCCTCCATCGAGCGAAAGATCCTCGTCGCCGCACAGGCGGGCATCCCCATCTCGGATCGCCCCTTCGAATCGCTCGGCCGCGCGTGCGGCGTCTCCGAGGCGGACGCGATTCGCCGGCTTTCGGCCGCCATCCGCTTAGGAATCGTCCGGCAGGTTTCGGGAATCTTCGACGCACGTTCGCTGGGATATGCGACCGCCCTCGTCGCCGTGCGGCTGTCTCCCCCCCGGCTCGCTTCCGCCGCGCGTCTCGTCGCGCGGCAGGCATGCGTCGGACACTGCTATGCGCGGAGGCATTCCTGGAACCTCTGGTTCACGCTCGCGGTCCCGCCGGGCCGGACGCTTTCGCACGCAGCCGCCGGGATCGCGCGCCGCGCGGGGCTGTCCGAATGGCGGCTTCTCCCGGCGATGGAAATCTACAAGATCGGCGTCCGGCTCGACCCGGGCCGCCGCGCCCCCGACCTCGCGGAAGACGAGCCCGCGTCCCCCCGCCTCGCCCCGCCCCGTCGGAGGCTTTCGGCGGCCGATCGGCGGATCGTGCGGATCCTCCAGGGGGATTTCCCCCTCGTGAAGCGCCCCTTCGACGCGCTCGCGGCAGCGGCGGGGACGTCCGCCCGGAACCTGCTCATCCGCGCGCGCCTCCTGGCCGCGGAAGGAAGGCTTCGCCGGATCGCCGCGGTCCTCGCGCACCGGCGGGCGGGCTTCCGGGCGAACGGGATGATCGTCTGGCCCGTCCGGGGCGCCGCGCGTGCGAACGCCATCGGGCGGGCGGTGGCGCGGTTCCGGGCGGTGACCCACGCCTACCGCCGGCCCGGCCTCGACGAAGGTCTCGCCGTCTACGCAATGGTCCACGGGCGGACCGAGGCGGGCGTGCGGCGGGCGGCGGCACGGATCTCAAAGGCCGCGCACGCCCCGGCGTTCGAGATCCTCTTCTCGGGACGGGAGTTCAAAAAGGAGCGCGTCCGCCTCTTCGCCAAGAACGGATCCCGAAATCGCTCCCATCCGGCCGATTCGCGCTAAAATCACTTTCGTCATGGCCCACAAGACGTTCACCCTCGACGAGGCGAACCGGATGCTTCCCCTCGTGCAGCGGATCGTCGCCGACATCCAGGAGAACTACCGGACCTACACGGAGCAGCGCAGCCGATCGAACCTCCGAAACCCCGCCGAACGCGAGAACCTGGAATCGCTTGCCGAGAAAGTAGACACGCTTCGCGAGGAGCTGGAGACGCTCGGCTGCCTGCTCAAGGACTACGAAAAAGGCCTCGTCGACTGGCGCCATGAGCGCGACGGCCGGACGGTCTTCCTCTGCTGGACCCCCGGCGAGGAACGGGTCTCGTGGTGGCACACCCCCGAGGAGGGTTCCCGCGGCCGCCGCCCCCTCGAGGAGGCGGCCCCGGCCGGTTCGAAGGGGCCGGCGGCATGAGCGAGCGACCGAAACGCGCGCCAACGGGCGCCATTCGCCCCCTGCGCCCGGACAAGAAGCGGATCCGGAAGGCCGCGAGGCTCCTGCTGCTGGCGCTGGGCGAAAACCCGGACCGCGAGGGGCTGAAGCGAACCCCCGAGAGGCTGGCGAACCTCTACGAGGAGCTGTTCTCCCCGCCCAAGGGGGACCCCCGCAAGATCCTCGGCGCGGTCTTCCGCGAACGCTACGACCAGATCGTCCTCGTGCGTGACATCCCGTTCTCCTCGATGTGCGAGCACCACCTCCTGCCCTTCTTCGGTCACGCCCATGTCGCCTACATCCCGAACGGCAAGGTCGTGGGAATCTCGAAGCTCGCCCGCGTCGTCGACTACTTCTCCCGCCGCCCCCAGGTCCAGGAGCGGATGACGAACCAGGTCGCAGACCTGATCCGCGAAGTCCTGAAGCCCATCGGCGTCGCCGTGGTCCTCGAGGCCTCGCACACCTGCATGACGCTCCGCGGCGCGAAGAAGCCCGGCTCGTCCGTCGTGACGTCCGCCATCCGCGGCTGTTTCCGGGCCGACCCCGCGTCGCGCGCCGAGGTCATGGGCCTCATCCACGGCCACGCCAGGCGCGACATCGGGTAGCCATGCGGATCACCAAGGAGTTCTCATTCGACGCGGCGCATTTCCTGCCCCGCTACCATGGCCAGTGCGAGCGCCTCCACGGCCACACCTGGCGGATGGAGGTCGCCATCGAGTGCCCCGTCGGCCCGGACGGCCTGGCGTTCGATTTCGTCCGCCTGAAGAAGATCGTCCGCCGCCACGTCGTCGACCGGCTCGACCACGGCCTCTTGAACGACACCTTGCCAACGGCCTCCGCCGAGCACATCGCGATCTGGGCCTGGAAAGAGCTTGCGTCCCGCCTGCCGCTGGCCGAAATCCGCGTCTGGGAGACCCCGACCTCGTCGGTCACCTACCGCGGCGAGCCCGAGCCCGCCGCGGAGAAAGACTTCGTAAGAGATGCCTTGCGGCGGCAGCGCCCGGCACGGCCGCGGCGTGGACATCCACGCAGGCGCGAGCGGTAAGGGCTCGCGACAAAATAACTGTCGCATTTGGAGGCCCGGATCTTCGTCGGATGCTAGG
>CAYHQZ010000335.1:0-3302 GCA_964358555.1 uncultured Planctomycetia bacterium
ACGCCCATCCCCGCCCCCATCCGGAATCCCGTCGGCTTCGCGGCGGGCGGGGGCACGCTCTGGTTCGTGAACCACGATCCGGCGCCGGACGGGCATCTCTACAAGGCGAACCCCGCCACGGGGGATCTCCTCGCCTCCTTCGATCTCCCCCTCGAGACCGTATCGCATCCGTGGAGCACCGCCTTCGACGGCGAGCGCGTTTGGGTCGCAGGCATGACCAGCGAGCTGGCCGCGCTGGATCCGAAAACGGGCCGCCTCCTGAAAACGCTCCGCCTCCCCGAAGCGACGCGTCCCGATGCCCCCGCCTCCGCGACGGGTTTCGACCCCGAATTCCCCTACTCCATCACGGACCTCGCCGCGGACAGCGGCTCGCTCTGGGTTCTCGCGCGGCAGAAGGCCGGGGCGGGAATCCTCCGGATCGATCCCTCCGACGGCCGGACGCTCTCCTTCGTTCCGGCCCCCGAGGATTCCACCTGGCTCGCCCAGGCCGACGGCTCGCTCTGGGTCCGCACCCGCCAGCGCAACGCCGAGGGGGTGATCGTCCGTCTCGATCCCTTAAGCGGCCGCGTCCTGGAGACGCGTTCCCTTCCGGACGAGGCGCGCTTCCTCTCCGGGCTCGAATCCGACGGCTCGGGCGGCTTCCTCGTCACCGACAACCGGACGAGGAGGGTCGTCCGGCTCGAGCCGAAACGACCGTAGCCTCCGGAAGGCTCCCGCCGCGCCCGCCTACGGCCCCGCGCTCTCCAGCGGATCGCCCGTCGCGTGCAGCCGCGCGAACAGCCGCTTTCGCAGCGACTCGCGGGCGGGCCGCGCGGCCGGATCGGCGGCGAGGTTCTTACGCTCCTCCGGATCCTTCGCGAGGTCGTAGAGCTCCTCGCCGCCGTCCGGCGAGAACGCGTAGGCGTGGGTCGAGGTCCGGATCCAGCGCAGCGGATAGGGCTTGCCCGCGAGGCGGTGGTACTGCCCGTAGGCCGCGTCGGGCCAGTCGGCCGGGGCGGGATCGTTCATCAGCATCGGCGAAAGCGAGCGGCCGTCGAGGCCCGGCGGCACGGGCAGGCCGAGCCACTCGAACGTCGTCGGCGCGAGATCGAGGAGGCTCGCGAACTCGCCGCGAACAACCCCCGGGGCGACATAGCCGGGCTGGCGCACGAGGAGGGGCACCCGCAGAACCTCGTCGTAGGCGAACGGCCCCGTCCCGAAGAGGCCGTGCGAGCCCAAAAACTCCCCCAAATCGCTCGCGTAGACGACCAGCGTCCGCTCCGAAAGGCGGAACTCGTCCAGGTGCCCCAGGAGGTCCGCCACGCAGTGATCGATCAGCAGGACGTTTCCCAGGTAGGCGGCAATCGTCCGCCGCAGGGCGTCCTCGCCGAGCATCCGCCCGTGCTCCCAGGGCACCTCGTCGGTTTCGGCGGGGACGCTCGTCCGCCGGTGCCAGGAAAGCCTCCCGGCCGGATCGTCGCCGCGGCTCACGGGCAGCGGAACGTCCGCGGGCTTGAACATCGAGGCGTAGGGCTCGGGAACTTCGTGCGGATAGCGGGGCCCCGGAAGGGCGACGGTGAGGGCGAAGCGCGTGCCGGCGGCGGCGTGGCGCTCCAGGATCTCGGCGGCCCGCCGGACGAGGTAGGCGGGCTTCGTGAACTCGGTCGGCGTCCGGGACACCGCGAAAAACGGCGGCGCCCCGCCCGGGAGGTTTCCCGTCGGGACGCGCTTGTCGCGGATTTCCCGCGCGTATTCGCTCTGCTTCGTCAGCGTCCAGACCCAGTCGGAAAATCCCTTGGCCGGCCCCCGGGCCGTCTCGCGCAGCGGCCAGTCCCCCACGTAGCCCGTGGAGATCCCCGCGGCGGACAGCCCGATCGGCAGGGCGAGGAGGCTTTCCTCGAGCCAGATGGGCAGGTCGCCCCGCTGGGGGCAGTTCTCGAGGACCCGGTGGCGGTGCGGAAGAAGCCCGGTGAAGAGCGAGGCCCGCGCGGGGGACCCGAGCGTCACGGGCGTAAACGCGCGCGTAAAACGCGTCCCCTCCTCGGCGAGCCGGTCCGCGCCGGGGGTCGAAATCCCGCCGCGCTGCTCGTGGCCGAGCACGTCCGGGCGCTGGTGGGACAAGAGGATCAGCAGCAGGTTGTCGGCGAGGGCTTCCGGCATCGCGGATACCCTACGCCGGAGGCCCGGGCTCCTCCAGCCCCACCAGGGCGTCTGCAAACCGGACCGGATCGAAATCGGCGAGATCCTCGATCCCCTCGCCCAGCCCCACGAGCTTCACGGGCACCCCCGCCTCCTCCCGGATCCGGACCACGATCCCGCCCTTCGCCGTCCCGTCGAGCTTGGTGAGCGCGATTCCCGTCAGCGGCACGACCTCCTTGAAGAGAATCGCCTGCGAGACCCCGTTCTGGCCGGTCGTCGCGTCGAGGACGAGCAGCGTCTCGTGGGGCGCCTCCGGGATCCTTCCAGTGACGACGCGCCGGATCTTGTTGAGCTCCTGCATAAGGTCCTGCTTGGTCTGCAATCTCCCCGCCGTGTCGAGCAGGAGCGCGTCCACCCCGCGGGCCTTCGCGGCCTCGCAGGCGTCGAACGCGACCGCCGACGGATCGGAGCCCGCCTGGTGGCGCACGATGTCGGCCCCCGCGCGCTTCGCCCAGATCTCCAACTGCTCGATCGCCGCCGCCCGGAACGTGTCGGCCGCGCCCAGCAGCACCTTCTTGCCCTCGTCCCGCATCCGCGCGGCGAGCTTGCCGATCGTGGTGGTCTTGCCCGTCCCGTTCACGCCGACGAAGAGATAGACCGCGGGCTTCGACGCCGGGACGAAAAGCGGCGCCGGCGCGGCCCCAAGGCTCTTGCGGATCCGCGCGGCGAGCAGCCGCTTCAGCCCCTCCGCGTCCTGCGCCTCCCGCCGCTTCCACGCGCGCTTCACCTCCTCGAGCGCGCTCGAAGCGAACGCCGGCCCCAGATCCGCCCCGATCAGCAGCAATTCCAGTTCCTCGAGAACCTTCTCGTCCACCCCCCGCCCGATCGGCAGGATCGCGGAGAGCCCCGAGGCGATCTTCTCGCGGGTCTTGGCCAGCCCCTGCGCGAACGCCTTGAAGGGATTCCACATGCCGCCGCAAGTCTCCGGCGGCGGGGGGGAAGTTTCAAGGCGCGAACGCCTTCCGGCCACATCCCTAAACAGTGGAATGAGGGAGGGGACATGGCGGCGCCGACCCTTGTATTCCTGTAACCGAAGAACAAAAAGGGCGAGGGGTGGGGGCTCGGATCAAAGCGACCTGTCGGAGCACGGTCCAACGCCATGAATTCGTCTACCTTCCGTGGAC
>CAYHQZ010000336.1:0-3240 GCA_964358555.1 uncultured Planctomycetia bacterium
TCCTGGACGGTCGAATAGAAAGAACTCTTCGTGACGGCGCAGCCGCAGCCGCTGACAAGGCCGCCATGCACCCAGCAAAGCGGGCTTGAGATGGATCCGAGGATGCCGGTGGTCCCGGCGTTGCCGTCGTTCAGTTCGTGGATGGACTTGTTCGCGGCCGCTTCGGCGATGTAGTAGGCGATGTCCCCGTCGAGGGACTTGTTGATGCTCCGGTGGCTGACGACGTTCAGTGTCAGGAGGGCCGCGGCGAAGGCGAAGATGAGGAGGGAGACCACCAGGGCAAAGATGACCACGCCGCCGCGCTCGTGGCGCCGACTAAACTGCATGGAGTGCCTCCTAACGGAATAAAGGGTGGGCGGATCGCCGTTCTTTATGCAGTTCCGTTCCCTGGATTTCCGTCAGTCCCTAGACCCTGACGCCATTGGAATGTTACATCTTGGCGGAAAGTTCTCAAGGGGGGAGGCACGGCAAAATACGGGAAATCTGACGAGCCTTTTTCTACTGGACGATCCTGCCTCCCGCCGGGCGTTTTTCAGAATAGCGGACAATCCGTAGAAAAATGTATTCATGTCGGCCTTAAACCGTGCAACACTCCGTTGGCCGCGAGGTCAAGGAGGAAGCCAGAATGTCCGACCCAATCGAAGCTGACGGACCGCATCGCTTGATCAAGATGGTCGACGAGATTGTCCGGAAGGACTTCCGGAAGAGCCTTCGAGTCCGGGATTTGGCCCGCCGGGTCGGCGTGACGCCGAATTACTTGTCGGCCCTCTATCGCTGGGAGGCGGGCAAGACGATCACGCGCGTGCTCCTGGAGCGCAGGATTGAACTCGCCAAGGAACTGCTCCAGAAGACGAACCTCCGGATTCGCCAGGTCGCCCGCGCCGTCGGGTTCCAGAGCCCCTATTACTTCTCCCGGAGGTTCCGGCAATACCAGAGCATGTCCCCGAAGGCCTACCGCGCCCAAGTCCGCGGCGGGAGTTCCGCGGACGAATAGGGGGTGAGGATCTAGGGTCTCTGGACACGAAGGATAAGAAGGGCGAGGGGCGGGGGCTCGGGTCCGGACCCCGATTGCTCTCTAGAGGGGGTCCGAGTCTTGGGTCTTCGCTTTGCGAAAACCCAAGGCCGCGGCGACCTGTCGACGAGCGGTCCAACGCCATGAATTCGTTTACCTTCCGTGGACCGCGAGGAGACCGGGAGCAAGAGCCGAGCCCCCGCCCCTCGCCCGTGCCCGGTTTGTACCCCCGACGCAAAAGTTCAGTTACTTCCCGCCAGTCCCGCCTTGGGTTCTAATGAGCCCGTGACGCAGGCTTCTCCTCCGGCGAGCGACGCGGGCGGGGCGCTTCTCGAGCCCCTTGCGAGGCTTCGGGACGCCCACCGGCTCCTGCGGGACGAACTCGGGAAGGCGATCGTGGGCCAGGAGGAGGCCATGGAGCTCCTTCTCATCTCCATTTTTTCTCGTGGGCATTGCATCCTGGAGGGCGTTCCGGGGCTGGCCAAGACGCTCGCGATCAGCACGCTGGCGCGGTCGCTAACGCTTAAGTTCAGCCGGATCCAGTTCACGCCCGACCTCATGCCGGCCGATATCACGGGGACGGAGGTGATCCAGGAGAACCGCGCGACGGGGGATCGGGAATTCCGGTTCGTTCGGGGGCCGCTGTTTGCGAACGTGATCCTCGCGGACGAAATCAACCGCGCCCCCCCCAAGACCCAGGCGGCGCTCCTGGAGGCCATGCAGGAGCGCCAGGTGACCGCCGGCGGCAAGCGCCAGCCCCTGGAGGAGCCTTTCTTCGTCCTCGCCACGCAAAACCCCATCGAGCACGAGGGGACGTATCCCTTGCCCGAGGCGCAGCTGGATCGGTTCATGTTCAAGATCAAGGTGGACTACCCGCCCGAGGAGGAGGAGGTCGAGATCGTCCGGACGACCACGGCGGGGCTGGAGGCCGATCCGAAGCCGGTCCTGTCCGGCGAGGAGATTCTCGAATTGCAGTCCTTCGTGCGCCGCGTGCCTGCCGCCGATACCGTGATCCGCTACGCCGTCCGGATCGCGCGCGGAACCCGGCCGTCCGCGGGGCTCTCCGGCGTGCGGGAATACATCGCCTGGGGCGCCGGCCCCCGGGCCTGCCAGTTCCTGATTCTCGGAGGGAAGGCCCGAGCGGCCATGCGGGGGCGGCCCTACGTTTCGGCGGAGGACGTTCGCGCGGTCGCCCTGCCGGTCCTGCGCCACCGCCTGGTCCTCAACTTCCTGGCCGAATCCGAGGGCATCTCCCCGGACGATCTGATCCGGCGCGTCCTCGAGCGGGTAAGCCCGGGCGAGGCGGACGACGTCCTGCGCGGCCCCGCGGGGCCGGCATTCCGATGAAGCGCATCGCGATCGCGGCCGTCGTCGTCGCCCTGGCGGCGGGGGTCTTTCTCGTCGAGCGGCTGACGCGCAAGCCCGCGACAATTCCGACGCCTTCCGACGGGGCGCTCGTGCTTTCGGAGCCCGACTACATCCTTCTCGAAGCCGAGGGCGCGGCGCTCACGCCGCTGTTCCGGGCGGCGGACGACGCCGAGGCTTCGGTCGGGAAGGCGATCGAGATCCCCGCGAAGCACGGGGACGCGCCGGTGCATGAGCACCTCCCGGGCGCCGACAAGTCGGAAGCGACCCTTTCGTTCTCCGTGCCCGAGGCCGGGGACTACTTCATCTGGTTCCGGTTCTGGGCCTGCTGCGCCTGCGGGGACTCGTTCGCGTTCCGGATCGACGAGGGCCAGCCTGCCGAGATTTCCTCCTCGAACCACCGCCTGTGGCACTGGGTCTCTTGGCGGTTCCAGGACCCGGAGCGGATGGGGCAGCTGCGGCCGATCCGGCTCGCCGCGGGCGCCCACCGCCTGCGGCTTTCGTTCCGGGAGGACGGCTTCCGGCTCGACCAGATCCTGCTGACGCGCGAGCCCGAGGACGCCTTCACCCCGGCGCGGATCATGAAGCCCCGCCCGGCCGCGCCGGCCGCTCCGAAGATATAGGGGACGTTGTAAACTTGTATACTTGCGATGCTTTTGCGTCGGGGGGTATAAACCGGGCACTGGCTCGGGACGGGGGCTCGGCCGGCGCTCCCGGTCTCCTCGGAAGACATAGAGACATAGGGGACGTTGTAAACTTGTATACTTACGGTGCTTTTTCGTCGGGGGCATAAACCGGGCACGGGCTTGGGGCGGGGGCTCGGCTGGCGCTCCCGGTCTCCTCGCGGTCCACGGCAGGTAGAC
>CAYHQZ010000337.1:0-3233 GCA_964358555.1 uncultured Planctomycetia bacterium
GGCACGGGATGACGGTCGAGAAGTTCACCGCGGATGTCATGGCGGCGATGGCCGGGAAATTCACCGGAACCATGGAAATCATCGACGCAACGGATCGCTGGGCGCCATGGCCGCGTGACTCGTTCTTCTCCGTCTCCTTCAGATTTATTCCCGTCGCCCAGCCAGCACAGGCCATTTCGCCCTGCTGATGGCGAAAACGCCCGACGCACGGGCGTAAACCGCGAGCCCGGTTCCAAGCCCGGGCTAGAGGGAGAGAACAGATGAATGGAAAGGTGCGAGAGATTCCTGACGCCCGGAAGGTTTGCACCCGCGGGGGCGAGCGATGCGATGTCGCAGACGCACTCGTCTACGACTGGTATTGGCACGGCGAGGACAGGCGGAATGTCGCCCGCCCCGAGGCCAAAAAGGCGCCCACATGCATGCGAAAAACTTTCTGCGAATCCTTGCCGGAATTGCCTTCCCTTCCTTCGCGCGCCATGGCTCATGTGTGTCCAGGAGAACGAAACATGCGAAACACGAACGAACGGGCGACGCGGGACGGGGCGGGAAAAAACGTGAGTGACGTAGAAACCAAAACCAGGGGAACGGCGAACGCCGAACCCCGCATCCGAAAGGAAAACAGGACCATGTCGAAGAAGAACAAGAAGTCGGGTCGGGTTGGGGCGTCGAAGAAGGCGTCGAAGAAGATCGAGGCGGTCGAGGTCAAGGTCGCGACGGAGGCGCAGGCCACCGACAAGATCGCCGCCGAGGACAAGGCCGCCGTCGAGGCGGTCCTCGGGAAGGAGCCGAAGGCCAAGGGCAAGAAGGCTCCGAAGGAGCAGCCGGTCGCGGGCGAGCAGACGGTCAAGGTCCGCAAGAAGACCGAGCGCAAGGACGGGACGATGTCCGGGCTCGACGCTGCCGCGAAGATCCTCGCGGACGCCAAGAAGCCGATGGACTGCAAGGCCATCGTCGAGAAGGCGCTCGCCTCGGGGATGTGGAAAACGAAGGGCAAGACCCCGGCGGCGACGGTCTACGCCGCGATCATTCGGGAGATTGCCAAGAAGGGCGAGACGTCTCGGTTCAAGAAGTCCGGTCGCGGGACGTTCGTGAGCCAGGAATAGCGAAAGCATTTCCCGGGTTCCGACCACCCCGGCGCGAGAAATCGCGGCCGGGGCGTGGTCGCTGAAGGGCGGCGCCTCGAATTGGCGCCTTTCGCGCGTGGGCGCGCGGGTGTAGGCGGGTGGTAGTCCGGGTCGATCCGGGGAAACGGGCGCAACGTGGGCCAACGGGGCGCCAAAAGCGGGCGCCCGGGGATTTGCGGGGAAAGGCCACGGGTGACGGGTAGCGGGCGCTGTGACGGTTCCGCCGTCACCCGAAATTTTTCCTTTTGGCATGGCACACGTTTCGCGACATGGGCCGAGAAATGGCGCCGAAAAATATTCCGAGAGTTCCTCGCGGAATTGCCTTGCTTGTGTTTTCAACCCATGGCTCATGTGTGTCATACGGGTTGAAACATGCGATACCAAACCGAAAGGAGAACGCAGATGACGACGACGCGATACAAGTTCGAACGACGGGACCTCGAGCGCTTCGAAAAGAAGATCGCGGCCTGGAAAAAGCAGGCCATGCGGGAAGACGCCCGGGGTAACGAAGAAGACGCCAAGGTCTACTGGGAAGACGTCAAGGGCCTGAACGAAGTCTACGACGCCGTTCTCGCGGGCGACTACGAACGGGCTGGGAGCGTGGCCAACGAGCTCGCCACCCTGGTTCGCGATCAGATCCCGGTGCGCCTCTACAACGCCATCGCCATTGGGTCGTAACGAAAGGAGAAAGACATGCCGACGATGACCAGACGGGACGGGCA
The DNA here is from genome assembly GCA_964358555.1 of uncultured Planctomycetia bacterium. Lineage (GTDB taxonomy): Bacteria > Planctomycetota > CAYHQZ01 > CAYHQZ01 > CAYHQZ01 > CAYHQZ01. The sequence goes on from CAYHQZ010000337.1 coordinate 1,847, forward strand.
GAAGGTTCAGGTCACGATTCCCGAGGACGACCGCGAGATGGAAAACGCGCTCGATGCCCTGGCGCTCGCGGCCTACGGGGCCCTGAACAGCGGGAAGATCCCGGAGCCGTTCCGGGCGCAGCTTCAGAAGGCCACCGAACGGGCGATGAAGGTTCTTGGCGTAAACCCGAAGTGAAAGGAGAAAACCATGCAATCGGTTGATGCGAACGACCTGCGGGACGAGTTGGAATCCTTCGAAGCGGACAAGGCGACGAACGTCGAGAAACTGCAGATCGCCCAGTCGGCGCTGTTCTTCGTGATCCAGACACTCGAGGACGTGGCCGACAAGACCGACGACGGACACGCGCGGGCGTATCTCGTCGATCAATTGAAAACCCATGCGGGCGCCAACCACGGGTTCCTGTGCGGCGACTTCAACATCGACGAGTGGGTCGATCGGATCGAGAAAGGGGACGAGGAAGACGAGGACGAGGAAGAGGGGTAGCACGGGCGCCTCACAGTCCGACCGCCCCGGCGCGCAAAAGTGCGGCCGGGGTTCGGTCACTTGATGGCCAAGCCTTGATGAACGAGAAGGGCTTCCCCATCTCACGAGCGATCTGGATTTCTGCCTGGACGCCAACGGATTCCTTCCAACCGGGAAGCATCAGCACCCAGACTTCCGAGGAGGCCGCGATCATCGTCCGGTCCAATGCCCGCCAGAACGGCCACGTCGTCGGCAGCCCCAGGGCCGCCAGCGCGTGGCTGTAGACGATCGGCGAGAAGACCGCGATGCCGTTCCGGAGCATGTCCGCGGCCTTTCGGGAAACGGATCGATAGCGGGCATCGCGGACGGCGGGGTCCGGGTGGGTGTACGGGGACGCGAGGTAGATCACGCCTTCGCCTCCTCCGCAGCCGGCGCCGCGGGTGCCGGGGCCGGGATCCGCTCGGCCTTCTTGCCCGTGAATTCTTCCCAGCGCTTCACGATGACGTCGGTGTAGAGCGTGTCGAGTTCCATCAGGAACGCGCGCCGGCCCGTCTTCTCGGCGCCGATGAGCGTCGAGCCGCTCCCGCCGAAAAGGTCCAGGACGTTCTCGCCCGGGCGCGAGGAATACGTCATCGCCCGGATGGCGAGTTCGACCGGCTTCTCGGTCAAATGTACCATTTGCTGCGGGTTCACTTTCTTCACGACCCAGACGTCGGTGGCGTTATTGATTTCCGGGTTGAAGTAGTGCGCCGCGCCTTCGCGCCAGCAGTAGAAGCACCACTCGTGGTTCCCCATGAAATCCTTCCGCGTGAGGACCGGGTGCTCCTTCACCCAGATGACGGCCTGCGAAAAATAGAGGCCGACCGCCTTCAGGACCGGCGGGTAGTTCGCGCAGTTGGCGTAGCCGCCCCAGATGTAGGCCGC
>CAYHQZ010000338.1:0-3203 GCA_964358555.1 uncultured Planctomycetia bacterium
GGGCATGTCGTAGTTGACGACGTGGGAGATGCTCTCCACGTCGAGGCCCCGTGCGGCGATGTCGGTGGCGACCATGACCCGGTAGGCCCCGCCCTTGAATCCCTGGAGCGCCGACTGGCGCTGGCCCTGGGAGCGGTTGCTGTGCAGGCTCGTCACGCGATGTCCGGCGTTCTCGATCTGGTGCGCCAGGCGCTCGGCGCGGTGCTTGGTGCGGGTGAAGACCAGGACCGAATCGGTGCTCGTCTGCCGGAGGAGCGCCAGAAGGAGCGGGGACTTCAGGTGGTGGGACACCGGATAGAGCGCATGAGTGACCGTGTGGGCGGGCAACGCGAGCCCCACGGCGATCCGCTTCGGCGCCTTGAGCGCCTGGGCCGCGAGGTGCTCGATTTCGGACGGAAACGTCGCGGAGAAGAGCAGGGTCTGCCGTTTCGCCGGGACGTGGCGGAGAATTTCGCGAACGGAGGGCAAAAAGCCCATGTCGAGCATCCGGTCGGCCTCGTCGATGACGAGGATTTCAATCGAGGATAGATCGGCGTTGCGCTGGCCTACGTGATCGAGCAAGCGCCCGGGACAGGCGACGAGGATCTCGACGCCGCTCCGCAACGCCCGGATCTGCGGCGCCGCGCCGACGCCGCCATAGATGGTTGCGCTCCGCATCCCGGTGCCCGCGCCCAATTCCTGGATCGATTCGTGGATCTGCTCCGCGAGTTCCCGGGTGGGCGTGACGATAAGCACCCGGGCGCGTCCGCGCGCGCCTGCGGTCGTCAGCAGCCGGTGCAGGATCGGCAGGACGAAGACGGCGGTCTTCCCCGTGCCGGTCTGGGCCGTCGCGATGATGTCGCGGCCCTCGAGAACGGAGGGCATCGCCGCCGTCTGGATGGGCGTCGGCGTCACGTATCCCGCGCGCGCGATGCCGGGCAGCAGGCGGGGATCCAGATTGAACGGCTTAAAACCCATGGTCGTTTCCTTTCGGCCGCGGGCGGCTCCGGCGCGCGCGGCTCATGAATTCGTGCAATTGGCGTCAGTTCCGGGACGTCTCCCGTACGTGGCGGTGGTGGATGGGCAGGGGCGAACGGAGGAGCCGCTTCTGACAGGCGCGGCACAGGGTGAACTGGAACTTCTTGTGGACTTCGTCCTTCAGTTCCTGCTCTGGAATCTTCGATATCTGTTTCACAAGTTTCTTTATCTCCGCCTCGAGGTCCTTCGAGAGATCGGCGGGATGGGCGATGATCGGGTCCGGGGCGGCCGTCAGCTCGATGGTCGCGATCCAGCGCGGGTCGCGGCCGACGTAGCCCTTCCGGTGGCAGCCGTCGCAGGTCCAGGCTTTTTTCACTTCAGCAGCCCCTCAATCGCCTCGCGCGCCTTCTGCGGCGAAACCTTGCCCTTCGCGATCTTCATCGCCTGCCCGACGATCGCCTGGATGGCGCTTGTCTTGCCGGACTTGAAGTCGGCAACGGCTTTCGGCGCGGCGGCGATGGCCTGCTCCGCGATGGCGCGGATGGCGCCCTCGTCGCCTGCGCCCGCGATCCCGATCTTCGCCTTGGCGTGCGCGGCGTCGGCGCCCGTTGCGAGCATCTCCTCGAAGACCCTCCGGGCGAGGGCGACCTCGAGGCCTTCTTGCGCCGCGAGGGCAAGCAGCGCGGCAAGCGCCTTCGGCCGGACGGGGAATTTCTCGGGGGTTTCGCCCCGCTCCTTCAAGACTTTCTGGATGTCGTTCAAGATCCAATTCGCGGCGGCCTTCGCGGGCGCGCCGGCGGCGACCGTCTCGTCGAAGTAGACGGCCAGCGCTCGGTCCCGGGCGAGGACGTCGGCTTCGTAGTCGGTAAGGCCGAGGGTCTCGACGAGGCGCTTTCGGAAGGCGTCGGGCAGCTCCGGAAGTTCCCCCCGGACCTCGTCCACCCAGGATCTTGGAATCCGGAATCCGGGAAGGTCGGGCTCGGGGAAGTAGCGATAGTCGTGCGCGGATTCCTTCGAGCGCATGGAGGCCGTGATCCCGCGCGCGGCGTCGTAGAGGCGCGTCTCCTGTTCGACCCGGCCGCCGGATTCCAGGACCTCCGCGATCCGCTCGATCTCGATCTCGAGGGCGTGCTCCACGGACTTGAAGGAGTTCAGGTTCTTCACCTCGACCTTGGTTCCGAGGCCTTTCGTCCCCGCGGGCCTAAGCGACAGGTTCACGTCGCAGCGCAGGCTTCCTTCCTCCATGTTGCATTCGGAGATTCCGACGGCGCGCATCGTCTCCCGCATCCGCTGGAGATACGCGACGGCCTCGGCGGACGAATATATCTCGGGTTTGGAGACGATCTCGAGGAGCGGCACCCCCGTGCGGTTCAAATCCACGCAGGACTTCGAAAGGTGGCGATCGTGGATCATCTTGCCTGCGTCCTCCTCGAGGTGCAGGCGCTGGATCCCGACGGTCCTCCGCCGGCCTTCCACCTCGATTTCAAGCGTTCCCTCCGTCGCAAGCGGCTTGTCGTATTGGGAAATCTGGTAGTTCTTCGGCAGGTCGGGATAGAAGTAGTGCTTGCGGTCGAACTTCGTGAATGCCGCAATCGTCGCACCGACGGCGAGGGATGCCCGGATTCCGAATTCCAGCGCCTGGCGGTTCAACACCGGCAGCACCCCGGGCATTCCCAGGCAGACCGGGCAGACCTGGTGGTTGGGCGAGCCGCCGAAATCGTTGGCGCAGCCGCAGAAGAGCTTCGAGACCGTTCCCAGCTGGATGTGGACCTCGAGCCCGATGACCGGCTCGAAGCGCTCCTTGCTCACGGCGTCTCCCCGTCCGCGAACGCGGGCGCGACGGCCGGGGGGCAAATGCCTGCCGCGGCGAGCGCGGCGGCGACGGAGATCAGGCGATCCTCGGCAAGCGAGGGCGCGTGGAGGTGCAATCCGACGGGCAGTCCCGCCTTTGAAAGCCCCGCGGGCACGGACAGGGCCGGCAGCCCCGCGAGGTTGGCGGGCGTCGTGTAGATGTCGGAGAGATACATCTGGATCGGATCCGCCGAGCGCTCCCCCACCTTGAAGGCGGTCGTCGGGCTCGTGGGTCCGGCCAGGACGTCGGCCATCGCGAACGCGGCCTCGAAGTCGCGTCGGATGAGCGTTCGGACCTTCAGGGCTTTCAGGTAGTAGGCGTCGTAGTAGCCGGCCGAGAGGGCGAACGTGCCCAGCAGAATTCGGCGCCGGACCTCGGGGCCGAACCGCTTGCC